>JANSXW010000134.1 GCA_024742755.1 bacterium | reverse complement strand
CGTTTGGCGGGTGTTTACATCCAGACATTTATCGTCAGGGTCAAATAAGCTAAAAAAGATGACGCCAGAGCCTGCCCCGCATTTCAGCGGGGTTCATAAGTCCTTGGTTTGCAATAGGAGTAAGCTCCAAACATAGTCTAAACTTTAGGGTAGCCATGATTCTTTGAGTTTAATGCTAGTTTTTTGGAAATTGCGTCGGGTGGGACTTAATACAGCCACCCGACGTATAATTAAAGCTACTGCTTAATGACTTTCTCCAGCAGCATCTTTTGGTCTGCACTGATCGCTCTGATCGTATAAGAACCTGCCGGTAAGCCGGATAGGTCTACCTCAAATAAGTGGCCAGAAGACGAATTTGATAACGACAAGACTTTTTTGCCCTGAGCATCAAATAGCTCTATCACTTCAAAACGGACTGGCTCGTCCAGTTCCAGATACAGCAAATCTGAGGTTGGAGTCGGATATACTTTTGCATTTAGCCTGGCTATTTCTTTCGTGTTGACCACGCAGTTTCCGCACTGTTGCAAGGTGTACACATCCGATTGGGTACAGGTCGTCGTTCCATCTGTACAAGTCACTTCAAAGGTAAAGGGCCCGTCCCAGCTCGGATCTACAGTTAAGGACAGAGCTGTTTCACCTGGAATCGCTACCCCATTATCGTACCATTGATAGGTACAGGTAAAACCAGGGATGGGATATAGCACAATCCCATTGAGTGTAATGATATCGCAATTGCAGCGGTAGCAAGGCCCAACAGCGTACACTTCCATCGGTGGGTCCAGCACAACTACCTCGCTCCTCTCCCGTTGCGGGCAGCAGCTGCTCTCAATGATGCAGTAGTAATTGCCTGCTAATCCTACCCCGGCTGGCGGCGTATAGGTGTACATCGCCGTCGAGCTGGTATGGGTAGAGGTGTGAATAAGGTTGACCCCTTGATACCAAAAGATGGTGTAGGTGCAGCCCGATGGTGCAGGAGACGGATCAAAATCCACTTCCAGGTCTACCGAAGCAGGGGCACATATAGGACTGTAATCCGCCGTAAAGCTATTGATCGTCAGTGGGTCGATGATATCGAGGAAGAACTCAATCTCATCCGTCGGGCATATCCCATTGGTCTTTTCGACTTTCACCCAAGTATCCTCATACAGGCGGTTCGTGTAGTACAGTGGATTTCGGTCGCCATTGCCAGGCAGCGGAGTATAACCTGGTACGGCATCCGGGCGGATAAACCAATCCCAGCGTTCCGGATCACCTGCGCACTCTGGAATGTACTCCAGTACTGCATCTTCACCATAACAGAGCGGGTTAACGTCCGGTGGCAGCAGGTTGAGCGTCCCTACGGGTGCATCTTCATTGTCCAGGCGGAAGGTGGCGCTGCAGCTTTGCTCTCCGCATACACTCGTGACTTTCGCAGTGTACGTATACGATTGTGAGCATTCTGTATTCGGCAAGGTGAAGTCCAATGCAGGCGGCTGGTAGTTCGCCATGCCTGTAGCTGATGGAATCAGGTTACCATTTGGGTCAAACCACTCGATCGTGTAGCTGCAATCCGGCATAGGAGGGATAAGCGACAGCGATAGTGAAGAAGGCGTGATTGGGCTACCGGTATAGCAGTAGGCCCGGCCACCTGATAAGTTACAGCTGATCGGCGGGCACAGGTTAATGGTCGCGATATTGGAAGTCAGCATAGTGCAAGGCCCGGCATCTGGACCCATGTCTACCTCCGCATACACACAAATGTCTCCGTCGTGGAACTGTGGAGAAAGCGTCAGCGGCGCACAGCCGTTGGTCACCTGCAGCGGTGGCCCCCAACTTGCCGGCGGGCAGGGGGCATCCGCTACGTACCAGCGGACCTGCTGTACGTCGTACAGGTTGCCGCAGCCTACCAGCGGGATTTGTACGGCTGGCCCATTTTCACAAACCTCCTGTGGGTCTACGGAGATATCCTTGCAACAAGGCGTCTGTAGTGTAATGGGGAAATCGCAATCATGCACTGTACCGTCCGGGCACACACAGCTTACACTTACCACGATGGTGATGTTGTTGGGCATAGGTGGTGCTGCCACATCAATCAATCCAGAGACCGTATAGCCCGGCCCGGAGCCAGTCGTTGTTACCCCGCTGATGGTAATGCCACTCTGCGGGCTGCTCACGCTGACCGTACAGCCATTGGTACCGCTGCCGGTCAGGTCGTTCACGCTCACGGAGAAGGCAAACTGATCATCCACGTCTGTACAGTTTATGGTTTCGCCGCCCACTTCTGCACACACGCAGTCCACCGTAATTGGGAAGTTGCAGGTGCTTTGATTACCCCCCATATCGGTGGCTGTAGCTGTGACCGTAGTCGTGCCACAGGGGAAAAAATCTCCGCTCTGACGGCTGTAAACCCAGCTCGCCATTGGGCAATTATCGGTGACTGTAGGATCAGGAAACTGTACGCTGATGCCCCCGGCGCATGCCGCTACGCTGGTGCTGATTGCATTTGGGCAGGTGATGACGGGTGGCTCCTGATCCACTACTGTGATGTCATAAGTACAACTGGCGAAGTTGCCCTTGTCATCTTCCGTTGCGCAGTTAACCGTTGTGACACCCTTTGGCAATTCGTTTTCGGGGCCAATGGGCGCAGTAGTCACTCCAGACAAAGAGCAACTGACAAATAATTGGTCATCGCAGTCATCAGTCGCTGTAAGCATGGGGATACTGTAAGTGGCGAAACACTCACCCGGATCGGTTGGTAAAGTGATGTTGCCCGGGCAGTTGATGACCGGCGGGGTGTTATCGCCGGCCACGGTTACGGTTTGCTGCACCGTTGCCATGCAGCCTGTGGCATCGGTGATTTTAAGACAGAGTACATTGGGGCCAACAGGCAGGTTAGGAAGCGTGGCGCTGTTGCCTGTAGCATCAACTGACCCATCGCACAAAAAGTCCCACTCGAAGGTAAAAGGGCCTGTACCCGTAGCGCTGCCCATGAGGTTCAGCTCGCAGCAGTCGGAGGTCCAGGTGAAGTCGGCCGTGCAGTTGGAGCAGAAGTTAGTACACTCGTAGCCTAAAGGCGGACCTTGTGTACCTTGGTCGACTGGGTTAATATTTATATCCGTACTCGACATACCAAAGTTAGTCGGACTGATACTGTAATTTTGTGCTGGGCTGTTCAGGCTTTGTACACAGTCAGAGCTAAGGTTAAGATCATAAGACCCGACCAGCATATCTTCACCACCGTAGACAATGGGATTATAAGTGCGATTGTCCGCGTAGAAAATAGCATCCCGGCTGGGCACCACCTGTAAGCGGGGATTATTGAAGGACAACTCCTGATCTTCCAGGTAGCGGCTGTAGTCCACGTTTAAAAAAGGGCCAGTGCCCGGAAGAACGGACAACCTGACTTTATTAAGGATGTTCCGGTTAGGGGCATTGTTTTTCTCCCGGCTGAGTAGATATAAGTCGGTGGTACCTGCACCGCTGGAGGCACTATGCCAGCCAATTTCACGAAAGGTGCTTTGGTTTGGAAAGAGCAAACCGCTCAGAGGTGCCATGTTGCTTGGGTTGACGGCCATCACAATAGCTTCGTCTGAACTAAATCTAGTACCAGACAGTACAACCATGCCATTGGGAAGATGCACGCCATCGTACCAATCAATTCCATCGGGATGGTACCAACTATCGAGCCAATCGCCCTTTCTACCATCTACTTTTATGACAGCGCCTTCATTGGCGATAGAGCCGTTGCCAAGCAGCAGCAAATCGCCATCCCTTAGTGGGACAATGCCCCGATATCCTTCTATCTCAACACCGCCGTTTTCAACGTAGCGCTTGTTCCAGCTTTCTGCTAAGTTCCGGTTGAAATTGTAGGCGATTACTTGATCAGAACCAGAGGGAGAATTTGAAGCTGGATTTTCTCTCCCCAGCACGTAAAACGGAAATAGCGGATCCTCTGGAAAAGGATGGCGCTTGATCACCTCGAAAAACTCCCTGCCGGGATGGTCGTACTCCTTGAGTCCTCCCAGCGGCATTGTCCCATCGCTGGCACGGCGGCGCATGATAAGGGATTTGTTATCAAATGGGGCACCCGTTGGCGGATTCGCCTCCGTGGCACCTACCACTATAACTTCCTGTACCCGAGGGCTGTATTCCACATCATAAAACAAACTGGGCACGTCGTGCTGAAAGTGCCAAAGCAGGCTGCCATCTGTAATGTCGAATTTAGAAAGCGTACCGTACTTGACGCCACTTAAAGATATTGCACCCACTACATAGACGCCATCTCCAAAGGCTTTCACTTTAGTGGGGGTGTTGTCGTTGGCGTCTCCGTATATTTTGTTCCACGGTTGAGAAGGAATACAGGTGACGGGCACTTCACTTGCGCCCGTGCAAGAGCTGATACCGTTATTGTCCATGCTGATTTCATTGGTCACCACAGTACTATTGACATTTTCATAGCAAAGGGAACCCAATACAATATCTTGCCCTAAAGGCTGCAGCGTTGCAATATTCACGGTAGAATTGATGTCCAACAGGGTGTTCCCCACACTCAGCGTACCTGATAATTGTGAATAATACAAGTCAAAAAACTTAACTTCCCCTGTAAAAGGAGCTGCAAAAGCAGTATTGATCAAAACATGATTAGCCTGTGCTTGGGTAGTATTGCAGGAAGCGGACCAGGAAGCGACAATATTCACGCAGCAATCACTTTGGGGAACTAACTCTACCTGACAAAAACAAGGGCTTTGACTAAAACCTGCCGTACTCCACAGTATCGCCAATAGAAAAATATAATATCTCATGGTTGTTTTGTTTTTTGGATGGCTGACTCATTTTGAGTAGCTGTTTTCATTCGTGTTTAATTAATTAGCGTCACAAGGAATCACCGTCTGCTCGATCATGTCCATACAGCCGGTAGCCGGGTCCGTCACTACGACTTTGTAGGTCGTGCCACTGGTAGCTGGCGTATGCGTAAAGTCGCACACACTGCTGGCAGTACCCTGTGACACGCCATCAACGAACCACTCAAAGAGCAGCCCAGCCATACCGGAGCAGGTGTTCTCCGAATCGCAGGCGGTAATCGTAATCGGCTCACCCGGCGTCGCACAGGCATTGGGCGGGAGCGGGCAGCTTAGGCGGGCGATGGTCTCGCAGACTTCCAGGCAGAAAGGCGGGCCCTCTGTGACCTGGCAACCATTGCTGGCTTCCAGCCAGTAGCAGCCGCCGTTGGTAGCGGAGATAGAGTTGCCGTTGCCGATGACCAAGCCTTCGTACAGCCAGGTGTAGGTGAGGCCTGCCACCGGGCTATTTACCGAAAGGGTAACGGGTAGGTCCTCCAAACAAACCTGCATAGGGCCGGAAATGGCAGGCGGTGCCGGTGCCTGTATCAGCGTGATCTCTACAATATTACTAAAGCAGGGCTCGCATCCGGAAGGGTTAGAGAGCGGGTTGCACTGTATACGATAGTAGATGGAAGTTTGCCCCAACGGCCAGAGGTGGCTGGGCAGGATATTCGTATTCTGGGTGGTGTTGCTCAGCCCCATATTGACCCAGTCAGATGGGGACGCTATGTTTGGGTCGGTGAAGGTGTACTGCCACTGCGGGATGCAATCGTCAAAGGAAACATCCTGACACAATATAGCATCGTTATCCGGGCAGATTTCGTAGACAAGATGGGCTGGGTTAGGGTCGATCAGGGTTAGATTGGTGGGTGCACCCAGAGGGCAACCCGCTATAGTGCCGCAGACCGGCTCTGGATCAACGGAAACACATGCGGAAAAGGTCTCCATTTTGTCGTTGCAGTTGGCCACTTCCGCCTCAAAGCAGAAATCTGTCACCCCCGGCACCTGCGGAAAGGTGACCGTATGCGTAACGCTGGGGCTACCACTGCCAATGAGCGTGCGCGTGCCGGCGATGGGGTCAACGTAGTACCAGTCGATGGTGACATTCGGCCCTGGAGTTTGCACAAAGGGGTCCGGTGAATTGAGGGTAGCGGTAAAGGTCTCCGTTTCGCCCTCGCAGTAGGGGTCGGGAGGGGAAAGGATCACGGTAGCGGGGCTGATCGGGCAGCAGATTTGCAGGTCATATTCCTCGCTGATGTATTCGCACTGCTCGCCGGTAGGCCCGGTCACCGTGCTTACGGCCCGGTAGGTTCGGTCTACGAAGCCATCCGGGCTACTGCTGCAAGGTAGCGTCAACTCACCCGGCGCTACCGGAAAACAAAAATCGATAAAAGAAGGGGAGGTGACTGGCTGCCAGCTCGTACCGCCATCATCTGACGACTCCCACTGTACGCTGACGTTGCTGTAAGGGCCAGGGGTTTGACCGTTATCGTCCAGGCAGAAGTGGGCGGGGTCGCCGTTGCAAATGCTGGTGAGCAGATTGCTGCGGTAAGGGTAGTCCCGGACTTCCAAGCCCAAATCGTGCAGGGCGGGGTAGACGAGGGGGGCGGTGGAATTGACCCAGTTGCTGACTGGCCCGTTTTGAAGCATGTTGAATGGCGTACCATGATTGGCATTAGGAGAACAGTCCAGGACCTGGGTGATTCCCGTATTATCGCCACCGGTTACGACCGCTGGATCATTAAAGTCCCAATACGCGACCAGCCCCGCCTCATTGCAAGAAAGCGGGCAGTACTGCCGGAGGCAAATATCCGCAGGGCTAAGGGCGGTTTGCCAAAGCCGGAAGTCATCGACCAAGCCGTGCCAGTCTGCATTTGCCGCAGCACCGCCCGGCCAGCGCCCTAAGCGGAGAAAGCTATTGTTAAAGGTAATTCCGGTGGTGGATACAGTGGAGCCTACCTGCGTGCAATCGAGATAGAAATCAACCTGATTACCGTTTTTTACTACCGCCAGATGGTGCCAGGTGTTAGGGGAGACGGGGATCACTGTGTTTACACCAGTATTGCCGCCTGATCCTAAGAAAAAGTAAACGAGTTGTCCAGCCTGAACGCCCACTTCAATACGGGAGTTGTTGCCGCCGAAGCTATATAGCCTGCGGAACGGCCCCGTTATCGTGTTCTGATTGTTGAACCAGCACTCTACCGTAAAGGTGCTGGCGTTGCCAGCTAAGGGAGTGGTGCTGACGTCCAAAAAGACAAAGTCCTCTTGATTAGGCGCTAAGCTAAGCGCGTAGTTTTGCCCGCTCGTCTGCTGCACAAAGAGCATAGCAAGGGCAATGAAAATGGGGTGCCATTTCTTGAGTAACATAGGGTTATGGTTCTACAGGGTTATAAAAAACAGAGAGGCTGTTACAATTAGGCCTTAGACTATGTTAGCAACTCTGAGGTCATGATTTAAAGTGTGAAGTATACAGTTTGCTGGTTTGCGAGTGTTCTTTTTTGCATCCTGACTCGCATTCGGTACACAGGCACATTCCAATGACCTCACACCCTGACCAGGTGCAACTCGAGATGCACTTGCAGGTTTCTCCGGTTAATCTCCAGCCATTTTTATAAGCTACCAGTTTTGATGCTACGTTGATATTGCCTTTCACACTGGTAGCGTATATCATGTAGTCTGAATTCGTACCCTCAATTTTTTTCAGGGCTGCCTTCTTAAACTTTGTATCCTTTGGAATTTCCAGGGTGTTGCGCCAAAAATTATGCAACTGGCTTTCTGTGATTTTTTCAAATTTGTTGCTCTTAGCGTTTTGGTACCCGATTACATCCTTGAATGGGCTTTTAGTATTGTTAGTTTGGGTAAAACCTGAATGGCTACTGAATAACAGTAGCGTAAAAATTGCAATTGAATAAGCTCTCATGGATAGTCGATTTTGATTAAGATATTCTGAAAAAAAATACGTTGATAAAAGGCGTGCCCGCTAAACAACTTCTGCATGCTGATCGTATCCAACCACTTCTGCCCAAAGCAGGGGCCAAACCCGAATGCCCGGAATGCCAGTATGAGGGGGGACACAACGTACGGACCGGAAAGCGGAGGAAGAAGCCACAAATCTTGGATAACCTGGCGTTGTTTTCATGTTGAACAGGATTGAATGATGAAGTCATTTATCAACCTATCGCATGGGGCGGGGAAATCTTACCCTCAGGGCAAAAAATTATTAAGCGTGCTGACACATTCCGGTTGGGGACCACTTCCTATTGCATATACATTAGCCATACCAATTCTTTGACCTGCAAATGGTATCCTTTCCGGGTTGGCGTGGTGGAGCAGGGAAGTGAATATTAAGCAAAAGAACCTCCATTTATCAATTTTATGTTTTGAAATTTTGATTTAAAACACAAAAATTGTATTTTTAGGGGCGTAAATTATTCTCTGTATCACCAACCCCTGGAAAACCATGGCAAAATCACACTTCGCCCGCCCTAGTTCTACGAAGGCGGGACACAACCCCGAGTTAGAACTCGCACGCGAATTCGTATCCCATACCAATAAATGCATTTTCCTGACTGGCAAAGCCGGTACCGGCAAGACGACTTTTTTGAAAACACTCAAAGCCAAACCACCCAAACGGCTGGCGGTGGTCGCCCCTACCGGCGTGGCGGCTATTAATGCGGGCGGGCAAACGATTCACTCCTTGTTTCAATTGCCTTTCGGGCCTATTGTGCCCGGGAATAAACGGGACAACCGGCTGTTCCGGCGGCTCAGCCGAAAGAAAGCACGGCTGCTGCGGGCTTTGGATCTGCTCATTATCGATGAAATCAGTATGGTCCGGGCGGATGTCCTTGATGGCATAGACGAGGTGCTGCGCCGCTACCGGACACCCTACCAACCCTTTGGCGGTGTCCAACTGTTGATGATTGGAGATTTGCATCAGCTTCCTCCTGTGGTAAAGGACGAAGAGTGGGAGCTGCTGCGCATGCATTACGACACGCCCTTTTTCTTCAGCAGCAAGGCCTTGCAGCAAACCGAGCCGGTTACCGTGCAGCTCAGGCATATCTACCGGCAATCCGATGACACTTTTATCCAACTGCTGAATAAAGTCCGCAATAATCAAATAGACGAAGCCGTACTGAAGACCCTCAACAGCCGGTATCAACCACTAGAGCAGTTGCCGGACAAAGACGATTACATCACCCTCACAACCCATAACTACAGCGCCAACACCATCAATGCAGAACAATTGTCGGCCCTTCCGGGCAAAACGCACCAGTTCAGGGCGGAGATCAGCGGAGACTTTCCAGCCCACGCCTATCCGGCTGACGAAGCGCTGCACCTGAAAGTGGGAGCGCAGGTGATGTTTATCAAAAATGACAACAGCGCTGACCGCAAGTATTACAATGGCAAAATTGGAAAAGTCATTGCCATTGATGAGGATGAAGGGATCACAGTAAAATGTCCTGGCGACGAATCGGACATTACCGTACGATTAGAAGAGTGGCACAACCGCAAGTACAAGCTCAACGAACGGGTGAAGGAAGTGGAGGAAAATATCGTTGGCACTTTCACGCAGTATCCGCTACGACTGGCATGGGCTATCACCATCCATAAGAGTCAGGGGCTGACCTTTGAGCGGGTGATTTTGGATGCGCAGGCGGCTTTTGCCCATGGGCAGGTCTACGTGGCGCTGAGCCGCTGCAAGACTTTTGAAGGCATTGTGCTGCGATCGCGCATCCGGAGTTCCAGCGTCAGAACGGACACCAAAGTGCAGCAGTTTTCTGATGAGGCAGAACGCAATGCGCCGGATGAATCCAAATTGCAGGAAGCCAAAGTGGCTTTTCAGCAATCCATGCTGCTGGAGCTGTTCGACTTCCGGACGTTGAAAAAGCGCATGCAGCGAGCCCAACGGGTACTATTGGAGCATGAACACAAATTGCTGCCAGGTGCGGTTGAGCCTTTTCAGGAAATCTGGACATTTGCAGAGCAGAAGCTTTATCCGGTGGGGCAGCGTTTTCAGGCTCAGTTGCAGGGCTTCTTCCGGGAGGGGGGCATGCCGGCTGAGAACGAGGCCCTTCAGGACCGTACCAAACAGGCAGCAGCCTGGTTTGCCAGCCAGCTGAAAGCCTCAGTGCTGGAGCCGCTGAAAGGCATAAGGGTTGAAACCGACAACCAAAAAACCGAAGAGGCCCTGCAGGAAGCAATGGAGCAACTTCAGGAGGAGGTTTTCATCAAACTGAAAGGGCTGACCAGGACCGCTTCCGGCTTCTCCCCTACTGACTTGCTCCGGGCGAAAACAGATGCCATGCTGGATTTCAAGCAGCAGCCATCAGCCCCGGCCGCCCCAACAACCTCAAAGCTCAGTAAGGAGAACGTGCCCCACCCCGAGCTGTTGCAGCAACTGATTGAATGGCGCCGGGCGGAAGGAAATACGCAATCACTCCCCCTGTTCCGCGTCCTGCCCAACCAAGCCTTGTACCATATTTCCACGCACCTTCCGAATACGCCTGAATTGCTGAAGCGCAGTTACGGCATCGGCAAAAGGCGGTTGGAACAATACGGAGCGGACTTGCTAAGAATAGTACAGGACTACTGCAACAGGCAGGGGGTTGAGCCATCACCTGTAACCAATACACTATCGGATAAAAAACCGGCAAGTATCGGCACTAAAAAGGAGACTTTAACCCGGTACCAAAAGGGCATGACCATTGAGGAGATTGCCAGGGAAAGAAATCTGGCTGTATCAACGATCGAAGGGCATATTGCCTACTTTATACAGCAAGGGGTCCTGAGCGCTACCTCATTTCTGAAAGCGGAATCCATTGCCGCTATACAGGAAAAAGCCAGGGAGATGAAAGCGCTAAATCTAAATACCCTGTACAGGCAATTCGGAGGCGCCTATTCCTACGGTCTTTTGAAAATGGCGCTGGCACAACCTAACAACCCGGTACTGAACCCGGGACCAAAGGATAAAAAAGCAAGGATAAAAATGGAGGCGATGTTAGAAGAAATGCTGAATAACTGAATACGACGTGCTTATTTCGGTTTGCTCCTGAGCGATCGGGATGAACACATTCTCTGTGCTATGATGATATAGGGCGAAAAAAAATCGCGCTCCATGAATTGGAACGCGATTTTCACTTATAATCCCATGAACATATCCAAAAAATAATTCTTTGTCTACTTCCGTGATACTCAGTCAAATACATCCTTTACAGATATAAAAAATCTGTTACAGCGCAATAAAATGCATGCACTGTTTGGAAGAAACGGAAGTTTTGCTTTATCTTCGTCGCACAAGTGAGAGAATAACAAACTACACAACAAATCGTAATCTCAACAAGACGACCATAATCCCATGAACGTGATTTAGAATTTGGCGGGCACATTTGTCCGCCATTTTTATTTTTACCGGGATTATTTTGGGTGTTCTCATAGAGACGGAAACAAAATAAGTTAGACCGTTTGAGGTTTTTCGAGATTTCATAAGCAAGTGAAAACTTGGAAGTTGCTTATGGAATCTCGAAAAAGCATAAATAGAAAACGGTCTGACTTATTTCCGTCAAACTACATAGTGAGTCGTGCGTCCCAGCGATTTCCAAAAACCACCGGGACTGCACTTCACTAAATTATAATCCCATGAACATATTTCAATTAACTTTTCTTGTCTCTCTCTTCAATGCCTTCCGATCACAATACAAATATGAAGACTTCTGTAGCCTAAGCCAAAGACAGATTTGGGCTTTTGTGAAAAAAAATTAAATCAAAATCAACGAAAACCATTTAAATAATCAAGTCTATTTAACGAAATTGTGAAACAAATCTTACTTTTCACTATTGTATTTTCCTTCTAAATCCTCTAAAATTTTAACAAAATCAGGAGGGATTGGCGTTTTTAATGGTGTAGAGAAGGCGAAAATGCAGGTCTTTCTGCCGCTGAAACACAGAAGGGCCCAATAGCCATCGCCATTGGACCCTTCTTATCGCATCTGCACAGCGCCTTTGAGATGCTAACATAGCACCACTTAGCCCCTGCTCCGCAAGCTCAGGAATTTAAGCCTGATTTTTCTCATTGGCACTTTCTTCCTGCCAGTCTTCAACCGCTTCATTGATTTTGTCGGATACCACCATAGCCACAGCCTTAATGGTGTCCACGACATCTTCGAAGGATTCGCCAAGCGTGGCCGCCAAAGCTTCGCTCACAGTGTCCTCCTTTTTACCCTCTGTTTCGGGCGCATCAGCAGCAGGCTTCGCTTCAGTTTTGCCTTCCTTTATGGCATCTGCGGCATCCTTGAGTTTGTCCGCCTCTTCGGCACGGGCTTTCGCCTCCTCCTCAATCTGCTGCTTGATTTTGGCTTCTACTTCTTTCTGTGCCTGCTTGACTTCCTGCTGCTCTTTTCGCTTGGCCTCCTTTTCCTCCAGCACTTTCATCCGGCGCTCCAGATCAGCTTTGGTCTTCTCCATATCTTCGAGCTTGGCACTCTTGGAGTTGATCCGCTCTTCTACCATTTTGATTTTGGCGGTGCGGATCTGCGCTTCCAACTGACCATCAGTGGTGTCAATTTTGCGCTGCTGAAAGCTGAGCTCGTCTTTATCCCGCTTAATGGATTTGGACATGCGGTTGATCGCGCCCATCAAGCCATCGTAACGCTTCTTCAGCCGTTCCAGCGGAGAGTGGTCCTCTCCCGCAGATTCCCCAAAGCGCTTTTCTTTCACCTCTTTAAACATGCTGTCCAGGCGTTTCCAAACCTTGTTGCGGTCCTCCCGGGTGAATTTGGTATTTTTAAACTGCCGCTGCACTTTCTTTAGTTCATCAAAAACAGACTGCAGGCGCTTGTTCTCTTTGACTTTGGCTTCCAGCTCACCGAGCATTTCCATAAACTGCTCGTAGTTTTCTTTGGACTTCGACTTGAATTCCTGGTCCATTTTGCTACGGAGGTCCTTCAGCTCGTTAAACAGCTCGTTGGTGCGGTCACGAAGCTGATCGGCATGGTCGCGGAAGAGGTTGCGGTCACGCACCTGCTCCTGTACTTTGTCCCAGAAACCTTTGAGCTCTTCCCAAATTTGCTTGTCAAAGCCATCCAGGCGGCTCACCCGGTCCCGCAGGTCTTCCAGCTCTGACTTGTACGCTTCGCTAAGCTTGGAGGAGAGTACGATGAACTGCCATTCTGTTTGTGCACGGGTGACGAGGTCGCTGCGCTCCACTTTAATGCTTTCGGGCAAAAGGGAGTCCGCAATATTCAGCCCCCGTTCCGTCACCATATGCGCTTCCGGAAATTCCACCTCCTTATCGTTGCGCCAGTCGTCCATCATTTTCTGATAGAACTCATCAGTGGCAACAGCCTCAGGGAAAGTGTAGATTTTCACCTGATTGTCATCAGCCAATAATTCCACAGCCACCAATATGCGTTCGTCCTGTGCATTCGCTCCCCAGAGTACAAGCTTTGTCTTCATAATCTTCGTAGTAGTAAGTCAAAAGTTCTGACCGGGGCCTGCCCGGCTTTGTTCCTGTTCACAAAATTAAGAAAATGCCCCGCTTTTCAAGGTTTTAGCCCGAATCAAGCGTTTACCAGCTTACTGGCAATCAGGTGTTCGGCAATCTGTACTGCATTTGTAGCCGCCCCTTTGCGAAGGTTGTCGGCCACAATCCAAAGGTTCAGCCCATTGGCAACAGACTCATCCCGGCGGATGCGCCCCACAAAAACCTCGTCTTTGTCTTTGGCAAACCTGGGCATTGGGTAATTGTTGTTCGCGTTGTCCTGCAACACCTTAATGCCCGGTGCGTTATTCAACAGCTCAATGGCTTTTTCCACCTCAAAGGGCTGCTCAAACTCCACATTCACGGATTCTGAGTGCCCGCCATTGACAGGCACGCGCACGGCCGTTGCCGTTACGCCAATGTGCGGAGCGTTGAGAATCTTCCGGGTTTCGTTCACCAGCTTCATTTCCTCCTTGGTGTAATCGTTTTCAAGGAAGACATCGCAGTGCGGCAGGCAGTTCTCGAAAATCGGATGCGGATAGGCCATCTCCTCAGCCTTAGGTTCGTACCCTTTTTTCTCCAGCTGATATTGCTTCACCGCTTGCATGCCCGTTCCTGTAAAAGACTGATAGGTGGATATTACCACCCGCTTGATGCCATAAGCGTCATGCAGGGGCGCTAATGCCAGCACCATTTGGATGGTTGAGCAGTTGGGGTTGGCGATAATCTTGTCCTCAGCAGTGAGCGCCCTTCCATTGATTTCAGGCACCACCAGTTTTTTGCCCGGGTCCATGCGCCAGGCAGAGGAGTTATCGATAACCGTTGTGCCCACCTCCGCAAACTTAGGCGCAAACTCCAGAGAGGTTCCGCCGCCAGCGGAGAAAATAGCAATATCGGGGCGGGCAGCAATGGCATCTTCCATGCTGATCACTCTATGGTCTGCCCCTTTGAATTTCACCACTTTGCCTACCGAACGGGCAGAAGCGACCGGCAAAAATTCAGAAACCGGCAGGTTCCTTTCTTCGAGTACCCGGCACATCACCGTGCCCACAAGGCCTGTTACACCAACAACAGCGACTTTCATAGTTGCAATCTTTTCTGTGTACCTGCGGCGGTGCCCGCCACGGTACCTTCTACAATGAATTGGTGCGCAAAGATAAGCTCCCGCAGTAATTAGCAAAAGGTTTTGCGCCTGCAGTCATTAAAAAATAAGGATGCAGCTGCCCTGACCTTCATTACCTGTGTTGAATTCGCTATTTTTGGGGTATGAAAACACTCTATTACCTGTCCCTGTCGCTAACCCTCCTTGCAAGCCCGGCTTATGCCCAACTTCAGGATGATTTTTCGGATGGCGATTTCTCCTCCAACCCTGAATGGCTGGGCGATGCCGGCCGGTTTACCGTAACCGGTGGCGAATTGCAACTGCTGGATACGGATCCGGGCAGCAGCAATGAATCAGCACTGTACGTACCTGCGCCCACCTCCGCAGATGCCGCTACGACCTGGAGCTTCTACGTCCGGACTGAGTTTTCGCCTTCTTCCAGTAATTTCGCCCGTATCTATCTGTCTGCCTCTTCTCCTGACCTAAAAGGGGCGCTCAATGGCTACTATGTAAAAATTGGCGGCATTTCGGGCAGTGACGATGCCGTGGAGCTCTTTCGGCAGGACGGGACCGCTTCCACCTTGCTGATTAGTGGTACGAGTGGCGCTGTGGGCAGCGACCCCGCCCTTGCCCGCATACGGGTTACCCGGTCTGCTGAAGGGGAATGGGCATTGGAAACAGACTACAGCGGGGGCACCAATTTCACCCTCGAAGGCACAGCTACCGACCTGACTTATCCCACCGGCAGTTTCTTTGGCTGGGCCTGCACTTACACGAGTACCCGTGCCGAGCTGTTTTTCCTGGATGATGTGCTGGTCGACCCTCTGTTTACCGATACCGCCCCTCCTACCCTATTGGAGGCCACCCCGAACACTGCTTTTCAATTAGAGGCAAGGTTTAGCGAGCCGATAAGCGAACTGTCTGCCAATGATGCGGCAAATTACAGCATCAGCAACGGAATTGGCACACCGGTCTCCGCTGAATTACAGGCAGATCCAACCCGGGTCCTGCTATCTCTGGGCACTGCTTTGGAAAACACCGCCTCTTACACCCTCACCGCCAATAACATTCAGGATGAAGCAGGCAATACAGCGGGCCCACTGCAGGCCGGGTTCACCTACTTCAACATTCAGCCTGCCCTCCCCGGAGACCTTATCATCACAGAGCTGATGCCCGACCCCACCCCATCCGTGGCCTTACCGGAGGCCGAATACCTGGAATTGTATAATGCCAGCGACAAGGTCATTGACCTGGGCTCTATCCAAATTGCCTCAGGCAGCGCGCCGGAAGCATTATCCTCATTCCTTTTGCAACCCGGGCAATATGTCACAGTTTGTGATGAAGCCTTCCTTCCGGCTTTTGCCGAGTTTGGGCCTGCAGTAAGCGTTGGTGATTTCCCGGCACTTTCTAATGGGGGCGATGTCGCTACGGTGCTCGATGAGAATGGGAACACCCTGTTTGAAGTCACTTACACGGATGCCTGGTATCAGGACGAAGCGCGTTCGGATGGGGGCTACAGCCTCGAACTCATCCGCCTGGAAGGCCCTTACGACTGCCCTGGCAACTGGCGGGCGTCCCAAAGTACCAACGGCGGCACACCTGGCCAAGAAAACAGCCTGCTGGGCGCTGAGCTGGACACTACGCCCCCATCAGTGATCAAAGTGGTGCCGGAAAGCAGCATGGAAATCCGGGTGCAGTTCAGCGAGATCATGGATGTGGGGACCGCAACAGTCCCTGGCGCGTACACCTTAGAGCCGGCAATAGCCATACTTGATGTCATCCTGCAGCCGGACGGGCTGACCGCGCTGCTCCTCCTGGATGGCGAATTATCCCCGGATCAGGCCTATATGCTCAGCTTTTCTGCAACACTAACTGATTGCACAGGCAACGCGCTTGAGCAGCAATCTTTCGCCATTGGGTTGCCACAACCCGCAGAGCCGATGGATATCATCATCAATGAAATCCTCTTCAATCCGGAGAGCGGCGGCTCTGATTTTATTGAGCTATACAATCAAAGTGAGAAAATCATCGACCTGGCCGGGCTGCAAATGCTCAACCGCCTCAAACTGAGCGGCAGCGTGGAGGCTTCGGTCGACGATAACCTTCTGATTTTCCCCGGCGACTACCTGGTCTTTTCTGAAGACCCCACTGATATTCTTACCCGATACACCGTCCCCAGCCCAGACCGCCTGCTGGAGAATGACCTGCCCGGCCTGGACAATGATGAAGGCAACCTGACCCTCGTGCTGAATGGGGTCACACTCGATGCTTTCGATTACTCAGAAGACCTGCATTACCCCTTGCTTGATGATGAAAACGGCGTCAGCCTGGAGCGCATTTCCCCAATGGCCGGCACGCAGGACGATGGCAACTGGCACTCTGCCGCCTCTACTGCTGGTTTTGCTACGCCGACCGGGCCCAATTCCCAGTTTTTTGAGCGGGAAGGGGTGTTTGACGAGATCATCAACATTCCCCGCGCCCGGTTTTCTCCCGATGAGGATGGCTTTGAAGATGTGCTGCTGATTGATTATACTACCGATCAGCCGGGCTACACCGCCAACGTATGGATATTTGATGCGCAAGGGCGGGAAATGCTCCGCCTGGTCAATAACGAAACCCTTCAAAACACCGGCACCTTCAAGTGGGACGGCATCGCTGCCGATGGCAGTCCCGCCCGGATCGGCATTTATATCCTGTATTTTGAACTTTTCAGGCCCGATGGTGCTGTAGAAAAAGATAAGCGCGCTGTAGTGCTTGCCGGACAATTAGACTAAAATGTGGACAGGTCGAATTAAAAGCTTCAGAGATGCCTTCCGTGGGTTGTGGTATACCATCCGTACTCAGCAGAATGCTCAGATCCACCTGGTGATCTCTGCTTTGGCGCTAAGCTTTGGTGCTTACGTCGGGCTCACAGCCACCGAATGGTGCCTGGCTTTTGTGGCCGTCGCACTGGTGATGGGCGCAGAAGGGCTCAACACCGCCATTGAGGAGCTGACAGACCTGGTGTCTCCGGGCTACCATCCGCTTGCCGGCCGTGCGAAGGATGTGGCAGCGGGCGGTGTTTTGGTTTGCGCTATTTGTGCCGCTATCATTGGGGTGATTATCTTTGGGCCGCATGTTGCTGCCCTTTTTTACCCTTAAATGGCTCCGGAATCATGACCACCCCGCTTTATTTTAATTGCCTGCCTTTTGCAAAGCTATCACTGCAGGAACTTTACGACAGCATGGCGCTGCGGCAGGAAGTCTTCGTAGTTGAGCAGGACTGCCCTTACCTCGATGCAGATGGCAAAGATGAAGCAGGGCACCACCTGCTGGGGTATAATGCGGATGGCAAGCTTATTGCTTACACCCGACTGCTGCCCCCGGGCATTTCCTATCCGGACTACGCCTCTATCGGACGGGTGGTCACCTCACCCAGCGCCCGGCGTACCGGTGCCGGGAGAGTGTTAATGCGGGAAAGCATCAGCTGGTGTGCCCGCCTTTATGGTGAAGTCCCCATAAAAATTTCTGCCCAGGTTTACCTGACCCGTTTTTATGAATCTTTTGGTTTTGAAAAAGTGGGTGCAGAATACCTCGAAGATGATATCCCGCATGTGGGGATGGTGCTGAGGTAGGTCAACCTCCGGAAAAAACAGGCAAGCCCCGGCAGCCAACACCGCCGGAGCTTGTCCATAAAGCCTTACTCCTCTTCATGCCTTACCGCTGCACCATCACTTTGAGCTGATGGGCACGCTGCCCGTCTGCGGTAGTGAAGTGCAGGAAGTACCAGCCTTCTGCCCAGCT
>JANSXW010000024.1 GCA_024742755.1 bacterium | reverse complement strand
TTCCCTTAAAGGACGAGTGGGTCAAATACAGCTCTAACCTTTCTTTTGAGGAGGGCACCCGGATCGCTAACGAACTGCTCGCGCTGGAAAACCCGCCTAATGCCATCTTTACCGCCAACAACCTAACGGCCATCAGTACCATTGCCCGCGCAGAAGAACTGGGCCTCAACGTGCCTGAAGAGTTGGGCGTGATCGGGTTTTCTGAGGAGCCTTTCTCGGCATTCATGAAGCCTTCCGTTACCTCTATCCGGCAGCCGAGCAAAGCAATGGGGCAACTGGCTGTGCAGAAACTGATTGAAGAAATCAATTCCGATCAGAACGGCAGCTACATCCACCAGAAAGTAGTGCTTGACACGGAATTGATCTGCCGGGCGTCAACCCAACTCAGGGAATCCGCTTAGACCCACTGGTTACGGAGCACGGCTAAAAGTCTCCTTTGCGAAAAGGAACAATTGCCAATGCTCAAATTCAATTCACTCCTGCTCAGCCTGCTCTTTGCCGGGCTGCCTTTCTTGCTTGCCGCTCAGGAGACTGCTAATCAGGCCATTCCGGCTGATAAAATCTACTACGGCGCCTCCTACTATCCGGAAACCTGGCCCCGGGAAAGCGTCTCGGAAGACATCCGCCACATGAAGGAACTGTCCATGAATGTGGTCCGCATGGCCGAGTTCTCCTGGTCTAAAATGGAGCCCCGGGAAGGGGAATACGATTTCGAATGGCTGCGCAGCATCATGGACGAACTGCATGAGAATGGCATTTCTGTCATCCTGGGCACGCCTACCGCTACCCCACCCGTCTGGCTATGGGAAAAGCACCCCGAAATCGGGCAACTCGACGAAGATGGCCGCCGAAAGTACCACGGCGCCCGCAAAAGCTACGACTATAACAGTCAGGTGTACCAGCATTACGTAGTCCGCATCGTTACCGAAATGGCCAAAGCGCTCGGCGACCACCCCGCGCTCATTGGATGGCAGACGGACAATGAGCTGAGCATGAAGCCCGACTATAGTCAGTCTACAAAGGTGCTGTTCCAAAACTGGCTGCGCGAAAAGTACGGCACCATCGAAAACCTCAACCAAATCTGGGCCACCGACCTGTGGAGCCAGACCTACCAGCGGTTCGACCAGATCCCCATGCCCCGCAGCTGGACCTGGCACCACCCCAGCCTTCAGTTGGAATGGAAGCGCTTCCAATCGGAGTCCGTAGTCAACTTCCAGGCGATACAACTGGCAGCGATCCGCAAATACTCTGACCGCCCCATTACGCATGACTCCATGCCCGGGCAGACGACCAATTACGAAGACCTCTTCGAAGATTTGGACTACATGGCGGTCAACAACTACCACAGCTTCGAAGCCTACGACCGGGTGCTGAGCAACTACGACCGCATGCGGGGCTATAAAAAAGGCATGCATTGGCTCTTCGAAACCGCCCCCAACAATTCCGGTGGCGGCGCAAAAGGGAATACCTGGTTCCTCCACCAGCCCGATGGCAGCATGCACGCAGCCCTGTGGATGAACTATGCCCTCGGCGGACAGGGCGCCATCTTCTGGCTATGGCGGCAGCACCGGGCCGGGCAGGAAATGCCGCACGGCTCCATCCTCAATGCCTGGGGCAAGCCGGTTGCCAATTACGACGACTTGAAAAAACTGGGCGCAGACCTCCAGAAAAGCAGCGATTTCCTGCTCAATGCACCTGTCGCCCCGGCAGAAATCGGCATTTTCTACGACCACGAAGCCGATATGGGCCTGCGGATTGAGCAGTACGCCAATGATATCCGCTACTACACCGATTGGACCTACCGCTTTTACCTCGCCCTGCAGGACCAGCACCTGCACCGGGATGTGCTCATGCCAGGCGCTAACCTTGATGGCTACAAATTGCTATACCTACCGTTATTGCCGATGGTTTCCGATGACCTCCGCGCCCGCCTCAAAACCTGGGTGGAAAATGGTGGCACACTGATCCTCGGGCCTATGACCGGGTACCGGACGGAACACTGGACTTCCTTTACCGATCATGCCATGGGCGATATAGCTGAATGGTCGGGCATTGAAGTCGATAGCCGCATACCGGTGGGCACCAAGCTGCGCCCGGCGGAAATACCCCTAAAGATGGCTTATGAAGGCCCGCTGGATTTACCGGAAGGGCAAGCCGGGCTTTGGTCCGAAGCCCTGTCTTCAAAAGAGGGCCGGGTCATTGCCACCTACCTCAACGGCATGCATGCAGAAGAAGCCGCTATCATTGAAAATACAGTGGGCAAGGGTAAGGTAGTGCTGCTGGGCACCGACCCCGGCCGTGGGCACTTGGGGCCATTGCTGCGCCACTATGCTAAAGAGCAAGGCATTGAGCCGCTGGCCGAAGGAGATGCCGGGCCGCTGGTTGTGCTCAGAAAAGGCAGCAAGCAGGAAGGGTTTATCCTCGATAACATCACTTCAGAGCCCAAAACCATCGAACTGCCCAAAGGCAAGTATACAGACATCCTCACTGGAAAATCTTACGGCGCCGGGCAGGAACTGGCACCCTACGAAGTCAGAGTTTTGCAAAGAAAATAATCCTTATGCCACTGAACCGCCGATCTTTTGTCAGACAATTATCCCGTATCGGGCTGGGAGCTGCCACTTTGGGCGCCCCGCTGCCCGCTATGGGGTCTAATCGTCCTCCGGAATACGGGCCAGCCTTTTTTCAACACCCTTCCAAAAGTGCGCTGGAACGGGCCCGGGCCAACATCGACCAAATTCGCAAACGCCCGGTCACCCTTACCTTCCTCGACCGCTGGGGCCAGCCCCTGCCCAACCGGGAGGTCGACATCGTGCAGCTGCAGCATCAGTTTCTGTTTGGCGACAACAACTGGGGCATGAGCAATATGTTTCGGGCCGGACAGAGTCAGGAAACCCGGCTGGAGTATTTTCGAAAACGCTTTAAAGACGTCTTTAACAGCCTGAACACCACCGTCTACTGGACGGAGCGCCCCCGAACCTATGGCACCAAAACGATGGACTTTCAGGGCGACCTGAAACTGGAAAGCTTTGAAGAATCGGTCAACTGGGCGAATGCCAATGGGCTGACCGCCAAAGGGCACCCCTTGTTTTGGTCTATTCCGAAAGCCGTGCCGGAGTGGGCGAAAAAATACGACTACGAAACTTTTATGAAGTTCGTGGAAGTCCGGGTACGCAACCTGACGGCCCGTTATGATGGGAAGGTGAAGTTATGGGACGCAGTCAATGAAGCGCTTTGGGAACCCGCTCCAAAGAACCTGCCTACCCGGACCTGGCCCTACACCGAAAGCATGGACAACCTGGTGGACTATATTTCCAAAGTGATCCGCTGGGGCCGGGAGGAATCGCCCGGCGCGAAGTTTGTCATCAACGACTACGGCATTGGGGTGGTCAACAAAGAGGGGCTGCGGGATCAGCACGGGGACGCCGTGACCACTCAGCGCCAACGCAAACGTTACCTGGAGCTGGTAAAACGGCTGCAGAATGCCGGGTATTCCCCCAATGCCCTGGGGCTCCAAAGCCATACCGGCTGGCTGAACCCATCGGAGCAAACCGAATTGTACGACCAAATGGCGGCTGCGGAGCTGCCCCTCAGCATTACAGAGTTTTGGGCCCACACCAAGAGCCTGATGCCCGGCGGTCAGGAAGAAAAAATTCTGTCTTCTGAAGAATGGCGCTCGCTGGGCGAAACCAAAACACAAGACAACCTGACAGAGGAAGAAGCTGAAGCCCTTCGCGATCAGTATGTTATGGACTACCTAACGGTGGCATTCGGGCACCCTGCTGTGGAGTCTTTTTACTTCTGGGGGTTCATGGGGATGTCGACCCGTTTCCAGCCGGGTTCGGGTTCCGGGCACACCCTGCAGCCACTCTACGAAAAGGTGCGCCAACGCATACACGAAGACTGGAAAACCCGGACTACCGTCACGACTAATGCACAGGGGCAGGTCACTTTCCGGGGCTTCTGCGGCAGTTACCTGGCACAGTTGGAATCCCAACCCGCCCAAACAAAAATCGGGCACCCTTTTGCAGTGGACGAAGCTGCGCCGGATACCCGATTGGTCTTTAAAACAGTTCTGTAAAGTATTTTTGCCTCACTGCTAAGCCTCATTCGCAGGCCTGCCGATGGTAGCCAAAATGCCGCCATCGACGTAAATCACCTGCCCGTTGATGAAGTCGCTGGCGGGGGCTGCAAGGAAAACTGCAGTGCCGGCCAGGTCTTCCGGATCGCCCCAACGCCCCGCAGGCGTGCGCTGAATGATGAAATCATTGAATGGGTGCCCGTCTACCCGGATCGGTGCCGTTTGGCTGGTCGCAAAGTAGCCCGGGCCGATGCCATTGACCTGAATATTGTATTTGGCCCACTCGGTGGCCATATTTTGCGTAAGCATCTTCAGGCCGCCCTTGGCTGCTGCGTAGGCTCCTACGGTGTTGCGCCCCAGCTCGCTCATCATGGAGCAGATGTTGATAATCTTGCCCGCACCACGCTCCATCATGCCTTTGACGACATGCTTCGACATGATAAACACGCCCGTCAGATCGGTACGGATGACCTGATCCCAGTCCTCCACGCTCATCTCCACCAGCGGAATACGCTTGATGATGCCTGCGTTATTCACGAGGATATCAATAGGCCCTACCTCTGATTCAATTTGGGCAACGCTGTCTGTCACCGCTGCCTCCTGCGTCACATCAAACAGGTAGCCGTGCGCGGTGATGCCCTCCGCCCGGTAGGCTTGCAGGGCTTTGTCAATCTTTTCCTGAGAAGAATGCCCGTTGATGACCAGCGTGGCACCTGCCTTTCCGAGCCCCATAGCCATCGCCATGCCGAGCCCGTGGGTGCCGCCGGTAATCAGAGCAACCTTTCCTGTCAAATCAAATAATGGGTTCATGTATCTTTATTTCAAATCTGTAATTGCGCATTTGTCCATATCGCCATAGTCGAGGTTTTCACCGGCCATGCCCCAGATAAAGGTGTAGTTGGTGGTGCCTGAGCCGGCATGAATGGACCAGGGCGGGGAAATGGCCGCTTCTTCGTTTTTCAGCCAAAGATGGCGGGTTTCTGTAGGCTCGCCGAGGAAATGGCAAGCCGCCTGATCTTCCGGCAGCTCAAAGTAGAGATAGACCTCCATGCGGCGATCGTGGGTGTGGGCCGGCATGGTATTCCAAACGCTGCCGGTTTTCAGCTGCGTCATGCCCATTTGCAATTGGCACACTTCCACTACGCTATTGACGATCAGCTTGCGGATGACCCGGTGGTTGGCGGTTTCCAGGGAACCCAGTTCCACCACTTCGGCATCAGCTTCCGTGATTTTTTTGGTGGGGTAGGCGTGGTGTGCCGGGGTCGAATTCAGGTAAAAATGGGCAGGCTTTGAAGCATCGCTGCTTTTGAAAACGACCTCCTTATTGCCACGGCCCACGTACAGGGCTTCCCGGTACCCCAATTCGTAATCCGTACCATCCACCGAGACTGTGCCGGTGCCGCCAATATTGATGATGCCCAATTCCCGGCGCTCCAGGAAATAGCCCGCCTTCAGCGGGTCGATGGTTTCGAGCTTCAGCGGTTTTTCCATTGGCACTGCCCCGCCGGCAATAAACCGGTCATAGTGCAGGTAATTCAGCTGCACCGTACCATCCTTCATGATTGGGGTAAGCAGAAAGTCCTCCCGGAGCCGTTGGGTATCGTATGCCTTAAAATCCCTGGGGTTGGTCGCGTAATAAGATTTAAAATGGGTACTCATGGTCTTATTGTGGTTTAAATGTTTTGTCTATGGTAATGCCCGGCCAGTCGTCCGTTCGGAACGGCAGGGCCGGAAGGCCTTCCTGATTATACAAATTTGCGTGGTGCGGATTGTCAGCCCAGGCGTACCTTACGGCTACCGGTTCTTCAACTTCCGGACTGTGGACAATTACTTTATCGCCGACAATTCTGCCTTGTGCCCAGTGAAATACCTGGTCAGGGCCTGCAACTGAGAATCCGTTAAGCGTGCCATCCTTGTGCATGGCGGTTAATCCGGAACCAATATCGGAAAAGGTAAGTGTCACTTCCTGCCCTCCAAACGCAGCAGACTCAAAAACGGGCCCGCTGTGGACTACATCTCTGTCATAAGCAACCTTTAAAGCAGACAGGGCCAATCGGTGCCCGACTTCCTGCTTGTTTCGGGGATGGATGTCATCCGCTTCGCCAATATCGATTGCAGAAGCCATTCCTGTTTTGGGAAGCTTCAAAGCTAAGCTTTGGGCCTCTCTAAGTTCAGCCCATTCACTGTCGCCGGGCTTGTCTTTTGGTGCCCGGAAATTGGCCAGTTGCACCCAGAAGAACGGGAATTCCTGCCTCCATTGCCTGCGCCAGTCGGTGATCATGTTCGGGAACAACTTCCGGTATTCATAAGCCCGGCTGGCATTGGATTCGCCCTGATACCAAATTGCGCCTTTAATGGGCAACTTGACGAAAGGATGAATCATGGCATTGTACAGCAAAGAAGGATGGTTATTGGGCTTTATGGGGTCTGTCTCTGCCGGAGGATCAGGAATGGCACTGTCCAGCTCTTCCGCAGCCCTGTATTTCCAGTTAACGGTCAGGCTCAGATCCGTATCCAAAATCTCGTAACGGCTTTGGGATAGCCCAAACTTATCTTTACGTTCTTCCACCAACCCTCCATGCCCGCTCTTGTGCAATATCTTAACAGCAATCGTATTAGGACCTAATTCATTAAACAAACTGGCGGATACCGGGTACGACCGCCAGGTGTTCACATCACTGGTCCGCCCTATGGACTGCCCGTTGATCCAGACCTCATCAAAGTCATCAATATAGCCCAGGCGCAGGAATAAATCCTTCCCTCTTAGCGCTTCCGGCATGGCAAAGGTCTTCCGGAACCAAATCACGCCATCAAAATTTCCCAAGCCCACGGTTTGCAAGTCCCTTGGAAGATCAATTTCATTCCATTCCTCATCATTCAAATTGGAAGAAGGCCAGCTATTATCTTCTCCCTGCTGATACCTTTCGAAATACTTCTCCTCCCATTCCCTGAGGGCTGCGTTTTGTTCTGCCTCTATTTCTTCAACTGTCTTCGACTGGTTTTGCATCTCCTCTACCTTCCGGTAAATATCCGGGAACCCTTTTAAGCCCGGGCCGCTCGTCCAGGTCTCCACATTGGTCCCGCCCCAGTTGGTGCTGATCAGCCCAATGGGAACGCCTTCTTCGTAGTGCAGCTCCCGCCCAAAGTAGAAAGCGACCGCAGAAAAGGTAGCAACGTTTTCCCCTACTGCTTTTTTCCAGGTGGCTTTTTCCTTGAAAAACGCCAGTGGAGTGAAAGAACGCTGCCGGGGAAGGTCAAAGAGGCGAATCCCGGGATAATTGGCTCCTTCGATTTCCGCCTCAGCGTTGTTTGAGCGGCTGACTGGCCATTCCATATTCGACTGTCCCGAACAAATCCAGACATCCCCGATCAGGATATCCGCTATGGTGATGATTTCTTTCCGGTTGGTAACCTGCAGGGTATGCGGCCCGCCGGCACTCAGGGGCGCGCCTTCGAATGTCCACTGCCCCGAGCGGTTTGCTTTTACCTCCGAGGCTTCCCCCTGCCATTTCACGATAACCTTGCTACCGGGCGCAGCCTTGCCCCATATCCGGATATCGGTGCCCCGTTGCAGCACCATCCCATCCGAGAAAAAAGCAGGCAGGGCAAGCTGAGCAGAAACCCAAGCCGGCTGCAGGCAGGAAAAAAGACCGAAAAACAGGAGTAGTCTGAGCAGATTCATAGGGGCAGTGTATGGTAATCTTAGTTGGGGGAGTAAAGTGTCATGGGGTTGTAACCTCACTTCCGGCGCTCAATATAAATAACCGCAGCAGAAGGGGGATTTTCAGGGTTACAAAAAGCCCCGGCTGCACACATCAAAGCAGAGACCAATACGACCAAGACAATGAAAAAATGGCTTTTGGGCATCAGCCTGGCAATGCTTATCCTGAGTTGCGGCACGCCGGGCGCTGAGCAGGCAACGGAAGAACCGGCAGCAGAAAGTACGCCTATCACGCTGAGCAACGATCAGCTTCAGGTTACCATTGATGCCTACGGTGGCGCGTTCACCCAAATCACCTCTACTGAGCAGCCGGTCAACCCGCTGACCTGGAGCGTCACCGCCGAACAAATGCCCGAGAACAATAAAGCCGGGGCACCATTTCAGGGGCACTTTCTTTGCCTGGGGCGCTGGGGGCAGCCTTCCAAAGGGGAAATGGCGGCCGGCGTACCGCATAACGGCGAGCCTGCCAACAGCCTGTGGACCGTTGGCAAACAAACCGATACAATGGTTGAAATGAGCGCCGGCGCACCTCTGGACGGTATGGTAGTCGAACGGTCCGTGTCCCTCCTGCCCAACGCCCCCGTTTTCAGGGTAAGCGAGCGTTTCACCAATACCTTTTCGCTAAGCCGCCCGACTAATGTGGTGCAGCACATCACCCTGGGCCCGCCCTTCCTGTCTCCTGCCCTAACGGTGCACACCAATGCCACCCACGGGTTCAACCAAAAATTTGCCCTGCCTGACCCCCACCGCCTGGCCTACGAATGGCCGCAGGGCGTTGCAGATACCACCGGCAGGACCATTGATATGCGCCGCACGGATGAGGAAGAAAATTACGTCACCACCCATCTCTTTCCCGATACCGCCACCTACGGCTGGGTTGCTGCCCTGCAACCCGAACAAGGGCTCATCCTGGGCTACATCTGGCGCCTGTCTGAATACCCCTGGATCAACATCTGGAACCACTACGCGGATGGGAAACCTGCCGCCAAAGGCCTGGAATTCGGCACCACTGGCATCGGAGCGCCTTACGAACAGCTCATCATGCAGGATACCCGCTTCCGGGGGCAGCCCTCTTTTGAGTACATCGATGCCGGTGAAACGCGGGAGAAGTCCTACGCCGGTTTTATGCTGCCGGTTCCGAATGTCACCGATATTAAAGCCCTCGAAGTCAGGGATGATCAAATCATTCTTTACCTTGAAGGCGCTGCTGGTTCAGCAAATACGATTACCCTACCAAATCCGCTTTAGCACCATGAAAAAATACCTGCTCCTTACTGCTGCGCTGACCTTACTGCTCCAAATGCCCACCCTGGCACAGGAGTACCCTTTTCTCAACCCCGGACTCGATCTGGAGAAACGCCTGGACGATGTGGTCAGCAGGCTAACGCTCGAAGAAAAAGTGCTGCAGCTTCAGCATGACGCACCGGCTATCCCGCGCCTGGGCATCCCTGCCTACAATTGGTGGAACGAAGCCCTGCACGGGGTGGCGCGCAACGGCAAAGCCACCGTCTTCCCACAGGCGATTGGCATGGCCGCCACTTTCAACGAAGACCTCATTTATCAGGTGGCTGATGCCATATCCGATGAAGCCAGGGCCAAGTACAATGCCGCTATTCAGCGGAGCATACACGCGCAATACGCCGGGCTGACCTTCTGGTCGCCCAATATCAATATCTTCCGCGACCCACGCTGGGGCCGGGGGCAGGAAACCTACGGAGAAGACCCCTTCCTGTCGGGCCTCCTCGGCAGTGCCTTCGTGCGCGGGCTGCAGGGCAATGACCCGCAGTACCTGAAAACAGCAGCCTGTGCCAAACACTACGCTGTACATTCCGGGCCGGAGGCGCTGCGCCACTCTTTTGATGCGGTACCTTCCCGCCGCGACTTCCGGGAAACCTACCTGCCGGCTTTCCAAAGTTTAGTGGAAGATGCCAAAGTGGAGGCTGTTATGTGCGCCTACAACCGGGTGTACGGCGAGCCTTGCTGTGGCAGCCCTGAACTGATACAGCAAATCCTGCGGGAGGAATGGGGCTTCAAAGGGCACATGGTATCTGACTGCGGTGCCCTGAACGACTTTCACAGCGGGCACAACGTCACTGACGATGTGGTGGAATCCGCTGCGCTTGCCCTGGAAGCAGGCGTCGACGTCAACTGCGGCGGCACCTACACCAAGGGGCTGCAGCGGGCCGTAGAGCAGGGCCTGGTCACGGAAGACCTGGTAGACCAAACCCTCAAGACCCTCTGGCGTACCCGGTTCAGGCTCGGCCTGTTCGATCCGCCGGGCAGCAACCCTTTTGACAATATTTCCCCGGAGGCCGTCAACAGCCCCGAGCACCGGGCGCTCTCCCGGGAGGCCGCGCGTCAGTCCATGGTCCTGCTCAAGAACAATGGTATCCTTCCGCTCTCCCGCAATCTGGAGAGCATCGCTGTGGTTGGCCCGCACGCGGCAAGCACGGACATCCTTCTGGCCAATTACTACGGTGTGACCAGTAATGCGGTAACTGTTCTGGAAGGCATCACCAACAAAATCGGCATTGGCACCAAGGTGTTCTACAAATACGGGGTACGCCCCTACCAGGACAATGCCAACCCGGTCGACTGGGTGACCGGCAGCGCCATGAGCCTTGATGCAGTAGTGGCTGTGATGGGCATCTCCGGGTTAATCGAGGGGGAAGAAGGAGAATCTATTGCCTCTGCAACTAAAGGCGACCGGACCGAACTGGGCCTGCCTGCCAATCAGGTTGAGTTCCTGAAAACCCTGCGCAGCCGTGGGGAGACTCCGATCATTTTGGTGGTGACAGGCGGCAGCCCGGTGTCACTTGCAGAAGTTGAAGACCTCGTGGATGCTATCCTCTGGGTATGGTACCCGGGTGAGGAAGGGGGCAACGCCGTCGCTGACCTGATTTTCGGCTCGGCCTCTCCTTCCGGCAGGCTACCGATCACCTTCCCCAAATCGCTGGACCAATTGCCGCCCTACGAAGACTACAGCATGGCGGGGCGCACCTACCGCTATATGAAAGAAGAACCGCTCTATCCATTTGGATATGGGCTGAGCTACACGACCTTCGAATACAAATCCATCACAGCTGGCTCGACAAGCCTGAGCAAGGGTGTGCCTACCACGATCTCCGCTACCGTAACCAATACCGGGCAGACTGGTGCCGAAGAAGTTGTGCAGCTCTATGCCAGTTGGCCCGAATCGGGCGATGCCGCCCCGCTCTTCGACCTCAAAGGCGTGGAACGAGTCTACCTGTACCCCGGACAAACCAAGACCGTACAGTTTGAAGTGAAAGCCAGTGACCTGCAGCTCTACGATGAATCGGGCCAGGCTTACCTGCCAGTTGGCCCGGTGCAGCTCTACGCAAGTGGAGCCGTGCCTACAGCGCGTTCAAAAGCGCTCGGTATATCCGATCCGGTCAGCCTGACCCTCAACCTAAAAGAGTAAGCTCATGCAAGTACACCAGTTCATCCTGTTCGTGTGCAGCCTTTGGTTGCTGACTAGCTGTAGCCAGCAAGCTTCAGAGGAAGCGAAGACAGCCGAGCGCCCAAACATCCTGCTCATCCTGGCTGACGATCTGGGCTGGAGCCAACTGGGCTGCTACGGTGGAGCCGCCTATCGCACCCCCAATATCGATCAGCTGGCTGCTGAGGGTATGCGCTTCACACAAGCGTATGCAGCCGCAGCAGTTTGCTCCCCCACCCGGGCAGCCATCATGAGCGGGCAGCACCCCGCCCGGCTGCACTCAACTTAAAAACTGGCGAACAGAGGCGGGTGCTCAGATGCCCTCCGTTCGCCAATAATGACTGATGAAATGCTAAACAGACACGCTTTGCTTCTTTTGCTTTCCCTTGCCCTGCTGAGCAACTGTCAGCAGCCCGAAACAACGAACCGGTACGACTATGACATCTGTGTCTACGGCGGTTCTTCAGCAGGGGTGATTGCTGCCTATGCCGCAGCAAAAATGGGCAAAAGTGTCCTGCTGATTGCTCCGGACCGCCATCTGGGCGGGCTGAGCTCCGGCGGGCTGGGCGCTACAGACATTGGCAACAAATATGCCGTGACCGGGCTGAGCCGCGACTTCTACCGCCGCTTAGGAGATGAATACGACCGGATGGAAGCCTGGACATTCGAGCCACATAAGGCGGAGCAAGTCTTTCTGGACTACATACAGGAAGAGGATGTGGAAGTCTGGTATGAGCACCGGTTGACCAAAGTGAGAAAAAAAGGCACCGTTATACAGGGGGTTACTGTAGAGGACGCGAGTAAAACAGATGTGCCAGAACGGAGCGTGAAGGCCCGGCAATTCATCGACGCCACCTACGTAGGAGACCTACTGGCTATGGCCGGCGTTTCCTACACCACCGGGCGGGAGCCCAACAACCTTTACAAAGAAACCCTTAACGGCGTGCAACTGCTGGAAGATAACCAATTCCCGCCCAACAGCAAGGAAACCATCTTCGTCGATCCTTACCGGATTGAAGGCGATTCCACGAGCGGGCTTTGCTGGGGCATCAGCCCGGAACCCTTAGCGCCACGGGGCTCGGGCGACAACAAAATACAAGCCTACAACTACCGGCTTTGCCTGACGCAGGACACCACCAATCAGGTCCCCTTCGAACGCCCTGCCGGTTACGATTCCACGAAATACGAATTGTTAAGGCGCCTCATTCAGGCCAGGGATGGCATTGGCTGGAAACAAAAGCTGGGCTGGTTCTACCTGCGCATTGTGCCTATGCCCAATGGGAAAACGGATGTCAACAACAAGGGTCCCTTCTCCACAGATATGATCGGCGAAAACTATGACTATCCGGAGGGCAGCTACGAACAACGGGCCGCCATCGAAGCAGCGCATGAATCTTACATCCGGGGGCTATTGTATTTCCTCTGCCACGACCCTGGCATCACTCCTGAAGTCCGCGCCGAGATGAGCTCCTGGGGCTGGGCCAAAGATGAATTCACCGACAACGACTATTTCCCCTACAAACTTTACATCCGCGAGGCCCGCCGCATGATTGGCGAATATGTGATGACCGAGCACCACTGCCGGGGAGACAGCATTGCACCGGGTGCAATTGGCATGGCCGCTTACAATATGGACTCCCACAATTGTCAGCGCGTAGTGGTTCATGAAAACGGCAAAGCCATGGTACGCAATGAAGGCGATGTGCAGGTTGGCGGCTTCCCGCCTTATCCGATTGCCTACCACGCCCTGACGCCCAAGCGGGAGGAGTGCACCAATCTGCTGGTCCCGGTCTGCCTGTCCGCCTCCCACATTGCCTACGGCTCCATCCGGATGGAGCCCGTATTTATGGTACTGGCCCAAGCAGCTGCTATGGCAGCCTCAATGGCAATCGATCAGCGGAGCAGCGTACAGGAAATCGACCTTCCAAAACTGCAAAAACAGCTGGCGGAGAACCCCTATCTGGATGGCACCCTGCCCGATATTCTTTCCGATAATGAGGACCAGAGGCGGGCCATCATCACCGGTGAATGGGAGCAACATAACCTGGGCGGGCGCTACAAAAAGTATGCCCTGATTACGAATAATGAATTAGAAGGCGCTTCAGCAACATTTCTGCTGCCGGTGGAACGGAGCGGGCGCTACAAGGTCGCCTACTACATCCCGCAGCCGATGAAGCCTGCCCCCTGGGCGGACAGTCTCCACATCCAAACCACTTACGGGAAGGAAAAAGCCAGGGAAACCTTCAGCCTAAGCGAGCGCGACCGGGAATGGCTGGAACTGCCCTACCGCGACTTTAGGGCAGGCGACACCGTAAAAGTCAGCGTACAAACCACCGGCAGCCCCGGATGGATACCCGCAGATGCTGTATTGCTGGTAGCCGAAAAAAACTAAGCCGCCATACCCGGTCACTGCCTGCATTTCTTTAAATTAAGGCTTTTCAAACTTATGCCTATGCCAAATTCACGCTTTACGATTCTTTGTTTGCTGGTGCCAGTTATGGGATTCTTATCCTTTACCCTTTTTACCGGCGAAACGCCACCGGAAAAGCCCAATATCGTCTTAATTTTCACCGATGATCTCGGCTACGGCGACCTGGGCTGCTATGGCAACGAGGCCATCCGGACGCCCCACCTGGACCAAATGGCAGCGGAAGGGGCTCGCTTTACGGAGTTTTACTCCATCTCGCCCGTTTGCAGCCCTTCCCGGGCAGGCTTGCTCACCGGGCGCTACCCCATACGCATGGGCATACAGTCCGTGTTCTTCCCGGAAAGCTGGACCGGTATGGCACCGGAGGAAATCACGCTGGCCGAAGCCCTGAAAGCACAAGGCTACGCTACAAGCTGCGTAGGCAAATGGCACCTCGGCCACCATCGCCCCTACCTGCCCCTGCAGCAAGGGTTTGAGGAATACTTCGGCATTCCGTACAGCAACGATATGGCCGGGGTGGTTTATATGAATGGTAATGAAGTGGCAGAGCATGAGGTGGATCAGCGTTATACCACACGCACTTATACCGAAAAGGCAGTGGACTTCATTGACCGGAAGGCAGGATCGCCCTTTTTCCTGTATGTGGCGCATTCCATGCCGCATGTCCCCCTGTATGTCTCCGAAGCCTTCGAAGGGAAAAGCCCCAGGGGGCTGTACGGTGATGTGATTGAGGAGATTGACTGGAGCGTGGGGCAAATCCTTAGAAAACTTAAAGAAAAAGGACTGGAGGAAAACACTATTGTCATTTTCACCAGCGACAATGGCCCCTGGCTCGCCTTTGGCCCCAATGGAGGCTCCGCCGGGCCGCTCCGCGAAGGCAAGCAATTCACTTTTGAAGGCGGCATGCGCGTACCGGGCATCATTCAATGGAAGGGGCAGATTGGGCCTATGGAAAGCGGGGAGCTGGTCAGCACGATTGACCTCTTCCCCACCCTCGTCAAACTGGCAGGCGGCATGCTTCCGGACGACCGCCCGATCGACGGGCAGGATATTTCGGCCCACCTTCTGAAGAAAAAGCCGCTTGGGGAACGCACCCTGGCTTACTACTACAATGGCGAACTCCGCGCGTTCCGCAAAGGCGACTGGAAGATAAAAATGCCCTACCCCGGCAATGAATTCAAGCCCTGGCGTGCCGGCGTACCTGCCCACGACACCCTGCTTTTCAACCTCAAAGCAGACAGAGGCGAAAAGGACAACCTCCTGCCGAAGCACCCGGAAAAAGCAACGGAACTGCTACGGGCCATGGAGGATTTCCAAACCGCTCTGGGCACGCTTCCACCACTTTTGAAAGTGAAAGTCCCGGCAGACAACATCCACTACGACCGGCAGAAAAAGTGGCTTGAGCAACAAAAACAAAAACCATGAGCGCACCACAGTACAGCTTAGGCATTGACCTGGGCAGCTCTTCCGTCAAAGCGGCTTTCATCCGGCTGGAAGACGGAGCAGCCGTTGGCAAAAGCAGCTATCCGGAACAGGAAATGCCAATTCAGGCGCCACAGCCCGGCTGGGCAGAACAGGACCCGGAATTCTGGTGGGACTGCATCAAAGCGGTTACCCGGCAGTTGCTGGAACAAACCGGTGTACCCGGAGCGGCTATTGGCAGCATCGGCATCGCCTACCAAATGCACGGCCTCGTTCTTGTGGACAAGCAACAGCAGGTAGTGCGCCCCTCCATTATCTGGTGCGACAGCCGGGCAGTGGCTACGGGGCAGGCCGGTTTTGAAGCCATAGGTGAAGAACGCGCCCTAAAACACCTGCTCAACAGCCCGGGCAACTTCACGGCATCCAAGCTCAGGTGGGTACAACAGCAGGAACCTGAAACCTACCGCCGCATTCACAAAATAATGCTGCCCGGAGACTACATCGCCATGCGCATGAGCGGGCAGGTTCAGACCACCATCACCGGGCTGTCTGAAGGAATTTTCTGGGATTTTGCCAACCGGCAGATTTCCAGCGATGTGCTCAGAGTCTACGATACCGATCCGGCACTGCTGCCAGACATTGCCCCCGGCATTGGCCCGCAATGCGAACTAAGCAATGACGCAGCGAGCGAACTGGGGCTTGCTCCTGGCACGCCCATTACTTACCGGGCAGGTGACCAACCCAATAATGCCCTCTCCCTTGGGGTATTAAATCCCGGGGAGGTGGCAGCAACCGGTGGTACTTCCGGCGTGGTTTATGCCGTCACCGATCAGCCGCTCTACGACCCGCAGAGCCGGGTGAATGGATTTGCGCACGTCAACTACCAACCCGAATCTCCGCACATTGGCGTATTGATGTGCATCAACGGCACCGGCATCCAATACAGCTGGCTGCGCAAAATGCTGGCTCCGGGCACACCTTACGAAACCCTGGAGGAAGCAGCTGCAAAAGCCCCGATTGGAGCGGATGGGCTGACGGCCCTCCCCTTTGGCAATGGAGCGGAGCGCATCCTCAATGACCGGCAGGTGGGCGCTCAGATGCTGGGGCTCGACTTTAACCGGCACGGCAAAGCGCATCTGCTGCGGGCCGGGTTGGAGGGCATCGCTTTTTCCTTCATCTACGGCATGCAAATCCTGCGGGACATGGGGCTGCACATGGAGGTGATCCGCGTAGGGAATGACAACCTCTTTCAGTCGGCTATCTTTAGCCACACCGTTGCCAGTCTCAGCGGTTGCACCATCGAGGTCATGGAAACCACCGGAGCCATTGGCGCCGCGCAGGCAGCAGCAGTGGGCGCCGGGCATTGGGCCGACCTCAGCGCCATCCATCAAAACCTGAAAAAAGTGGGGCAACACGAGCCTCAGTCTACCGATATTGATGCCTTCCGGGCCGCCTATCAGGCTTGGGAAAAGGCTTTACAAAAAACCATCACACCATGAAAGTAATCAAAGGACAGAAAGAGTATTTCAAAGGCATCCACCAAATTGCCTACGAAGGGCCGGCATCTAAGAACCCGCTGGCTTTCAAACACTACGATGCCGACCGGGTGGTGGCCGGCAAAACCATGAAAGAGCATTTCCGGTTTGCGGTCGCCTACTGGCACAGCTTCTGCAATACCGGGGGCGATCCCTTCGGCCCTGGCACCATGCAGTTCCCCTGGGACGAAGCGGCAGACCCGCTGCTGCGGGCAAAGGACAAAATGGATGCCGCTTTCGAATTCATCACCAAGATGAACATCCCCTTCTTTTGCTTTCACGATGTGGACCTCATTGACGAAGGGGACAGCCTGGCGGAGTTTGAGAAACGCCTGGACGCCATTACCGACTATGCGAAGGAGAAAATGGACGCCTCCGGAGTAGGCCTGCTGTGGGGCACGGCCAACCTGTTTTCCCACCCCCGCTACATGAACGGTGCGGCAACAAATCCTGACTTTGCCGTTGTGGCGCACGCAGGCGCGCAAGTCAAGCTCGCCCTCGATGCCACGATCAAGCTGGGCGGTGAGAACTACGTATTCTGGGGCGGCAGGGAGGGCTACTTCTCCCTGCTCAATACCGATATGAAGCGGGAGCTCGACCACCTGGCCACCTTCCTGCACGCGGCCAAAGACTACGCCCGCAAGCAAGGCTTTAAGGGCAACTTCTTTATTGAGCCCAAGCCGATGGAGCCTACCAAGCATCAATATGATTTTGATGCGGCAACCGTGACCGGCTTCCTGAGAGCCAACGATTTGATGGACGACTTCAAAATCAATGTGGAAGTCAATCACGCTACTTTGGCCCTGCATACCTTTCAGCACGAGCTGCAGGTTGCTGCCGATGCCGGTCTCCTGGGCAGTATCGATGCCAACCGCGGAGACTATCAGAATGGCTGGGATACCGATCAGTTCCCGGTAAATATTTACGAAATAACGGAAGCCCTTTTGGTCATTCTGGAAGCAGGAGGCCTGCAGGGCGGCGGCATTAACTTCGATGCCAAGACCCGGCGCAACAGTACCGACCTGGCTGATTTGTTCCACGCCCATATTGGCGGGATGGACGTATTTGCCCGGGCGCTGATTGCCGCTGACCGCATCCTGCAGGAATCCCAATACCGGCAACTGCGCAAGGACCGCTACAGCTCATTTGACCACAGCGAAGGCAAGGATTTTGAAGCCGGCAAGCTGAGCCTGGAGGACCTCGACCGGATCGCCCGCCACAATATCCGGCTCGTACAGCACAGCGGCCGTCAGGAGTACTTTGAGAACATCATCAATCAGTACCTCTAAACAATATGACGCCAGAATGGCAGTACCTGCAAACAAACTACGCCATTCTGGCAGTATTTTTCACATGGTACTGGTTTTGCTGTTGAAACAACGAACCACGACCATGACCAATGAGCGAATCACAGTATAAGAATCAGAAATTTCAGAATACCCTTCGGGCAAGCGCCTTATTTATCAGCATGCTGCTTTTGATGCTGGGGCTGGGTTACACCCTCTTTGGATTTACCGGAATGCTTTGGGCAGGTGCCTTCGGGCTTATCACATTGGGGATGAGCACAAGGGTGCCGAGCCAGATGGTGATGCGGTTTCAGGGCGGGCGCCCCTTGCACCCTCATCAGGCTCCCCAGCTTACCCGCCTTGTTCAACAACTTGCACAACGGGCCAACCTTCCAACCATCCCGAAGCTGTACTATGTCCCCAACAACAGCCTGAATGCCTTTGCCACGGGCAGTAAGAATGACCCTGCGATTGCCATTACGCATGGACTGCTGGCCAGGATGGACCTCAGAGAGCTCTCTGGTATTCTAGCCCATGAAATCAGCCACATTCGGAACAATGACCTGCAATTGAAGTCGATGGTCAACCTGTTTAGCCGGTATACCCGGTTCTTTTCCCTGTTTGGGCAGGTTTTGCTTTTTATCAACCTCCCGTTATTCTTTATGGGGGAAGCGACGGTTTCGTGGACCGCGATCGCCCTCCTGCTCCTTGCGCCCACGCTGGTGACGCTCATGGTGCAGGCTTTTTCCCGCAGCCGCGAGTACGATGCCGACCTTGAGGCCGCCCGGCTGACCGGTGACCCTAATGCACTGGCAGATGCATTGGAGACGCTCGATTATTACAATAAAGGCGGCTGGCTGGCCCGGTTCCAGTCCCCACGCGGCATCAAAGTGCCCACCATTCTCAGCTCCCACCCCGAGATAAAGGACAGAGTGAAACGGCTGCGCGAACTGGCGCCGCGGTTTGTGCCCCGGTTTGACTGGACGAGCTGGCAGCCTACGCGCTGGCGAATGGTTTGATGGGCTCAGGCCTTAAATCAAAAGCCCAATCTTTGGGAGCTCATTTCAATTGCAATTGTACAAATACATTGTCCTGCCCCCTCCCAATCACCAGATCACCACTGATCATCAAACCCTTTAATATCTGATTTTTACTAAACTGTAAGCTTGCAGTTTATCAAAGCCTTAACAAACCGGCCCGGTTCCTCCCTGCTCGGCAATCGGCATGTACAAATCCACCCTACTTTTCTCAAAGTTGTGTAACTTTAAGGTCCGAAATCCGGTATATACTGGAAGCGGATAATCCCATACCAGGCAATCCAAAAGTTTGCCATATTGTAACATAATCCTATGAGAAACTATTTACTCCTCGCCTGCCTTGGAATTGCACTGCCTGTGTTTGGGCAGATTAGCTTCCTTGACTCTACCATTTACCTTGATAACGTCGGTTTGCTATCAGGGACGCCCATGGCCGCTGCTGACATGAATGGAGATGGATTGCAGGACCTCATAATCCTTGACAACCGACAGGAACTCTACATTGAATACCAGCAGGCCAATACCCCGTTTTTCAACAGCTTTTACGTTCAGTCTCTGAACAACCCCTCCAATGGCATAGCCGTAGGTGACGTGGACGGCAACGGCTACAATGATATTCTGACCGGTGGTGCTTACAATGCCCTGCGGCTGTTCCTGGCCAACGACGATGGCACCGACTATACAGCAATTGTCATCGATCCCGGCAATTATTTCCTGCAGGGCACCAATATGGCAGATATCGACAACGATGGTGACCTCGACCTGTTCGCAGCTCATCAGGACGGGCTTAGCGCGCCTTTCCGCAACCTGGGGAATAATGTTTTCTCCCTGGACTACAACCTGATTAACCCCGTTTCAAGTGTGCCCTCTGACAACTCAGGCAATTACGGCACCGTCTGGGCAGATTACAACAATGACGGAGCATCTGATCTCTACATTTCCAAATACCGCCTGGGGGTAACCGATGCCACTGACGGCCGGCGCCTCAACTTGCTCTTCCAAAATGACGATGATGATGACTTCCCCGAAGTAGCCGCCTTCGCGGGCCTCCTGCCCATGGGGCAAAGTATTTCCACTGCATTTGGCGACATTGACAACGATGGAGACTATGATGCCTTCGTGATCAACCACGATATCCCAAATGCCCTCTACCGCAATAATGGCAACGGCACGTTTACCAACATCACCAGCAACAGCAATATACCGGAGGCCTTAGCTGGCACAGGGCTGGGCGTGCAGGCGATTTTTACCGACTTTGACAATGATGGCCGGTTGGACCTGCTCTATACGTCTATCGGAGCCAACCACGCTATACTCCGCAATCAGGGCAACTCCACTTTCGTAAGGGTCAACAATGCCATTCCTACTCCGGGACGGATTCACAGTGCCGTAGTTGGTGATTTCAATGCGGACGGCTTTGTGGATATTTACGCGGGCTATGGCCTGGGGTTCAATCAGATCGGCACGCAGCCAGACAAACTACTGATCAATGCCGGGAACAACAACCACTACGTGGAGGTTGCCCTCAAAGGAACCGATGCCAACCCCAATGGCGTGGGGTCAAGAGTGGAAATCTACGGGCCATGGGGACAGCAGATCCGTGAGATCCGAAGCGGCGAGGGCTATGGCATTCACTGCGGGCTGCGGGCGCACTTCGGGCTGGGGCCTAGCACGACGCTGGACAGCATTATTGTGCGTTGGCCAAACGGAAATATTGACCATTTGGAAGATCCCGATGTGGATACCCTTTATCAGATCACCGAAGGCGAGTTCTGCCAGGCCCAGGCCGATTTTTCTTTACAGGTTACGGGCCTGACTGCCAGCTTCCAGGGCACGGGCGATACAGGGACCAATCAGTACTTTTGGGACTTTAGCGATGGGGCGCAGGATACCGGCGCGACGGTCGTCCATACCTTCCCCATTACCGGCACCTTCACCGCCTGCCTGACTACCGTTGGCGACTGTGGAAGTGCTACCGTTTGCAAGCAATTGCAGACCTCCTGCACCCCTCCGGAAGTCTTTTTTGCCCACAACAACAACGGGCTGGAAATCAGCTTCCAGGACTTTTCCTTCGGCATGCCCAATGAATGGATTTGGGATTTCGGCGATGGCAGTTCCTCCGGCGAACAGAACCCTACCCATTCCTACAGTCAGCCGGGCAACTACTTTGTCTGCCTTGTCGTGCTCAACAACTGTGGCAATGCCTCCACCTGCGAGCTGGTACAGGTCAACTGCGGCAGTGTTGAAGCTGACTTTGACTTTACCGATGACGATCTCAATGTCGCCTTCACCGATGGTTCCAGCGCCGGCACCAATAGCTGGTCCTGGGATTTTGGAGATGGTAATACTTCCGACAGCCCAAACCCTCAGCATACCTATGATGCGCCGGGCACTTACCAGGTTTGCCTTTCCGTCGATGGCGCCTGCGGGACGGGCACAACTTGCAGGGATGTCGCCGTGACCTGTCCGCCTCCGGCTGCCGCCTTCACCACCGAGATCACAGAACTGGCCGTTTTCGTGGAAGACCAAAGCGCCAACTTCCCGGATTCCTGGTCCTGGGATTTTGGAGATGGCACCACCGCCAACGGGCCAGCCCTCTTCCACAATTACGATGCGCCGGGGATTTACGAAATCTGTCTCAGCATAGAAAACATATGCGGCAACTCCGCAGTCTGTGATACTATTGCGGTCAGCTGCCCGCCTCCGCAGGCCGGCTTCACCTACGAATCCGACAACCTGCTGGTCAGTTTTCAAGACAACTCCAATGGCGGCACAGCACAGTGGGCCTGGGTCATTGACGGGCAGGACACTCTTACCGGCCCTTCTCCCGAATACCTTTTCCCCGGTTCGGGCAGCTACGAAGTATGCCTGATTGCCTCAAGTGTGTGCGGCAGCGATGTGGTTTGCGAAATCATTGAGCTGGATTGCAGCAATGCGCCCCTTGGCTTTAGCATCGACCTGGATGGACTGGAAGCCACTTTTACCGACACTTCTTTTGTCCAGGCCAATAGCTGGTTTTGGCAGGTCAACGGGCAGGGCGTTGGCGGGGGGAGCAGTTTCAGCTTTACCTTTCCAAGTACCGGCGTTTTCGAAATCTGCCTGCAGTCCAATGGCCCCTGCGGGCTGTTGAGCACGTGCACGACCATTGATATTGCCTGTCTGCCGCCCAACGCCGCCTTTGCCAGCTCAGCGAATGGGCTTTCGTACACCTTTACGGCAAATCTGCCCGGCACCGCCACCCTCTGGTCCTGGGATTTTGGGGATGGGAACAGCGCGATGCAAGCCAACGCCATGCATACCTACTCCTCTCCCGGCACTTACGAAATCTGCCTGACTGCAACCAACGAATGCGGGGTAAGCGATACCGCCTGCCAAACCGAATCCGTAGGTTGCCCGGCGCCCAATGCTGCTTTTGAACAGGTTACCAATCTGCTCAGCGTTTCCTTTTTTGATGCCTCTTCCAACAACCCCGCGCAGTGGGGCTGGGACTTTGGCGACGGCAACACCTCCACCCAGCAGAACCCTTCCCATACCTACGGGTCTGCCGGCACTTACGAGGTTTGCCTGACGACCAGCAGTATCTGTGGTTCTGATGAGTTTTGCGCTCCTGTGATTATCGACTGCCCGGAGCCACAGGCCAGTTTTGAAGTTCAAGTTGATGAACTCACCGTTGCCCTCACCGACCTGAGCCCCAACACCCCAACCGAATGGGACTGGGACTTTGGCGATGGCGGCAGCAGTGGTATACCCAACCCCACGCACACCTTCAATGCGCCGGGCACTTACACCATCTGTCTCATCACCAGCAATACCTGCGGCAGCAATCAGTCGTGCCAGCAGGTCGCCGTTAGCTGCGCCGCTCCGGCTCCGGCCTTTACCACTACCGCAGATGAGTTGCAGGTGAACTTTCAGGATAATACCACTAATGCGCCCACCAACTGGTCCTGGACCTTTGGAGATGGGAATAGTTCTGCCCAGCAAAACCCTTCGCACAGCTATGCCGCACCAGGCACTTACGAAGTTTGCCTGACTGCCGAAAGCATTTGCGGCTCCAATACAGCCTGCTCCCAGGTCACCATTTCCTGCAATGCCCCCCAACCTGTCTTTACCGTACAGGAAGAGGAGCTTTCGGTGTCCTTCACTGACGCCAGCACCAACAGCCCCACAAGCTGGTTTTGGACCTTTGGGGATGGCAATTCCGCAACCGGGCCTACCCCCATGCACACCTATAGTCAGCCGGGAACCTACACTGTTTGTCTGGAGGCGGGCAGCCTTTGCGGCAGTGCCACTGACTGTGAAACCGTGCAGGTAAGCTGTGCAGCGCCTCAGGCGCAGTTCTCCTTCCAGCCCGACGAGCTGAATGTAGCTTTCGCTGATGCCTCAACGGCCAGCCCGGCCAGCTGGGCCTGGGATTTCGGGGACGGCACGGGCTCCACCCTGCCCAACCCTGTGCATGCCTACGCTGCACCCGGGACTTATACCGTTTGCTTGACAGTCAGCAGCGTATGCGGCACTACAGAATCCTGTCAAAACATAACCGTAAGCTGCGCGGCCCCTGAGGCCGGTTTCGAATACACGCCCAACCAGCTTAACCTCACCTTCGCAGATGCGAGTGCCCATAACCCCACTTCCTGGTCCTGGAATTTCGGCGATGGCACCACCAGCGATCTGGAGAACCCCACACATACGTTCCCCGAACCGGGCATCTACACCGTTTGCCTGTCTGTAAGCAGCATTTGCGGGACCTCCCAAACCTGCCAGACCATCGGTGTTACCTGCAATGCGCCTCAGTCCAATTTCACCTACATGAACACTGAGCTGGCGGTAGACTTCACCGATATTTCCACCAATACGCCGGGCAACTGGTTTTGGACCTTCGGGGATGGCAACAGCAGTACGGCACAAAACCCTACACATACCTTCAGCAGCCCGGGCAACTATCTGGTCTGCCTGCAGGCCTCCAGTGTCTGCGGGTCTACCCAGCGCTGTGAGCTCATCACTGTTACCTGCACGCCCCCGCAGGCTGGCTTCGGCTTTACCGCCGATGAACTCCTGGCCTCTTTCCAGGACAGCTCCACTGCCGATGCGGTGGCCTGGCTCTGGACATTCGGTGACGGGCAAAGCAGCACTCAACAAGCCCCTATGCATACATATTCGCAACCCGGCGCCTATCAGGTCTGCCTGACCGCCAGCAACATTTGCGGAAGCACCCAGCTTTGTGATTCCATAACAGTTACCTGTTCCCCGCCCTGGGTCAATTACAACTGGATTGGCGAGGATGGCACCGTTAGTTTTTTCGAACTGGCCGACAATACCGTCACGGAATGGAGCTGGGACTTTGGAGACGGCAACACCTCTGGCACCCCCAACCCCATCCACACCTATGAGCAGTCCGGGCTGTACCCGGTTTGCCTGACCGCTGCTGACCTCTGTGGCAGCAGTACCTATTGCGATACGATTGAGGTGGTGATTGTGGGTACCGAAACACCTGAAAGTTCCCCGGTAAGGCTTTTCCCAAATCCGGCGAATGATGCAGCCTGGCTGATCGCGCCCGGGCTGACTGAAGGGCAGGCGGTGCTGTACACGATGCAGGGACAGGAAGCCGGGCGTTGGGCCTTGACCGGATCAGAACTGCGCATCCCGCTGACGCCCTACCCTGCCGGTACTTATCTGTTAAGATTGGAAGCTGCAAACTACTTCTGGCAGGAGCGGTTGTTAAAGCTACGATGAAAAAAGTAAAACGAATCCTGAAATGGGTGCTGATCAGCCTCGCCGGGCTGTTGGTCCTATTATTGTTGCTGGTTGCGGGTGCTGACCGGTTTTTAAGCTCCGAAAAGGGCGCCCGCTGGCTTTACAGTGAAGTGGAGCAGCCTTTGGCTATCCGATTTACGCCCGGCGAGGTGCGCTACCTACAGATTGGCGACACCACCAAGATGCCCCTTTTGCTTATTCACGGTGCGCCGGGCGGGTTGTTCGACTGGCTGGCCATTGCTAAGCGGGACCGGATTTACGAACAATACTACCTCCTTGTTCCGGAGCGGCCCGGCTACGGCGGTACGCGTCCCAGGGAGGCCGAGCCCTCTGTGATTGCCCAAGGCCAGGCCCTGCTCCCCATTCTCACTGCGCAATCCAAACCTGCCGTAGTTTTGGGGCATAGTTACGGGGCGCCGGTCGCAGTGGCACTTGGCGCGCTGGCACCGGAGCGGATAACGCGCATCTATGGAGTTTCCGGTGCTTACGACCCGGAACTGGAAGTGACATTCGGTATATCTTACTGGATCAATTTCCAGTTTTTCCGCTACCTGCTCCCCTGCCCGATTTGGGTTTCCAATGTAGAAAAGCTGGGCCACCCGCAGGCGCTACGGGAAGCCCTGCCCCTGTTTCAGTCGGTAAAAGTGCCCACGACCCTCATTCATGGCACCGCCGATACCCTTGTCCCTTTTGAAAATTCGACTTATTTGCAGGCGTTGCTGCCTTTCCAAACACCCCTTATTGCACTGCCTGGTCAGGAACACCCGGTGCATGTGATGCTGCCGGACTATTTCGTCAGCCTTCTGCTCGGTGAAGAGCCGTCAGCTCCGGAGGCAGGAGGCTAATGACCTGCCAATCAAGGCTTGAGCCAATCAGGCGACCCAAAGCAACACGGGGACCTCAGCTCATGGCTTAAACCTTTGACCGCATAGAAAACCTTGTATTCCATTTTTAAAGTCAAAAGTCAGAAAATTCTAACTGAGTAAAAGCAAAAGTTAATGCAAAACATAGTTCGATAGGAATCCCCGAGAGCTTGCTACCTTTAGCCCAACGTAAAACCACAGACTTATGGCTACTTCCCTTTCTGAGCACGGCCCCCAATTTTCCCGCATCGTTTTTGGCGTCATGAAATGGGGGCTTTGGGGGCATCAGCTCAACACCCAGGACATGCTCCGGCTAATGGAAGCAAGCGTGGAGTATGGTGTGACCACTTTCGACCATGCGGATATCTACGGAAATTACACCACCGAAGCGGAATTTGGCGAGGCCCTGAAGCTTAAGCCGGGTCTTCGGGAACAAATCCAACTGGTGACCAAATGCGGCATCAAAATGCAGGTGCCACAGCGGCCCCGTCACCGCATCAAGTCGTACGATACAAGCCCGGAGCACATCCGCGCCTCTGTAGACCGCTCCCTGCGCAATTTGAATACAGACTACATCGACCTCCTGCTTATCCACCGGCCCAGCCCTTTGATGGACGCTGATCTAATCGCCGGGGAGTTTGAATACCTAAAAAAGGAAGGAAAGGTGCGCTATTTTGGGGTATCCAACTTCACGCCCGCTCAGTTTGATTTGCTCAACAGCCGTTTTCCACTCGTTACCAATCAGGTAGAAGCTTCCTTGCTCCACCTGCCGCCCTTCACCGATGGCACCCTCGATCAATGCCAGCAGCACCGGATCCGGCCCATGGCATGGTCGCCACTGGGCGGGGGCAGCATCTTCAGCGCCTCGCCCGGTGAGCAAGCGCAACGCATCCTTAGCACCGCACGGGCAATCATCGAAAGACGGGAACAAGATATCGGAGCAGATCAGCTGCTGCTGGCCTGGCTGATGCGGCACCCTTCCGGCATTCTGCCTGTGGTGGGCACGGCCCGTATAGAACGCCTCAGAGCGGCTGCGGATGCGGCACACATCATGCTGAGCCGGGAAGAATGGTTTGAACTGTTGCAGGCCTCAACCGGATCAGAAGTTGCATAGCTTCCAAATACAAGAAACCCTGCCTCCGAAGAGACAGGGTTTCATCCAATTGTAGCTCAAGAAATACGTAGTATGAAACCTAATTTTTGGTTTACTGCTTGATCAGGCGGACCACCATCAGGCGGTTGCCAGACTGAACCATTGCGACGTAAACGCCGGGGTTCAGGTTAGAAGCGTCCACCTCCAGCTGCGTGCTCAGTGGCTGCCAGGTTTTCACGGCCTGGCCTGCAGCGTTGTAAAGTGTCACCTCCTCCATAATAGCAGGTGCGGTAATGGTAAAGTTATCGTGGCCCGGGTTCGGGAAAGCCTTGGCTACACCGAGCTCAGGGGCATTCGTACTGCTTGGATCTGCGTCATAGTAGTAAATGTTGTCCAGGTAGACCGTAGACCCTCCTGCTGGCAGAGATGAGATGATGAACTGTGAGATATCATCCTGATTCATACCCTCAAAGTCAACCAGTGGAATATCAAGGCTTACCCATTCTTCCTGTGCCAGTTCGAACGGAATTTCAAATTCGGTATCGTTGTCTCCACCGAAGCCGTCTCCGCCAAAGTCGACCAGCTTAATACGGAAAGTGGTGCTGTTAGGCGACCAGAAATCTACGTGCAGGTGCGTCATTTCTGTAGATACCAAATCGATGGCGTTGGGGCCAACCGTTTCTACACCGGCAAAGTCCAGTGCAGTATACAATTTGGTCGGGTTGCCTTCGATCTCGATATCTTCCAGGTTCGCTGCGCTCCAGGTCGTGAGCCAGGTATCTACCGGTACATCGTCGTAGGCATCGCTGAACATAGAGATCACGAATGCCGGGTCAACGGTAGGTGTTGGCGCAGGCTCCATTGGCGTGGGGTCCTCTCCTGTAGATGTGGTGCCCGTAAAGATGATGTCATCCCAGTAATAGGTTGCGTCTTCTGCCGGAGAAGTACCGAAATCGAAGAAAATAGACAGCTTGTTGTATACAGCCTCATAGTCGAGTGCCGGCGTACCGCCTGCGTTATTCTTGAATTCAAACTCCAGCGTCTGCCATGCACCAGCTTCCGTAGTTGGCGTCTGCGTTTCTACCGATACTGCCGCGTCCATAGAGTTCTCCACTTTCAGGCGGACCGGAATATCGGCAGCAGGTGACCATACCCGTACGGAAATGATGCTCGCCTCCTCTGTGAATGGAATGGCTGAGGCAAAACCAGGATCGTTTGGTGTGCCGCCCATATCTTCAGACAGTGTAGTGCCAGCCCAGGTTTCTGCGCCTGCCATCTTCACCGTTTCCACGACCATATTGCCTGCTTCCTCGGGGTCTTCGACGATAGTCGAGGAGGTCCCGCCGAAGTCAACGGTGTTGTACAGCACATCAGGGTCATCGAAGGTAACCGGCAGGTCCATTTGGTCGCCAGTCTGCACTTCCTGCTTGTAGAAATACAGGTTGTCCAGGTAGATGGTGCTCGCCCCGGCAGGCACAGCTGAAAGTACAAGCTGAGAAACATCGTCCTGATTCATGCCTTCAAAGTCTGTCAGCGGAATATCCAGGCTGACCCATGACCCAAGCGTAAAGTTCTCAAACGGAATCTCGAAGTTGGTATCATTACCTCCACCAAAACCGTCACCGCCGAAGTCCACCATATTAACGCGGAAAGTCGTGGCATTTGGTGTCCAGACATCCACGTGCAGGTGGGTCATCTCAGCTGCGACCAGGTCAATGGCGTTGACATCCAGCATCTCAATGCCGGCAAAGTCCAGGTTGGTGTACAGCTTCGTTGGATTGCCTTCGATTTCGATATCCTCTAAAGCGGCATTGCTCCAAACGGCCAGGAAGGTATTCACAGCCACATCCGTATAAGCATCGCTGAACAGGGAAATCACGTTGGCAGGGTCTTCGGTTGGTGTTGGTGCAGCTACCATCGGCTCCTGACTTCCGGTAGTGGTGCCGGTAAAGATGACATCGTCCCAGTAGTAGGTCACATCCTCCATAGGGGACGAGCCGAAGTCGAAGAAGATGGACAGCTTGTCGTACATCGCTGCATAATCAATGGCTGGTGTGCCATCCACCTGATTCTTGAATTCAAACTCCAGCGTCTGCCAGGCTCCGGCTGCGGTGGTATTGGATTCAGTTTCCACAAATATACCGGCGTCCAGTGAAGATTCCACCTTCAGTCGAACGGGAATATCAGCTGCCGGTGACCAAACCCGAACGGAAATTATGCTTTCCGTGAAGGAGAATGGAATGGCACTGGCAAAACCAGGGTCGTTTGGTGTGCCGCCCAGGTTTTCAGACAGAGTCGTGCCTGCCCAAATTTCTGCGCCTGCCATTTTTACGGTCTGTACGACGGTGTTGCCTGCGTTCTCAGGGTCTTCGACCAGCATAGAAGTGGTGCCGCCAAAATCGATTGTGCTGTAGAGTACGTTGTCCTCATCGAATGTCACGGGCAGGTTCATCTGCGCAGGGGGGGTAACGCCCTGATAGAAATACAGGTTGTCCAGATAAATGGTGCTCGCCCCGGCCGGTACCGCTGAAAGCACGAGCTGAGAAACATCGGTCTGATTCATGCCCATAAAGTCAGTCAGCGGAATATCCAGGCTGACCCATTCGCCAGGGGTAAAGTTCTCAAACGGCAGGTTGAAGTTGGTGTCGTTGCCACCACCGAAGCCATCACCACCAAAGTCGACCATGTTGACGCGGAAAGTCGTGGCATTGGGTGTCCATACATCCACGTGCAGGTGGGTCATGCCGGCTGCAACGAGGTCAAGAGCATTTTCATTCAGCATTTCAATACCCGCAAAGTCCAGGTTGGTGTAAAGCTTTGTGGGGTTGCCTTCAATTTCGATGTCTTCCAAAGCGGCATTGCTCCACACAGCCAGGAAGGTATTCACCGGTACGTCTGTGTAGGCATCGCTGAACAGGGAAATCACATTGGCGGGATCTTCAGTTGGGGTTGGCGCAGCGGTCATAGGAGTTGTACCGCCTACAGTAGTCGTGCCGGTAAAGATCACATCGTCCCAGTAGTAGGTAGCATCTGCAGCGGGAGAAGTGCCGAAGTCAAAAAAGATAGACAACTTGTCATACATCGCTGCATAATCAATGGCTGGTGTGCCGTCTACCTGATTCTTGAACTCAAACTCCAGCGTCTGCCAGGCTCCGGCTGCTGTAGTCATCGCTTCCGTTTCCACGAAAACACCAGCGTTCATGGAGTTCTCAACCTTCAGGCGGACCGGAATATCAGCTGCGGGCGACCAAACCCGAACGGAAATCACGCTTTCCGCAAAGGAAAATGGAATAGCGCTGGCAAAACCAGGGTCGTTTGGCGTACCGCCTAGATTTTCAGACAGAGTCGTGCCTGCCCAAATTTCTGCGCCGGCCATTTTAACGGTCTGTACCACGGTATTGCCTGCATTTTCAGGGTCTTCTACCAGCATGGAAGAGGTGCCGCCAAAATCGATTGTGCTGTAGAGTACGTTGTCTTCGTCGAAAGTCACCGGCAGGTCCATCTGAGCCGGGGGCAGCACGCCTGCGTAGAAGAACAGGTTATCCAGGTACACGGTGCTCTCGCCAACCGGTACCGCAGAGAGGACCAGCTGTGAAACATCCGTCTGATTCATCCCTGCAAAATCCGTCAGCGGGATATCCAGGCTGACCCACTCGCCCTGCGTAAAGTTCTCAAACGGCAGGTTAAAGTTGGTGTCATTGCCACCACCAAAGCCATCGCCACCAAAGTCGACCATGTTGATACGGAAAGTCGTCGCATTCGGTGTCCATACATCAACGTGGAGGTGTGTCATGCCAGCTGCAACCAGGTCTAATGCGTTACCGTCAAGCATTTCGATACCAGCGAAGTCCAAATTGGTATAGAGCTTGGCAGCATTGCCATCGACCTGTACATCTGATACCATACCGGCACTCCAGGGAGCTGCGAAGGTATTCACAGGCACATCCGTATAGGCATCACTAAACAGAGAAATCACATTCCCTGCATCTTGTGTGGGCGCAGGGGCAGCCACAGTGGGCTCGGATTGCGCCATGCCCCAAAACGGGATCAGGCACAACAGGAGGAAAGTAATTTTTTTCATAGTCTCATACGTTTTTTAAGTCCAATTGGAAAGTTTAGTTAAGGAAAAGAAGTTGCTGCGGGCCAATGGTTAGGCAGCCCGCAGCAGCTGATTGTTTTATTGGTATACCCGCACCCAGTCGATTTCCATGGTGGATTCCATGAAAGCGGGGTCGATGGTTCCGCCAAAGTTGCCGCCCATCGCGACGTTCAGGATCAGGAAGAAATCACTGTTGAAAGGCAAATCCGGATTATTGGCAAAGGTGTGGTACACCTCATCATCAATCAGGAAGCGGATAAAGTCTTCGGTCCAGGTGACGGAGTAGGTATGAAAGTCTTCGGAGGCGCCGGGCAGGTCCGTAGCCTGCGTTACCGCATCACCAGCAAAGTTGCCGGGGAAGTGCAGGGAGGAGAAAATGCGGTCCTGTTCGTTGCCCACGTGCTCCATGATGTCAATTTCGCCACAGGCTGGCCAGGTATTGGTCTGATAGTCTTCGCCTAAAAGCCAGATTGCCGGCCAGGTCCCGCCCCCGGTTGGCAGCTTCGCACGCACGTCTACCCGCCCGTAGGTGAATTCAAATTTGTCCTCAGAGACAATCCGGGCAGAGGTAAACTGCGACCCGCCAAACTCTTCGCGGCGGGCGGTAATCTTCAGCACGCCGTCTTCCACGATCACATTATCCGGGCTGTCGGTGTAGAACTGTGCCTCGCCGTTGCCCCAGCCGTTACTGCCGGTACCGGTATTGTAGCTCCAGTTGGCTTCGTCCGGTGCGCCATTGGTGTCAAACTCGTCAGACCAGACCAGATTGTCGAAGGTAGGCTCGTCAGCACCGGGCTTGGTAGAGGTGAAGATGTGGTACCAGGCCAGGCCGCCGTTATTGCCCTGTACGGACCGCACCACCAGCCGGTTTTCTGTAATGGATAAGATTTCGTAAGTCGACGAACCAATGTAATAGCTCATAAAGCCGCCATCGGTAAAGTTCATAACGGTTCCGCGGGTCAGCCCGGGAATACCGTTCATCGCCACCACAGACTCCGAAGGGCTCAGGGTTACCACCTGAGGCTCATCGCTCACCTCAAAATCGTAGCAATAGTCAAAGCCATTGGAGCCGCCCGCTACGCCTTCGTAGCCTACGTTAAAGTAGGTCTGCCCTTTATTATTCAACTGGTACAGCAACTGATTGCCATCCATAGAGAAGGTCAGCTCATCCTGATACAGGCAGGTGCTTTCTGCGGCACCGTCTTTCTCAAAGGGTGCGGCCTGATAGTAATTCGCAAAGTAATTCAGCTCGGCGTTGTCATCATTCTGTCCTACGCCCAGGTGGCCCGGCTCATCAGCAGCCCAGTACCAGGTTTTGGTATCACCGCCGGTGAGGAGCTCCATGGCTTCATTGTCACTGAAGTTGCTGAGCACCGTTACCTCCTGTGTGGAGGAGGTGGACACACCAGCTTTGCCGGATGCGATGGTCGTGACGGTATAGGTATTCACACCAACCTGTGTGAACCGCTTGGCAAATTTACCGGTTGGCGCCACCTGCTCCGTACCATCGCTAAACACGTATTTGTAGGTGATGGCATCACTCGCTGTAGCCGTGAAGGTCACCAGGCCGCTGCCGTCACCGTAAGGATTTTCTTCATCTGCTCCGGCGATGTTCACCGCTACCTCCAGTCCGGAAGGTGCCGTGATCTCACCAAACTCATAGTCTTCTTTTTCACACCCCAGGAAGACCAGCGCACTGAGCAGGATTATTGAAAAGGGAAGAAATTTCATGGTCTTTTATTTTTACTCAACAAGTTGAATGTCATCAAAATAGTAGGCTTCACCGGTACCGGCGTTGCCAAAGTCGAAGAAGAGCACGACGCGCTGATATTCATTGGAGAAATCAGCATCTGTGAAGTCAAATTCCAGCTCTTCCCATTGGTTGGCTACCGTGTTCTGTACGGGCCGCTCAATGAAAATATCACCGTTGCCCAGGTTTTCAAACTTGAGCAGGACCTGCACGTCAGCAGCGGGTGCCCACACCTTCATGCGGACTTTCTTTTGGGTAGAAAAGTCGATCGGGTTGTCCATATCGAAAAATACACCGCCCCAGGTCTGTGAACCTTCGGCTTTGATGAATTCCACCACATTGGCACTCTCATTTGGGGCAGTCACGTCGGGGTTAGCCACCACTGAAGCGCCTGCACTCCCGAACCCGGTGAAACTGTAGTTGATATCAGGATTTTCAAAGTCTACCGGAAAAGTCAGCTCGGCGCTGCCGTCGGTCACTTCAATATCGTCGAAGTAGTAATTTTCGCCCGCGCCGGGGGTGCCAAACTTGAAGAAAACCACCACGCGATTGTAGTCATTGGCGAAGTCGGCCTCGCTGAAATCGAAGACCAGCTCTTCCCACTCGTTGGCAACGGTGTTTTGCATCGTCACTTCGTGGAACAAGTCGGGGTTAGCGGCATTTTCCACCTTGAGCAGGATGTCTATACCGGCCTCAGGTGCCCAGGTCTTGATCGCAATTTTTTGTGCGGAAGCGAAATCAACAGGCTCGCCCAGCTCCAGGAAGGAACCCGCCCAGACTTCGGAGCCATCCATTTTGTTCAACTGGCCCACGCGGCTGCTCGGGTTCGCATCCGACATATCCGGATTGTCAATCACTGTGGACGTCGCGCCACCAAAATTGGTAAAAACATACTCCTGAGTCGGATCCTCAAAGTCGATCGGCAACAGTAGTGGATTGGCGATGGTCACGGTATCCGTAGCTTCCGCGCTGCCTGTGCCGCCGCTGCGGGCAACGACCCTCACCACATACTCGCCCGTGGCACTGTAGGTGTGCCGTATCGTCTCGCCCTCCATAAAAGCAACCGGTTCTTCATCCGGGGTTTCTCCGAAGGTCACTTCAAAGAAAGTTTCCAGGTCAGCGGTAGCGGCCACATCTATGGAAAATGGATCCCCAGGCACGGGCACGATGGTCACCTGCAGGTTCTGAGGTGCCTCAAAGGCTACGGTCAGGTCCTGAGTGTAGCTGGTGACTTTGCCATTAATGCCCATCGCATCAATAGCTACGGTGTAGGTGCCTTCGGTGTAGGTGTGCTCCGCGCTTTCGCCGGGCTGCAGCTCAGCACTTTCGTCACTGCCGTCTCCAAAGAAAACGGTATACTGGGTAACGCCCTGCCCCTGCGGCAGAATCGTTACATCGCCCGAATTGTCGGAGGCAATGGTAAAGAGGGCGGAGATATTGGATGGTGCCGGTATGCCCTCCAGCTCAGGCACCGTATCTTCCTCCGTGCAGCTGAATAAGCCGATGAGGAGGAACAGAAATAGCTGATATTTTAAAATACGCATGGTTCTCAATTTTAATAGCCTGGGTTTTGCGCCCAGTTTCCATTCGAAAATTGGATTTCTTCAAAGGGGACAGGGAACAACTCGTGCTTGCCCTCCTGGAATCCATCGATTGCTTCAGCAGCCCGGCCGGTACGGACCAGGTCAAAGAAGCGGTGCCCCTCTCCTACCAGTTCCAGCCGGCGTTCTGCCAGGATGAAATCGGTAAGCGCGCCACCACTGGCGCTGATTTCATGGTCCATATCACCAAACGCGCGGCGGCGCACCCGGTTCAGGTATTCGCGTGCCAGCTCGTCATCGATGTTGCCCCGGTTCAGGGCTTCAGCCGCCATCAGCAACACATCTGCGTAGCGGATCGCCCGGTAGTTGTTGGGGTTGGTCAGGTTCTGGTCACCGATGTTGGAATCGCCCTTGCGCGGCAGGTATTTTCGGTTGAAGAAACCGGTGTGTTCATACCCGGTCCCAAAAGTCGCTCCGGTCTCTTCCGCCCAGGCATCAATATTCAGAATGGCGTTGTCGCGGCGGCTGTCGCCCGGCTCAAAAGCATCATAGGCTTCCTGTACCGGCACATTGAAGCTGAAGCCGCTGTCGAACTCAGGCCCCACATAGTTGCGGATACCGTTGAAGCCGACGGCCACATTGCCCTCACTGCACTGCAGGCAGCCAAAACCGGCACCTTCTGCGTCGGAGTACTGCACTTCAAAAACAGAGCCCACACCATTCTGGCCCTGTGGCTCAAAAATAACGCTGTAGTCAGGTTCCAGCTCGTACAAGCCGGAGTTGATCACCTCCTGAAGGACCGTTGCTGCTTCAGCAAACTTGTCCTGATAGAGGTATGCCTTGCCCAGCAACGCCTGAGCAGCGCTTTTGGTTACCCGCCCGGTCTGAGGAGCTGCCTCTGCCAGGTTTTCCACCGCAAATTGCAGGTCTTCCTCAATGGCAGCATAGACTTCGGATACGGGAGCGCGCGGGATTCGGGTCTCATCGCCGATCGCAAAGCGCTCATCGCCCTTCAGCGGAATGGGGCCAAACCATTTCACCAGCTCAAAGTGGTAGTAGGCACGCAGGAAACGGGCTTCCGCCAAAATCTGCGCTTTGCCGGGAAAATCTGTCTTATCCTGGAACTCCAGAATATAGCTGGCGCGGCTGACACCGGCAAACATCCAGTTCCACACATCGCGGAGATTGCTGTTGACCGGCGTATGGATCATATCGTCGATCTGCTGAAAGCCCACCACATCGGTAGCGCTTTCGCCACCACAAAGGGTATTGTCGGAAGCGATCTCGCCCAGCAGCACATTCACGTAAGTGGACTGCAGGATGTCATAAGCCGCAATTAATGCATTATTGTAGTCGTCCCCGGAGTTGAAATAGTTTTCCGAGTCGATAGAGTAAACGGGTGCCCGGTCTATGAATTCCTTTTCACAGGCCGTACTGAGCGTCAGTACCAGCAGGACAATCCCTATTTTTTGAAGGAAAGATTTCATGTTGGTCGATTTTACAGGTTAAGGTTTGCCCCGACCATGAAGATGCGGGGAATGGGGTAAAATCCGTAGTCGATACCGCCGCCAATCGGTGCACCGGAGGAGGCTGCAGGGTCATAGCCGCGGTACTGCGTGAGCGTCAGCAGGTTGTTCGCACTGACGTACAGGCGCAGGGTAGACAAGTCATTGCGCAGGAAGGATAGCGGCAGGGTGTACCCCATCTGCACATTCTGCAAGCGCACAAACGAAGCATCTTCCACAAAGAAGTCAGAGAAGACCAGGTTGGAGGTCGCAGCGGTTGTCACACGCGGCACCTCTGTGCTCGTGCCCTCTCCGGTCCAGCGGTCCAGGTAGTAGTCCAGGCGGTTCACATCAGACAGCGCCCGCTCGTAATTGCGGACCATATCGTTGCCAATGGAAGAGAAAATATAGGCCCGGAAGTCCAGCCGCTTGTATTCGAAGCCCAGGTTGAGGCCCATGGTGAAATCGGGGATAGGGTCACCAAGGTTGGTACGGTCATCGGCATCGATAACGCCGTCTCCGTTGATATCCACAAAGCGAAGGTCACCCGGCTGCGCCTCTGCGCCCAACGCGATTTGGGAAGGATGGGCTTCCACTTCTGCTGCGTTTTGGAAAACACCATCCGTCTGATAGCCAAAGAAGTAGCCAATCGGCTGCCCTACTTCCATGCGGGAGGGGGCCAGCTGCCCAACGCCAAAGGCACCACCTTCGATGAAGCCGGTCCCGTTGTTCACTTCCAGCACTTCGTTGCGGAGGGTGGTGAAGTTGTAGTTGATGCTCACCTTCAGCTCATTGTCGTACCGCTGCTGGTAACCGATGGAAAATTCCAGCCCCTGATTGCGCACCGAACCGGCATTAACCGTTGGAGAGGCCGCACCGGGAGCAGAGGTACCCGTAATGCCCGAAACCGGGATATTGGAAATCAGCAGATTGTCCCGTGTGTTGATGAAGTAGTCGGCTGTAATATTGATCTTGTAATCGAAGAGGGCCAGGTCAATACCGGCATTGAACTTCTCGGCTTCCTCCCACTGCAGCTCCGGGTTGGGCAAAGCGCCAATCGCGGTGCCGTTGACCAGCGCGCCGTCGAAGACATACGTAGCCTCGCCACTCAGGGTGCCGATGTAGCCGTTATTGACGATCTGATCGTTACCCAGGATACCGTAGCTTACGCGGAGTTTGGCCAGGTCGACTTTGCCAACCGGATTGAAGAAGTCTTCATCAGACAGCACCCAGCCTGCGGTAAAGGAAGGAAAGATACCCACCCGGTTCTCCGGGCCAAATTTGGTGGAAGCATCCCGGCGGAGCATGGCACTCAGCAGGTATTTCCCATCAAAATCGTACTGTGCACGGCCAAAGTAGGACAGCCGGCGCTCATCGTAAGCGTAAGAGCCCACATCACGGCCGCCATCCGGGCTCGTGCCGAGGGCCAGCGCGATATCGGCAAAATTCCAGGAGTTGTTCGGCACATCAAATCCGGTGGCAAACAGCCCGTTGCCGAGCTCCCGGAAGACGGTGGAACCACCGGTCAGGGTCAGGTTGTGGGCACTGCCGAAGGACCGCTCGTAAGTGGCGAAGAGGTCGATCGAGTAGTTATTGTCGTTGATGGCGTTTTGATTCACGCTGCTTCGCGTAATATCAAATACCTTACCGCCGTAGCTGATGAGCTTGTTGAAAGTACGCCCCTCGCTGTTGCTGGTATTGAAACCTACCCGGCCGGTAAGCTTCAGCCCTTCCAGCACCGTCCAGTCCAGGGTCGTCTGTCCATTCAGCTTGTTCAGATCGTAATCATTAAAGGTATTGGCGATTTGCGCCAGCGGGTTGATGACCTCAATACCCAGGCCCGGGGTGTTGGGCACGAGGGTGAAATCGCCGGCATCGTCAAACACAGCCTGTGTGGGCGGTGTATTCAGGGCATTGAACAAGACGGCGCCAAGCCCATTCTCGTTGAGGGCATCGCGGTCTATGTAAGAGTAGATGGCGTTGGTGGTCAGCTTGAGGTTGTCGGTCAGGTCAATGCCAAGTGACAGGCGTGCCGTGCTCCGCCGGAAGCTGGATTTATTCCCACCCACAATACCCTGCTGCTCCAGGTGAGAACCGCTAAGGGAGTAAGTTACCCGGTCTGAGCCACCGGAAACCGTAACATCATGGCTCATCATAGGCGCCTGATCGAAAACTTCGTCCTGCCAGTTGGTGCCGGCATTCAGCCCACTCGCATTGGGATAAGGCAGGGGCTGCCCGCCTGCGGCATAGGCTTCGTTGAGCAGCAGCGCGTACTCTGTAGCGTTGAGCAGCGGCAGGGTGCGGGAAGTTTCCTGCAACCCGAAGTAGGTATTGTAGCTCAGTTGAGGCGGCTTGTTTTTGCGGCCTGTTTTGGTGGTGACCAGAATCACGCCGTTCGCGCCAATCGTACCATAAACCGCCGCCTGTGCATCTTTCAGCACGGTGATAGACTCGATATCACTTGGGTTGAGCGTATTCAAATCGCCCTGATAGCCGTCGATAATGACCAGAGGCGCGTTCTGCCCGTTGGTGGACACCCCCCGGATACGGATATCCAGGCCTGCACCGGGCGAACCGGACTGCTGCGTCACATTCACGCCAGGTGTGGTACCCTGTAGAGCCTGCTCGATTTTAATAGGTTTCAGTTCGTCGATTGTTTTGGAATCGACAATGGCAACCGCACCGGTTACATCTCTTTTCTTTTGAGTACCGTAGCCAATGACTACGACCTCCTCCAGCACCTCGGCGTTGGTGCCCATTTCAATGATCATCGGTGCATCGCCCTCTACCGTTCTGCTGAGCGACTCAAATCCTGTGTAAGAGAACTGCAGGACCGTACCGACCGGCACCTTTTGCAGTTCAAAATCCCCGTTGAAGTCGGTGATGGTGCCTTTAGCGCCACCTGTGTCATCACCACCAAGCATTAAAACGTTTACGCCGATCAGGGGCTCACCCGACTCGGCATCCTGTACTGTGCCTTTGACCGTGACTTCCTGAGCATACAGGAATCCGCCAAGCAACAGCAGAAAAATGGTTAGGCAATTTTGTTTCATATCACTAGTTTTTTCCTTCCTGCATCAAAGCCAGGGCAGGACTGTTGATTGTCATCAAAACTAGGACATGTATAGGTGGCTGAGAAAAAAGAGACCACAACAAAAAGCATACAACACCAAATTATTTTTCCCTCAATGCCTGTCAGGGCTCTAAAAAGTTGGAATCACATGGAATCCACTACATCTGAAGCGGGTTTGGCAAAGAGGTTTCATCCCTGTAAAACCGGTTGGATTCGGCTTTTGTATAGGTAATGTTGTGGTAAATTCCGGCCTTATTGAGGTGGCTTTTAGATGCTGAGAATGTATTCCACCAGGCCTTCATCGTGCTCCAGCTCCATCTTCTTGCGCAGGCGGTAGCGTTTCACTTCCACACTGCGCACGGAGATATTGAGGAGGGGGGCGATCTCTTTGGAAGACAAATTAAGGCGCAGGTAGGCGCATAGTTTCAAATCATTGTGGGTCAGCTTGGGGTGCTTCTCCTGTATTTTCTTGAAAAACTCCTGATCGGCATTTTCGAAAGCCTCTTTGAAGAAATTCCAGGTTTCGGCCTCATCCGTATTTTTGTCAATCGTGCGGACGACCCGGCGGATGTTGGCATCCGGAGAACCTTCCTGTTTCAGGGCACTTTTGATTTGGTGCAACAGCTCATTCTTCTTGACCAGGCTCATGGTGGAAATGGCGAGTTCCCGGTTTTTACTGTCGATATCTTGTTGCAATTGCTCATTGCGCACCTGTATCAGCTCCAGTTCTGCTTGTTTTTGCTGTGCCTCCAGCCGGAGTTGGCTCTCGGCCTGCAACTCCTCTTTTTGTCTCTGATAGTACCGCGTGTAGGCCCGGTGGGTGAAGTAAATCATGAGCAGGCCCAGCACAACGTAGACCGCAATAGCTGCCACCGACCAGTACCAGGGGCGGTTGACTACAAAATCATAGGACAGGACCTTGCTGCTATGCTGCTGTCCGATACGCGATTGGATTTCAAGGGTGTAATGCCCGAAAGGCAGGTTACGGAAGGACAAGGTGGCATCGTGCGACCATTCGCTCCAGGAATCATACAGCCCCAGCAAACGGTATTGGAACTCGGGCACGAAGTACCGGCTGTAAGTTGGCACGGCGAACTCAAAAGACAGATTATTGTAGGCAAAAGGCACCGTTGGGCTTTCATTTACCGGCAGGGCCCGTTCCAGGCGGTCGACCTTATAGCTGAGCACATGGGTAATGTACACCTGATGATCCAGCACCGGCAAATCTTCAAAATTGAACACCAGGTAGCCATCTGCGGTGCCGATAAGGTAATGATCAGGCTTCAGCCAGGTGATGTTTTCATAACCAGACATCGCATTGATCAGGTCAGACTGTACCGGCACGGAGCGCAGTTCCCAATCCTCAGACAAGGTGCCTTTGGTGTAGTAAATGAGCTCGTCATCGGTGAAGAACCACAAACGCCCTTCCGGGTCCACCGACATTTTGCCGGATTCAAAAGCTTCCCCGGCCAGTTCATTGCTCAGGGCTTCGTGCCGTTCGAACCCTGATTCAAAGCCCTTCAGCACAAAAAGCCCCTCCCGGGAGTAGTAGAATACCTTATCGTCAAAAGCCGCCAGTCCGGCATTCTTACCTTTGGCTGGCTCCGGATAGTCCATTCGGGCAACCACCTGACGGTAGTCCTTGTCCAGCATCAGTCCAAAGACACCCTTGTACTCATGGCTGATGTAAGCCTCCTGCTCCTGCCGGAGTGCGATAAACCGGCTGGACAGATTAAACCCTTCCACTTTGTTTCGAAATGACCACCCCTCTTCCGATTGCTCCAGCACGGACAATCCGTAGTAATTGCCCTGCATGATGAGGCCCGGCCTGCCCGGTACAGGCACAAACTGCCAGGTGCCGCTTTCCTCAAAAATCTGCTTAGCCGCCAGCCCCTCAATAATAAAGGTGCCCTGATCGTGCCCGCAAAACAGCGCACCCTCATATTGAAACAGCGACCAAACCTGCCCGGTCGTACCCTCCACCAGCGCAAACTCGGTGCGGCCGGGCACTTGGGTAAATAAGCCCTGATTGGTGCCAAAGTAAAGCCGCCCTTTATGCTCTACAGCGGTATAGACGGTTCCTAACACCCCATTTTGATCGGTGTATTTCCGAAATGGAGAGCCCAGGTTCACGCAACTGATGCCGTTGTCGGTCCCGGCCCAGAGGTTGTTGGAAGCGTCCTCGTAAAGCGAGAGCACGGTGTTATTGGTCAGCCCATCGGTTTGAATGATCTGATATTCCACCTCCCCGGCGGCATTCAGGATAAATATACCGTTGGAAATGGTACCCAGTGCGAGCTGCCCGTTTTCCAGCCGGAGGGCACTGTACACCCGGGTGTTTTGCATCCGGGGAGGGTCCTGCAGTTTTTCAGCAGTGCCATCCGGCCGGACCAGCCACCTGCCATGCCGGTCCGTGACCACACCGATGCCATCCTGTGCATCCCAGGCATAGATAATCCTTGAAGGCAGGGGCGTTTCCAGCAGCGGCAGGGCTTCTCCTCCCTCCAAACGATAGAGCATTGCCCGGGCATCGGAAAAAATCAGCCCCTGACGGACTTCGAAAAGTTTGTCGACGCCATTATCAGGCGTGAAGACCTCAGTGTCTTCTGATTCCAGGTCATAGATAAACAGCTGGTCAAGCGACTGGAAAATCAGCTGGCCCTCGTGGACTAAGATATTCCAAAAGTGCTCATCGGCGACCATCTGACCGGCAACTGTTTGGGAAAGGGATTGATACTCCAGCCCACCGTAGGCATTGGGTGCCCAAACGCCAAACTCCTGGTAGCAGCCGGTATAGACTTTGCCCTCTACTACCCTCACCGCCCGGATAATCGTTTCGTTGGGCGATGGGAAAAGGGTCCACTGCATACCGTTGTATTCCAGCAGTCCCTTGTTGTTCGCCACATAGATGAACTGCCGTTCGCTCTGGCTTAGCATCCAGTTTTGGTTGCCGGCATCGTACACGTCTGGCTCAAAGGCGTTGACAGGGGGCTGCTCCTGCCCCGGCAGGGAGGCATAGTACAAAAGCAGGAGGATGGGCAGCAGTCGTCGCACTTGGGTGGGTTTTTATTGCATTTGGCTGCACAAGTTAAGAACTTCAAACCATCTGCAATCCCGAAAACCGGGATGTTTTTTGTCAGCTAAATCTTAATGCCGCCTGAAATTGGCCAAAACTGATCTAAAGCAGCCGGCCCGAAATTTCGGGCGGTTCGTCCGACAATTCCCGATTTTGGGTATCGGGTGCGCACCAAGCCAAGGCTATGGCTTATCTTTGCCCCGCCCCAATATCCAAATACCTCAACCGAAAAACGCAAGCTGTGGAGCAAGCATCCAACCGGAAATACACAATAGGTTTTGCCCTGCTGGGGGCCTTGTTTTTCCTGCCCTTTCTGGGCGGCGTACACCTCTTTGACTGGGATGAGGTCAACTTTGCGGAAATCAGCCGGGAGATGCTGATCACCCGGGAATACACGCGGGTGTACGTCAATTTTGAGCCGTTTTTCCAGAAGCCGCCTTTTTTTCTTTGGCTGCAGGCGGCGGCCATGGCGGTTTTCGGAGTTGGAGAATTTGCCGCCCGCTTCCCGAATGCCATTTGTGGCATTATTACCCTGCCCCTGCTTTTCCGGATCGGGCAACGGCTCAGAGGTACCCGGTTTGGCCTCATATGGGCGGGCGCTTACTTTGGGTCTGTGCTGCCTTTCTTGTACTTCAAGTCCGGCATTATAGACCCCTGGTTTAACCTGTTCATTTTCCTTGGCGTCTACTACTTCATCCTCGCTTACTGGAAACGGGATGGCTTCGAGGGGATTGCCCTGTCCAAAAGCCCGTGGTGGTACCTTTTCCTGGCGGGCTTCTGGATTGGGATGGGCATGCTGACTAAGGGCCCGGTAGCCTATCTTATTGCTGTACTGACCATGGGCGTTTACTGGGTGTACCAGCGTTTTCGCTTTTATGTGAATGTGCCTCAGTTTCTGTTCTTCACGCTGTCCGCCACACTGGTCAGCCTGATTTGGTTTGGGCTGGAGACGATGAAGAACGGGCCGGAGTTCATGATCGAGTTCAATGTGTACCAGTACCGCCTGTTCAGCACGCCGGACGCCGGGCACCGGGGTTTCCCGGGCTACCATTTTGTGGTATTGCTGCTGGGGTGCTTTCCGGCTTCCATCTTCGCATTGCGGTCCTTTTTCAAGCTGCCCGGGGGAGAAGCGCACGCTTTTCAGGTTGACTTCCGCCGGTGGATGAAATTTTTGTTTTGGACCGTGCTGATCCTGTTCACCATTGTCAAGTCCAAGATCGTCCACTACTCCTCCATGTGCTATTTCCCGCTCACCTACCTGGCGGCGCTGACCATTGAAGGCATGATTAGCGGAGAAGTCGCGTTTAAGCCCTGGATAAAGGGGCTGTTGTACAGTATTGGGGGGCTTTATATTCTATTGACGCTCGCCCTGCCATTTGTAGGGATGCAGGCCGAGGTGCTGGCCCCGATGTTTAAGGATCCATTTGCACAGGGCAACCTGCAGGCAGCGGTCAACTGGACCGGCTGGGAAGTCATTCCGGGGCTTTTCCTGCTAGGGCTGCTGCTGCTCTTTAGCCGCTTTATGCAAAAGAGCCGGCCACGCGCCTTTGCCTTGCTTTTTGGGGGCATGGGGCTGTTTGTCCTGCTCACGCTTGTTTTTTTCATCAAGCGCATTGAAGGCTATTCCCAGCGTGCTGCCGTGGAATTTTTCAAAGAGCGGGCCCATGAGGATGCGCATTACCTGGTCACGGGTTACAAATCCTATGTACACCTGTTCTACACCCGTCCTCAGCAGGGCGGAGAAGCCTGCTTCAAGGATGAAGAATGCCGGGAGGAGCTGCTCCATGACCCAATCAGCAAGCCGGTATACATTGCGACTAAAGTGCATAAAGCAGAAGCCCACCGCAACAATCCTAACCTGGAATTATTGGAAGAGAAAAATGGTTTTGTGTTCTTCAGACGGCTGCCGGAATAAACCTCAATCTGTGCTTTTCTGATTAAATTTCATTACATTTGATATAACAATCACTCCGCACCTTATGAGGCGTATTGGAAGACCCAACTATAACAAATTCAAGGATGAAGACCTGATCGATCTTTACCTCAACAAGGGAGACGAAGCGGCGCTTAATCAATTGTTGTCCCGTTACCTTGACAAAGTATATTACTGTGCCCTGGGGCTCCTGAAAAATCATATGGATGCGGAAGATGCCGCTATGAAAATACTTGCAGGCATTGGAGAAAAGCTCCGGAAATATGAAGTGGAAAAGTTCTCCGGCTGGCTGATGACCATCGTGCGGAACGATTGCGTGGCCCTGTTAAAAAAACGCATGAAAGACCGGGTGGAAGAACTTTCTGGAAAAAATGACCCCGGATTTATGGAATTTCCACTCTTTGACGCTCTTCATAGCAAAGACGACGAACTGGAACAACTCCTGAAAGCCGTCGATGAGCTCAAAGACGAGCAAAACCGGTGTATTGTCGCTCGTTATTTCCTGGGCCTGACCTACAAGAAAATTGCAGATGAAGAAGGCTTTTCGGTCAAACAGGTAAAGAGCCATATACAAAACGGAAAGAGAAACCTCAGATTGCAGTTAACCAAGTGAACATGAAAAGGGAACAGCCAAAGGGCAAAAAAAACCTGACCAGAGCAGATTTCAAGCGCTTTCACCTTACCGGAAAAGTTGATGTAGACCCTTCCGGTTACGATGCGTTTTCTCAGGCCGCGCTACGGGGCGTGCGTTATCAAAAAGAGAACCCGGAACTTGTTTTTTCCCGGATGGAAAAACAACTTGGGCTCCCTGCTTCCGGTGGGGGCCGCCGCGTCTCCATGCGGCTGATCATGGCCGCTGCCGCAAGCGTTGCCATTCTCATTAGCGTGGGCTACCTCGCCTTTTTTCAGGGTGCTCCCGTTTCGGGAGAAGAGATGTACAATACCCATTTTATGCCCATCAGCTATGTGGATGATAATATCCAACGCGGCACCCGTACACAAGGCAGTTCCGACGGAAATATCAAAACACAGGCTATACAAGCTTATGCAGAGAGAGATTATGCCAAAGCGGAAGGCTTATTTCAACTGTACCTCAGCCAGACGACTCCACAGGACCGCACCGCCCGTTTTTTTTACGGGATTACGCTCCTCGATCAGGGTAAAGTAAAGCCTGCCATTTCTATTTTTGAGGACACCCGAAACAACCCGCCAGTTGCCGCATTCAAACGCCCGGCTACTTATTATCTGGCATTGGCTCATGTCCGGCAGGAACAGCATGACCAGGCGCTGCCACTGTTGCAGTCGTTGGTCAACCGGGAAGACAGGTATGGCAAAAAGGCTGCTGAAATCCTGGCTGACTACGGGCTTCAGCCAGGTTCATAACCGGGTATTCTGCCGCCTGCGGTACCACCATATACCTGCAAGGAGGCCAAGGGTGAACAGTCCTGCGACCAGCATCCAAAGATCATCGTGCGCTACAACGGCGGAAAGCTGTACAGGTGCCAGGTCGCCGCTGTAGACAAAGCTGCTCCAAAAATAAGGATGGATAAAAAGGTCATCGTTTTTCAGGCAGTGGATTTTGGCTTCCCGCAGGGCTTCAGCCTTACCCAACCCCTCACTTAGCCTTTCGTAGTAGACCCGGACCAAATCGGGCACCAAATCATCTTTAATGGGCCAAAGGGTCATCACTATATTCGGACAACCGGCATAGGCAAAAGCATGCCCAAGGCTTATCGCCCCCTCTCCTGCTTTAATGGTGCCAAAGCCCGTATTGCAGCCACTTAAAAAGCCCAGTTGCGCAGGGATGTGCAGCCCATAGATTTCATATACATTCAGGCGGCCGTCTTCTTTTTCGGTCCCCTTGAGCAACAGTTGCGTAGCACTTGGAAACTGATCATTGATGGCGGTATGAGTAGCCAGGTGTACAATGCCCGATTCGGTACACCTCTGCTTAAAAACCTCCTCTGTAGCATCCGCCCCTTTCAGAAAGGTGCCCTGAAAAAGCTGATTCAGTTTGCTGACTTCCTGCTGTGCGCCGGGCAGCGGCCCAAATTGGTCCCCGGCCCGCACGCTTTGCTCATCCCCTTTAAAGAGAGGTGCCATTGCTGTGATGCCATAGCGTATCCCGACTTCCTGCTGTACCCCCTTGTACAGCACGGCAGCGCTTCCAGACAACAATCTCCTGGTTTGATAGACCTCCAGAAGGTATTGAAGAGACTCAGGCTCAGGAGGCTGCAGCAAAAACTGATCGAAGGGAATGTACAGCAACGGCCCATCCGGGATTATGACCAGTTTATCATTTTTGATATAAGACCGCAAAGGCGCAAATACTTGCTGGTAGACCTTGTAGCTTATTTTGCCAGTTCTGTCATCTTTGTTGCGCAGAGCATCGTAAAGCGCTTGCAGATCTTCTTCCAAACCAACGGCTTCAAGCCGAAGGAAGTGTGTCGTTTCAGCATCCGCTATTAAAACGTACAATTCCTGATCCGCATAGAAGTATTCAATCATGGTCTCATCAGGGGCCACCACCGCCTCCATAACCGTCTGCAGGCCGGGCATAGCCAATTCGATTCGGGTTTTGAAATAGCGCGGATACCGGACCCTTATGATCTCCAACAAGCTATCCTGAGCGTGGGTCAGCTGATTAAGTGTCTTTTTCCAAAGGTCTACCTGCTCTCCAGACGCCTGGCTACTTAGTGTATTGAGGTTCAGCTGATAAAAAGCGATATTTTCCCGAATGCTGCGCTCTGCTTCAACAAACCGCTCCGGAATATCATAAAAGCGGGCAGCCTCCATCGCATTGAGGTTTTCCAGTACCGAGAGGGCTTTGTTCTTTTCCATGTACAGAAAAGCCTGCTTCATGTGCAGCGTATCTCCCGTTTTCTGGTAAAGCCGGTAGTGCATCCCGATCAGCGCATTGTACAGGCTTTTGGAATTGGCGGACATAAGTTCTTTGGACTTCGGGCTCTGGTAAGACAAGCGGGATGCAGTCACCGCTGAATCGGCAGCCTGCAGCGTACTCAGCGCCGCCTGCTGTAGCGCCACATCTGCCATTTCACTGGCTTTCTGCTCCAGGAGTACAGCCTGTAGAGGGAAGAGAGTCAACGTATAGGCAATAGCCTCCATCGCTCTCCAATTGGGAATATCGGTGTAATCCGAAGGCTGATAACCAGGCACCAGGACCTGATAAGCCTCCTGCACCGCCCAAAGCGCATCTTCCGTTCGCCCAAGCGCCTGGAGGATTTTGCCTTTGACGAGCTTGGTACCGGCCCAGGATTCGGCACTCCATGACCTGACCTGCTCTGCTTTGTTGGCCCAAGCCAAGGCTTCGGCCGTGCGGCCTGCCTCTAATTCATTCCTGGCTTTATAATTGTAGGCAATTTGCAGATAGCCAGAATTTTCAAACGAAGGTGCAAAAGCAGCCGCTTCCTCAATGACTTCATCCAATAAGGCTTCGCTCCGGCGGGTTTTGCCGCTTTCGCTGTAGGCCCAGATCAGATTGAGCTGGGTAGAAAAGATATTATCCGTCAGGGTGTCACTTAGCCGGCGTCGTATTTCCAGCGCCTTTTTCAGGTGCAGGATACCTGTGTCCCATTCATCCACTTCTGTATAGAGTGCGCCCAGGTTGTTGAGCGCGCGGGCAAGGTTTCGGTCTTCATTGGCGGCTTCCACCGCTTCCTCCTGGGTAAGAATGGCGCGTTCAAAATCCCCTAGCTCAGCATAGCTGTGGGCTATGTTATTCTTAGCATAAAAAACATCCGCCTGTCTGTCCAGTTCCAGTGAAATACTCAGGGAGGTATCCAGGTAGTTCAGTGCTTTTTTCCAGTTGCCCCGCCCCCCATAGGCAACGCCCAGGTTATTATAAGCTGCTGATGCATCCAAGCTGCGGTAGCCATTGATGAGCAAAGCGGTATCTTTTGCTCTATGACAAAAGGACAGTTTTTGCTCGTAGTCCTTTTGATGACTATGATAGAGGCTCATATTCATCAAAGTAAGCGGATAGAACGAAAGCGTGTCCCTGACCGATGCCAGGTGCTCCTCTATTATACTATAGGCTTTGAAAACGGCTGCATCGCTTACTTCATGAGCATAGGGCACGCTGTAGGACATTTCACTTGCCCATGTCTTCACGTAAGCCATATGATAGTAATCACATACTGACTCATAGTAAGGATAAGCCCGCTCATAAGTCATGTAAGCATTGGCATAAGCGCCGGCTTCCCGAAGTTCGTCTGCTTCACAGAGCATCAGATCAGGTGTATCCGTTTGGGCCCGGGCAGCAGATATGCTCAGGAGCCCTACCAGCACCCAAAGGTTTAGTTTCCATAGATTCATCATCCCCCGTCTTATTGATCCTGAGCTTGAAAGTACTCGTTTCATTAGGAAAATGAAAGTTTATCTCCAAAATCAAAAACATTTCTTCCGGATTGTGGTTAGGTCCCCGTAATAGGTTTTAGTTAAAATAGTTGAGTTGCACGCAGGGCACTGCCTTGTGTGCAATTTTTTTGCCTATGCTTTTCCTTTATTTACTACTGCTGCTGTTCCTGCTCTATACTGCTGCCCCCCGCGGCACGCTGCTGCACGAAGCCACACGCCTGCCCGTCTTATGGTTCCAGGCTCTTCGAAGCAGGCTACCCGGGGCTGCTGTACAGAAGATGAGCTATGGGGCACACCCCAGGCAATACTACCTTTTTTGTCCTGCTACCAATCCCAGGCCTAAGCCTGCCAAATGGATTATCTATTTTCATGGTGGCAGCTGGAGGTGGGGCAGACCGGATTACTTCAGGGTACATGCCCGTATCCTTTCTGAAATAGGGTACCATGTTATTCTGCCCTCCTACCGCCCCTGCCCCAGGCACAACTACCACCACATTGCGGCTGACCTGAAGGCATTGCTCCGCACGCTCTCCCAAAACCACCCTGACTGGTCGCCACAGGCTACCATTGCCGGGGGGATGTCTGCCGGGGGGCATCTGTCTGCTTTGTTGGCGCTTGATGTAAGCTTAGTGGAGGAAGCACTGCCCAATGCCTGCCCAATGGCCGGGTTTTTCGCACTCGGTGCACCGCTTGACCTGGAGCACATGCCCGCAAGCTTCGCAATCCGGGACCTGGCAGGCCCCCGGGAAGAGCCTTTGTTTTCCAAAGCAAACCCCGCCGCACATCTACCGCTTCAACCACTACAGCGAGGCCTTGTCGTCCACGGTGAGCAGGATGGCATGGTGCCGGTAGCGGCAGCCACTGCTTTCGTTCAGAAAGCCGAAGACAGCTCAAATGCCCTTAGTTTCCATCAGATAGAGCAGGGGACCCACCTGAGCATAGCTGCATGGCCCTTCAACAATCAGCAGGTACGCCAGATAATCGTCAACTGGCTGGCCCAAAACCCAACCCCGGAAAGCCCCGGAGCTACCCAAAACCAAAACCACCCTGGTGGGCACTGAATCCCCCCTGCCCTCCTTATCCATTACCCGCTAAAGCGACCGCAACCGAAAAGGATGCTCCCCTCTTACGCCCGGTTAAAACATCCCACTCTCCCAGCCGTTTTAAGTGTGGATACAACATAACTTTGAAAATCAACCCTATACATGGCTAAACAAACCAATCCGAAACCCCAGCCTTCCAATGGGAAACCCAACTCCTCTCCCGGCAGGTCACCATCCTGGTTATTATACATACTGCTTGCCCTGCTTTTAGGACAAGCCGTATTTTATTTTAATGGCTCACATGCAGAAGAAATCTCGTGGAGCCGCTTTAAGCAGGAAATGCTTGGGAACGGCGATGTCTACAAGATCGAAGTCATCAATCAGCAAAGAGCAGAAATTTACATCAAATCGGAAGCCCTGGCAGGCAGCCGTTACCCGGAAATTGACTCCAGCCAGGCGGGTCCGCATTTTGCCTTCAATATAGGTTCACTCGATAATTTTCAGGAAACGCTTGAAGCCAATCAGGAAACAACAGGCAACCCTATCGATCTGGCTTTCCGGGAGCGTACGGATTGGGTGGGCAATATCCTTTCGTGGATGCTCCCTATACTCATCATTGTAGGCATATGGGTTTTCATTCTTCGCCGTATGAGGCCCGGCGGTGGCATGGGCGGCGGCGGTGGCAATATTTTTGACATGGGCAAATCCAAAGCCAAGCTTTTCGAGAAAGGCTCAAGCGATGTGACGTTCAAGGATGTAGCCGGGCTGGAAGAGGTGAAGGTAGAAGTAAAGGAAGTGGTGGATTTTCTAAAAAACCCCTCCCGCTACACCAAATTAGGTGCTAAAATCCCAAAAGGCGTCTTGCTAATTGGCCCTCCTGGCACGGGTAAAACCCTGCTGGCACGGGCGGTGGCGGGCCAGGCAGAAGTCCCTTTCTACTCCATTTCAGGTTCAGAATTTGTGGAAATGTTTGTGGGGGTGGGGGCTTCCCGTGCCCGGGACCTATTCAAAAAAGCCAAACAAAACTCTCCCAGCATCATCTTTATTGATGAAATTGATGCCATCGGCCGTTCAAGGGGTAAGAGTGCCGCTATGCAAGCCAACGATGAACGCGAAAACACCCTCAACCAAATCCTGACCGAAATGGATGGCTTCGGTACCAATACCGGAGTGATCGTGATGGCGGCGACCAACCGTGGCGATGTACTTGACCGTGCCCTCCTGCGCCCGGGCCGGTTTGATCGTCAGATTTACCTGGAGCTCCCCACCCGGTCGGAGCGCAAAGCCATTCTCGAGGTGCATACCCAACCCCTTGCCCTTTCCGATGATATCGATTTGGAAACCCTGGCTGCCCAAACACCGGGCTTCTCCGGTGCTGATATTGCCAACCTGTGTAATGAAGCGGCACTAATTGCCGCACGCCGGAGCAAGGAACAGGTGGAAATGAAAGACTTTTATGATGCTACCGACCGGGTCATTGGCGGTTTGGAGAAGAAAAGTAAAATCATCAGCGGATCGGAGAAAAAGGTCATTGCCCACCACGAGGCAGGGCACGCTACAGCAAGCTGGTTCCTGAAGCATGCCGACAACCTCCTGAAGGTATCCATAGTGCCCCGGGGGCGCTCTCTTGGTGCCGCCTGGTACCTGCCACAGGAGCATGTGATTTACAATACTGACCAATTTATGGACCGCATCTGTACTGCGCTGGGTGGGCGGGCAGCCGAAGAAATCATCTTTGGCAAGGTTTCCTCCGGTGCACTTGATGACCTCGAAAAGGTTACCAAACAGGCCTATACTATGGTCGCTTACTACGGCCTGAACAAAAAGCTCGGCAATATCAGTTATTACGATAGTACCGGGCAAAGCGAGCAGTCCCTCCACAAGCCATACAGTGAAGCTACTGCACAGATCATTGACGAGGAAGTCCACAAACTGGTGGAAACCGCTTATCAGCGTACGGTCAATCTGCTGCGGGACCACCGCGGACAGCTGGAGGAGCTGGCTCAGCTGCTCCTGAATAAAGAAGTGGCCTTCAAAGATGACCTGGTAGCAATTTTCGGAGAGCGGACACAGGAAGTTGAAGCCTAAATCCCTACCTTTGATGCCTGACCAAAGCAAGGGAATTGGAAAAGCATACGCTTTACGAACTCAATGAATACATTCGAAGGATCATCGCGCTCAACCTGCCTGCACCGGTATGGGTGAGCTGCGAAATCTACCAGTTGAATGTTTCCAGAGGGCACCGGTACCTAAGCCTGGTGCAGAAAGCGGAGGGCCAGGACCAGATTATTGCTCAGAGCGACGCTGTCCTGTGGCAACGGCAATACCGGAAGCTGGAACGCAAACTTGGCGCCAGCCTAAGCCAGATTTTACGGGAAGGCACTGCCGTGCTTTTGCAGGTGAGCATTGACTTCAGTGAGCGCTACGGGCTTAAGCTCGTTGTGGAGGACATTGACCTCGCCTACACCATGGGGCAACTGGAGCAACAACGCCGGGCCACCTTCGAACGTCTGAAGGCAGAACAGCTGCTATCCAAAAACCGCAACCAGAAACTGCCCCTTGTCCCTCAGCGATTGGCGGTAATCAGCTCCCCTACGGCTGCCGGGTTGGAAGACCTCATGCGGCAGCTGGAGCAAAATGAGTATGGCTACCAATTCCAGGCCCGGGTTTTTGCAGCTGCAATGCAGGGACAAAATGCGCCCTCGGAAGTAGCGGCCCAGATCCGGAACATCCAAAGCCTGACCAGGCCTTACGATGCCATCATTATTGCCAGAGGAGGCGGAGCCCGGCTCGACTTAGCCGCTTTTGACGACTACGAACTGTGCGTGGCCGTTGCAGAATGCCCGATCCCGGTACTGACCGGAATTGGGCACGAAATTGATGAGGTACTGCTTGATCTTGTTGCCCATACCGCACTGAAAACGCCTACGGCCGTAGCAGAATGGCTGATCGACCGGGCTGCCCGGTTTGAAAGCCAGCTGGTTGAAGCGGGTTATGCCATTTCAAAACTGGTACAGCAGCAGTTCAGCCAGCAAAAACTGCAACTCGAACGCTGGGCGCAACAATTAAAATACCTCTCCGGCCAAAAGCTGCAACAGGAGTATCAGCATGTAGACCGGCTCAGGCAGCTCGTCCCGCCCACCGTCCGGCAGCACCTTAAGCTGGAGCAGCAACAATTGCGGCAGTTTGAGCAGTTACTTCAGTTGTTGAGCCCCGAGGCGACACTCCGCCGGGGCTATACCCTTACCACCCTGAATGGACAACCGGTGACCAATGCCCGGAGCGCCAAAAAAGGGAATATTCTGACCACCCGTTTCAAAGATGGGAGCGTAAAAAGCAAAGTGCAATGAACCTAACTTACGAAGAGGCGATACAGGAACTTCAGGAAACAGTAGCCCAGCTTCAGGAAGATGAAGTGAATATGGATGAGCTTTCTGCCAAAGTAAAACGGGCAGCGGAACTGATTGCCTACTGCCGGGAAAAACTGCGGGCCACCGAAGCGGAAATTGGCGGGCTGTTCGAAGGGTAACAAAACGACAATAGCCATCCTGAAAGATATCAGAATGGCTATTGCGAAGCAGGATGTGGAAACGTTTACTGTCGCTTGAAAATGTAGCGCGTGATAAAAATCCCCTCTGTATCATCTCCGCCAGCGCTGCTCTCCACGCCAGATGTCACGAACGCCAGTTCCCAGCCTTCTGCCACCAGTTGATTGATGCGTGAGCTTACCAGTGCATCGTTTGAAGCAATGTTTTGGAAGTTGATGCCCACCAGGCTGTAGAAGTTCAGCAGTTTGGTTTCAGAGAATTCATCCACCTTGGCATCCCGCCGGCGCACGCTGCCCTGATCGCTGGTTTTGCCGTCCGTACGTTCGGTGGTAAAGTCTTCAGCATTCACTTCGGTCTTGTTTTCAATGATGCGGGAACGCCCCAGCCCACCGGGCACGATAGATTCCACAGTGGTAATAACCTTGTACTCCTGAGCTTGTGCAAAAACGAGACAGCCGGTTAGCGCGATTAAAGTGAACAATGCTTTTTTCATTTCAAGTTGGGTTTTGTTTCTGTTAAATAAAGCTGCAAAATACACCTGCCTGGAATAAGGCGCCAGTGCTTTTACCCAAATTAGGAAAACCTTAATACTGTCAATGCAATAGCTTAAGATCCTTAACATAGAGCAGCCAATTTTTCCTAGCTTTGCAGGCAAAACCACGCGATCCAACCATGGCCTATCAAGACTCTATCCTTCATCCGGACTTTAAAGTCGGCGTCCTGGGCGGCGGGCAGCTCGGCAAAATGATGGCTCAGGCCGCTAACAACTGGCACCTGCCACTTTTCCTGCTCGATACCGATGACTCCTTCCCCGCAGGGCGGGTCTCCCCTTTCTTCACGGCAGGCAACTTTAAAGACTACGACGATGTGTACCACTTCGGCAAAGACAAGCAGGTGCTCACTATCGAAATCGAACACGTCAATACGGAGGCGCTGCATCAGCTGGAAAAGGAAGGCGTAAAAGTGCACCCTGCCCCCGCCAAACTGGACATCATCAAGGACAAGGGGTTGCAGAAACAGTTCTATGCGGAACACAACATCCCTACCGCCCCCTTCGCGCTTTACCAGGATGAATCAGAAGTCAAACAAGCGGTAGCCCGGGGCGCACGCACGCTGCCATTCGTACAAAAGTCACGCACTGCCGGCTACGACGGGCGGGGCGTAAGCATCATCCGCACCGAAGCAGACCTCGAAGAAAAGCTGCTGCCCGGCCCCTGCATGATCGAAGACCTTGTGGAAATGGATAAGGAAATTGCCGTCATCGTGGCCCGCAATGAAAGTGGCCAAACCCAGGCTTTCCCTGCCGTGGAGATGGCCTTCAATCCCGAAGCCAACCTGGTGGAGTTCCTGTTCTGCCCGGCCAATATCAGCAAAGAGGTGGAAGCGAAAGCCGAAGCCCTGGCTGCTCAGGTCATCAACGCCTACGGCATTTGCGGGTTACTCGCAGTGGAATTATTCCTGGACAAGGAGGGCAACCTGCTGGTCAATGAAGTCGCCCCCCGCCCTCACAACAGCGGCCACCATACGATTGACAGCTGCTATACCTCCCAATTCGAGCAGCACCTGCGTGCCATTCTCAACCTGCCCCTCGGCAGCACGAAAATGAAATCGCCATCGGTCATGGTGAACCTGCTTGGCGCTCCCGGCCACACCGGGCCCGTCTATTACAAGCACCTGGAAGAATGCCTGAAGATTGAGGGTGCCCATTTCCACCTCTATGGCAAAAGCACGACCAAGCCTTTCCGCAAAATGGGCCACGCCACCATTGTGGACGAATCGCTGGAGCGTGCCGTTGGCAAAGCGCGCTGGATACAGGAAAAGCTGGAGATTGTAAGTGGGTAGATTTGTTTGGATTTGTTTTGCCCCCTCTTTAAAGCAGACGATCAAGGCAACTCCACAGAGGGGGCGATATCGGGTTATAGCTTTACAATTTTTCGAATTATCCGGTGCAAATCGGTATAAACTACCAGATAGTAAATACCCCCGGAAAGCCCCTCTACGTTCAGCCTACGCGATTGAAGCGACTGGGTCTCAACAGACCGGACAACCTGTCCATGGCTATTCATCAACCGGACATTTATAATTTCATCTGCATGATCTGCCCATTGCCATTGCAGAGTATGCACAACCGGATTGGGAAATACCGTGAATTGCTCCACAGCCGGCATCTCAGCGGTTGACACGATGATATCCGGTAAGCCACATGGCGAATTGAACGTGGTATCCGGTTCTGGGCCTATTGCAACATAATCGAGATAAAGCTCGTTGCCCGGAAAGTTTTCATTTTCTCGGTCCAGGAATAACCAAAGGTCTAGAAAATCATCTGCTACGAAGCCGCCCAGGTCTTCACCTTCAAAGGTGTACGTCAACACCGTAAAGGCATCAAGTTGACCCTCGACCATTTGGGTTTTCAAAGCCGTCCTAAATTCAGCAGACCCATCCCCAGACCGGAGCTGCACACCAAGCGGCATTAGTTCTGCGCTTCTGGCACGGACAACGACCTGAACATTACCTGTTATGTTGGTAATCTCCACCCCATTTTCATCCGCCGGATTGATAACCACCGGTCGGAAAGCCTGATAAGGAGCATTGACAGGGTCTGCTACTTCAATAAATACTTCTTCACAGTCTGTCACAGCAACATTCAGTTTCTCTGTTTCTGAACCGCCAAGTGTAACCGTTTCGCCTTCCTGCCAGTGTGCAGACCAGGTTTGGGGCTCAACAACTGTGCTGCATGGCGTTTGACGTACTGAATCCGGCAAAGTTCCAATTGCGATATGGTCAATGTAAAGTTCATTCCCCGAAAAGTTTTCAGTACCGCGATCCAAATATACCCACATGTCTCGCAGATCTATTGGGTCAAAGCCTGCATAGTCAGCTTCTTCAAACGCCAGCGTGAAGCTCGTCCAGGAATCTAAACCTGCCGGAACGGTAAAGGCTTTGCGATCACTGCGCTCACTTGGGCTCCCCTCTCCAGACCGGAAGAGCACATCAATAACAACGGCTTCAGCAGACCGGACCCGCATGGTGACATTCACCCCAGCCGACAAATCTGTTATGGCATTTCCCAGGCTATCCACTGGATCCACCTGATAAGCATTGAACGGGGGCAAAGGGCTGTTGACAGGATCTGTGACCCTCAGCAGTAACGTCTCACAAAGGGTGTCTAAGATAAAATCCGTTACCTGACCGGCTATGCTGGAGGTATTAATTGAGGTCAGGCTATCCCCCTCGAAATAATCCACAAATACACCAGGGTTACCAGGCTGTAAGTCACAAGGCGATTCCAGGCCGGGCATGGGCGCACCGCCCAGGCTCACATAATCGATGTAAAGCTCGTTGCCCGAAAAATTCTCTTCGCCCCGGTCCAGGAACAGCCACACATCCCGAAGATCAGTGGCATCAAAACCGCCCAGGGCATCTGTAAAGTCAAGCGTGATTGCTGTCCAGGCTTCCAGTCCCGCAGGAACATCCGCATAA
>JANSXW010000191.1 GCA_024742755.1 bacterium | reverse complement strand
GAATACACCGCGATCATTTTGGAGCCCGGGTCACTGCTCTCCCGGATCATCAGACCGGCGTAGCCGCCTGCCACATCTCTGATGCGGGCCTGAATACCGCCATCACCGCATAAGGAGACACTGGCAAAGGCCAGATTATCGGCATTCTGGGGGATAAGGTTATACCCACCGGTGCCAATCGTGAAGTCGCCAAGGTTTGGATTGTCATTCACACAGGGATCATATTCATAGAAGCTGCCGTCGCCCTGATCGCCGATGTCGTTAGCAGTCCATGGGAAGGGCAGTTCGTCGCCAATTTCTACGGTTACGATAGCCGTGCAGTCATCCATATTACCGCTGGGGTCTTCGATGGTGACCAGGACTGGGAAGGCCAGCCCGGCATCATCACAGGTGTAAGTAGCCCCCGGGAAGCTCACGGAGCTGATGCTGCAGTTGTCGCTGCTGTTTGCCGCATCGAATACATCACTTTCCAGTAGTGTGTAAGCACCATTTGTACCCAATTCAACGGTAGAACTCAGGCAAGCCGCAGTCGGTGAAATCTTATCCTCAACGGTTACTGTAGCTGTACAGGCATCACTGTCACCATTGACATCCGTGATCGTATAGGTAACTGTATTCTGACCGATATCGGCACACAAGAAGTCCTGCTCGCTAATCATTTCGGATTGCAGCCCGCACTCCGCTGTACTTTGACCGCCAATCTGGGCTGCCGTCAAAGGCACTATAAAACCGTTGGGGCCAAGCTGCACAGTTATGTTGGCACAAATGGCTTCAGGCGGGGCACAGCAGAAGTTATTGGGGTCCGCAACGGTCACATTGGCGATACAAGTTGCCGTTTGGTTATTGCTCTGAGCGGTCACCGTTAGGGTAACCGGGATCGTACTGCCTACATCGCCACAGTCAAAATCAGTCTGGGTAGCTAAAAAACTTGTACTGCTGCACGTTGAGGAAGAACCACCATCAAAAAAGATCGCTGCTACAGAAGTAGTGCCGTCACTGGTTAGGTTGACGGTTGGATTAGCGCACAAGGCAATTGGCAGATTGTTGTCCTCCACTGTTACGAGACTGGTACAAGTATCCTCGTTTCCTAACGCATCGGTTACAGTGAGCAGGACTGTGTTAATGCCTATATCCGAACAATCAAAGTTCAGTGTAGCAGCGTTGCCAACTGTGAAGGAGAGGGTGCTACATCCGGAGGATGCATTATTGAGGGCTGATGCCGGTAAGCTACCGTTTCCGTCCATACCAAGGCTGACCGTCTGGTTTTGACAATTGGCAACAACCGGCGCGCACTCGCCGGGCGCCGTCATGCCCACCTGGCTGCTGCTGCTGCGGCAACCGTTGGCGCTAAGCACAGAGGCGAGGATGATCTGCGCCGGACCGTCCTGATCGTATTCGGGCAGATCGCTGCTCCAGGTCGTACCATTGTCCGTAGAATATTCCACGGTGCCGCCAGTACCGCTGACCGTACCGATGGCGATGCTGCCGCCGCTCAGTACGCAATCGGTGCAGGTACTGTTGGTGATGGCCAGGGTGCCGGTGGGGGCTGCGGGCGTTACGCATTCGCCGGGCGCCGTCACGCCTACTTCCAGAACAGGACCACGGCAGCCGTTGTCGAGCAGAATGCTCGCTAAGATGGTCTGCGCCGGGCCCGTCTGATTGTAGGTAGGCAGAATGTCGCTCCAGGTCGTGCCCCCATCAGTAGAATACTCAGTCGTTTGACCGGAACTGCCGGAAATACCAATAATCTCGATGCTACCGCCGCCGACCATACAGCCGGTGCATATACTGTTAGTGATCTCAAGGGTGACATTAGGTGTCACCATGGGGGTATTACATACGCCGGGCGCCGTCATGCCCACCTGTGTGCTGCTGCTGCGGCAACCGTTGGCGCTAAGCACTGAGGCGAAGATGGTCTGCGCCGGGCCATCCTGATCGTATTCGGGCAGGTCGCTGCTCCAGTTTGCACCGTTGTCGGTGGAGTATTCCAGGGTGCCGCCGCTACCGCTGACAGAGCCGATGGCGATGCTACCGCCGGAGAGGCTACAGTCGGTACAGATGCTGTTGGTGATGGCTAAGGTGCCCGTCGGAGCTGCAGGACCGGGACAGGTACCGGGTGCGGTCATACCCACTTGGGTGGACGCGCTGCGGCAACCGTTGGCGCTAAGCACGGAAGCGAGGATGGTTTGTGCCGGCCCATCCTGATCGTAGGTGGGCAGCGTACTGCTCCAGTTTGCACCGTTGTCGGTGGAGTATTCCAGGGTGCCGCCGCTACCGCTGACAGAGCCGATGGCGATGCTTCCGCCGGAGAGACTACAGTCGGTACAGATGCTGTTGGTGATGGCTAAGGTGCCCGTCGGAGCTGCAGGACCGGGACAGGTACCGGGTGCGGTCATACCCACTTGGGTGGACGCGCTGCGGCAACCGTTGGCGCTAAGCACAGAGGCGAGGATGGTCTGCGCCAGGCCGTCCTGATCGTATTCGGGCAGGTCGCTGCTCCAGGTCGCCCCATTGTCCGTAGAATATTCCAGGGTGCCGCCGCTGCCACTGACCGTTCCGATGACGATGCTGCCACCGCTAAGGCTACAGTCGTTGCAGGTACTGTTGGTGATGGCCAGGGTGCCGGTAGGGGCGGTGACAGGGACATCCTGATACTCATAAGCGCCCATATCCACGGTACCGCTGTTGAAAAAGCGAGGATTGCCGTCCAAATCGGTAGTCGTGCCAGCAGGTACAGCGGCGGTGTTGCCGGCATCAATGGCTGGTGAGCAGGCCTGCAGGCGCAGGTTGCCGTTGGCGGCATCAATAAACTGTGGATCTTCATCCAAATTTCCGGTGCCCGTAAATCCACCCTGTACGATGGAATAATTGATAGCGAGCGTACCTAGATTATTAAACAGGCTTTCTCCCTCAGGAGCCGAATTACCCCATATGATGTTGTTGGTCAATGTATTCATACCAGATCCGACGAAAATCCCACCACCTCGGGTAGTAGCTGTATTCTCCGAAATACTATTGTTGACCAGCGTATTGGTAGACCCATTAGCGACGATCCCCCCTCCAGAGCTATTCGTATTGCCAGAAATAATATTATTGACCAGCGTATTCTCACCATGCTCCAGGTAAAGCCCACCACCATCCGAATTAGATGAAATATTATTGCTGACAAGGGTGTTGACGCCTCGAATAGTGGCTACACCGCCGCCAGTTAGCGCCGAGTTACCCGTAATACTGTTATTGGTCAGGATGTTAGTGCCATTATAGGTGGCTACTCCACCCCCGGCTCTTCTGGAGATCACTTGTCCATTCACAGTGATCGCGTTGGGGATGCCAAACGCATAACCCTCCGTGATGGTGAAGCCATCCAGCCGAGTGGTTGAGGCATTACCGGAAAATGCAGACAGCACCACATGGTATACATTATCAGAAACGTCATCTAGGGTACCAATATCTCCGGAGAGTATAGTGGTATTAGCGCTGATATTGCGTTGGTTGAGCATAGTTTCCGTTCCATTGAAGCCACCGTATAGGCTAATGCCCCCTCTTAGAAGGAAGGTGAAATCGCGGTCAGTTGCGCAATTCATACAGCCTGCCGGATAGGCTGAGGGCTTATAGGTGCCAGCCGCGACCCAGATTTGATTCTTATTCGGGCAGGAAGCGGCCTGACTGAGCGCATCCTGCAGGTCGGTAAAGGCGTTGGTCCAGGACGAACCGTCGTTATTGCCTGATGCACTGGCATTGACAAAGACGATATTCCCAGTGGGCAGGCATTGCGTACAAACATCGTAGGTCTGCTGGAATTCATAAGCACCCATATCGACGGCATTGCCTCCGGTAGCGTCAAATACCCGGGGGTTATTGTCCAGATCGGTAGTACTGGTAGCAGGTACAGCGGCGGTGTTGCCAGCATCAATGGCCGGTGAGCAGGCCTGCAGGCGCAGGTTGCCCGCAGCAGTTGGCGCAGTCGTTGGATCTACCGGTGTGACAAAAGCCGGATAGTTGCTCATGCTCGGATCGCCTGCTTTGTTGCCATTCATATCATCAGCAGTGATATTCTGCACGAGACTATGCGAATAGGTTGTCGAGGTCGGCGCAGCACTTATTAGATTAACAACGGAAGCAGCAGCCGTACCTGTACCGCTGTTGTCGCGGTTATTCCAGATGATACTGTTCGTCACCGTCGTGGAGGAGGCACTGAACAAATTGGCTATACCGCCGCCGGAACGAGCCGCCATATTGCCAACAATGGTCACATTGGTTATACTTATGCTGCTATTACTATTAATAATGGCACCGCCATCAACAACAGCCATATTCCCCGAAATAATCGTGTTTACTATAGTGGCTTCAGCTCCACCGATGTAAATTGCCCCTCCGTCACCGGTGCTTTGATTCGCCAGAAAAGAGCAATTGCTGATCGTTAACGAGCCAGCAGAATTAGCAGTGAATATAGCGCCGCCGTCTTTAGCTACATTGCCCGAAAAGGTGCAGTTGCGCACTATGGGGCTCGCGCTATTTTTATTCAGCATGCCCCCACCGGCATCTAATTCAAATGAAAGCCCTCTCGCATCACCTGCGGTAATGGTAAAGCCATCGAGGATCGCGGTCACATCTGCGCCATCGCTGGTTACGACGTTTTTGGCATTGGCGCCCGTGATATCCGCTACCGCAATGATATTGTCTCCATCTGCGTCGGCGTCATTGCCATCAATATCGCCACTCAGAATGGTCAGCGCCAGCGGTGAGGGGCGAGCCGCGAGTGAACCTTCACCTCCGCTAAAACCGCCGTAGATGGCTACGCTATTGCGGAGCCGGAAGGTTGCATTGATGTCGTTATCGGTTTGCCCCACGCCTTCATCGGGCTTGTACGTGCCGGCCGCTACCCATATTTCGGTTACATTCGTACAATTGGTCCTTGCTTCAAGGAGTGCATCCTGCAGGTCCGTAAAGGCATCCGCCCAGGAGGTGCCATCGTTGGCCCCGGAGTTGGCATCGGCATCAACGTAGAACCTATTGTTGGTTGGGCACTGCGACCACAACACTGGCAAGGCAAACCAAAAGGCAAATAGAAAAAGTAGTGTTTGTTTCGTCTTACGATTGCTCATTTCTTCAGATTTAAGGACAGTTGGGGTCGTAGTTCCCCGAATTGATTTTAATTTTTATTTCTACAGCTTCATCCAATTATATCCACTGTTCGAGGGGTGCTGGTATTGGAATTTCCTGATGGACTAAGGTCAGTACAACTCCTCTTGCAGGGTTATTTAGTTCGTAGCAAATGTTTGTCAATACGTTGCATGAGGCATAAGAACAATCAGTCAATCCGTTGCATCAGATGACCTCGAAAAAAACCTAACTTATTGAATAGCTGTTACTTCCTGGTTGCGCTCGGCGGAATGCCGAAAGCTTCCTGAAAAGACTTCGAAAAGTGGGAAACATCCTTGTACCCGACGGCCCAAGCCGCCTCCGATACGTTGATGCCTGTGGTTTCCAGCAGTGCCTTAGCCTGTTGCAGGCGGTGGTTACGGATAAGGGCGGAGGGCGAAAGGCCCGAGACCGCCTTCAGCTTGCGGTAGAGCTGCGAGCGGCTCATGCCTACCTTCTGGCACAACTGCGGCAGCGAAAAGCCTTCATCTGCATAATGCTCCTCAACGATAGCTCGCACCTTCTGTAGGAAGGCGTCCTCTACTGCTATGATCTCTGGCGCAACAGGTGCTTCTGGCGCAGGTTCGTTAACGGGCAGTTCTGCCACGACCGACCGGGCAAAGTAGGCGGCCATGCGCTTTTGCCGTTCCAACAGCATCTCCAAGCGTACGAGCAGCTCTTCCTTATCGAATGGCTTGGTGAGGTAGGCGTCGGCGCCGCGCCGCAGGCCGCTGATTTTGGAGGCCGCATCGGCCTTGGCGGTCAGCAGTATGAAGGGGATATGGCTGGTGCGCTCATCGTGCTTTAGGGTGTCACAGACCTCGAAGCCGTCCTTCTCCGGCATCATCACGTCACTGATGATGAGATCAGGGATATTTTCCAGGGCCTCGGCTATGCCCAGCGCGCCATTGGGGGCGAGTGTGAGCGCGAACCGGCCCTCCAGACAGGACTGAATATAGAAGGCCACGTCTTCGTTGTCTTCGATGAGCAGCAGCTGGGGCAAGTCAGAGCCGCCGCCTTCAGGCCGCCGCACCATTTGTGCCATCGGGCGGTTGGGCAGCGGTGCGGGCGCACCAGGCCCTGTACGGTGCGCCTGGGCGGGCGGGGCCTGCCGGGTGATGGGCAGGGCCACCGTGAACTCCGTGCCCTTGCCCTCCTGGCTGCTGACCGATATCTGCCCGCCCATCAACTCCACCAGCTCTTTGGTCAGCGCCAGCCCCAGTCCGGTGCCTTCGGCGGCCCGGGTCGCGGTGTTGTCCACTTGGTAGAAACGGTCGAAAATGCGCGGCAATTGGCGCGCTGAGATGCCGATGCCGTTGTCCCTGACCTTGAGCAGCAGCGTATCGTCTTCTTCCCGCAGGTGCAAAATGACCTTCCCCCCTTGGGGCGTGAACTTGATGGCATTGGACAGTAAATTAGCGACAACGCTATGCAGCTTCTCCTCGTCTATATCCATAAGGAGCCGTTCGGTCTCCATGTAGGCGACCAAATTGATTTGCTTGCCGGCCGCATAAGACTGAAAAGACTCCGTCAGGTACTGTATGTAGGGCACGATGTCCGTCAGAGCAAGGTCGAGCTTGAGCTGCCCGGCTTCGAGCTTGGCAAGATCGAGTATCTGGTTGACCAGGCGGAGCAGGCTCTTGGCGTTGCGCCTTAGCACCTCTCGTATGCCCGAGGGCTGGTCTATCTGGTCGACCAGACCCAAGATGACAGTGAGCGGAGTGCGGAACTCGTGGGTGAGGTTGGTGTAGAGGCGGTTCTTGAAATCATCTAGTGTTTTCAGGCGGAGGGCTTCCTGCCGCTCGGACTGCAGTTGGGCCCGCAGCAGCCAGCGCCAACGGAAGAAGCGGTACAAGGCATAGCCAGCGCCAGCAGCCAGTACAAGGTAGGCAAGGTAAGCCCAAAGCGTGCGCCACCAAGGCGGCCGGAGATGTATTTCCACATCGGCGGGCACTTCATTCCATACCCCGTCGTTATTGGCTGCCATAACTTTGAAGCGGTACTTACCGGGGGGGATGTTAGTGTAGTAGGCAAAGCGTTCTTGGGCAGTGGCTGAGACCCACGAGTCTTGATAACCTTCCAACTGATAGCGGAAAGTATTCTGGTTGGGATCGAGGTAGTTCAGAGCAGTGAAAGCAAAGGAAAAGCTGTGCTGCCAATGGGCCAGGGTTATTTTTTCTACAGCCTCTATGCCAGCGGTCAGGGGCGAAGCAGTGGGCAGGGTATCGGCAGAACTGCCACGTATGGGCACAGATTGGTTGAACAGCTTGAAATCGGTAAAGGCGACCGGTGGCGCTTTCCCGTAAGTCTGTATGCTGTCTGGGTGGAACGTAATCAAGCCTTGAGTAGTGCCGAAAAATAGCCGCCCCCCGGAAGATTGGGCAACAGCCCTGGAGCACTCGAAGCTGCGCAAATCGCCCAGTTTGAAATAGCTGTCAAATCCCTCTGTGCTGGGGTCAAACCTGGATAGCCCGCGGGCTGTACCCAGCCAGAGGTTCCCTTTTCGATCCTCAACAATGCTCAGGACCCAGTCGTCAGCCAGCCCCTGTGTTCTATCCCATTTTTTGGTATGCCCACTCTCAAGGTCAAAGTGCAAAAGCCCGTACTGTGTGCCTAGCCACCACCCACCCTGCCTGCTGGGGTGCAGGGCATGGATAAAATCCTGACGTGCTAACCCTTCGACGGGGAAATACTCAAAAGTTTGCTCAGCTTCCTGGAACCGGTATAAGCCGTTTGAGGTAGATATCCAGATTACCCCCTTTTCGTCTTGCTCAAAAGCAATCGCCCACTTGCCCATACTTCCAGCTCGGTCCAGCTCGTCGGGGAAAGTCTGGAAGGAGTCCGTTGCCGGGTCATACAGCACAGGCCCCAAGTCGGTTGTCCCTATCCATATCCGTCCTTTCGCATCTTCGAACAAAGCCCATACTGCCTTGCCTTTAAGCAGCTCCGGAGCTACTGGCCGGATGGTATTGCCTGATCGGTCTAGCACGAACAGCCCCCCCGTCCAGGTAGCCACCCATATTCCACCAGTACGGTCTTCAAGTACGGCGGTCACGTCATCAGCGGGCAAAACAGGAGATTGGCCCTTTCGGTAATGCGTCCATTGGCCCGAACGGTAGGCGCCCAAGCCCGCCCCATCAATCCCTGCCCACAACTGTCCGTCCTCACTGACGCACAGCCCTTGTACAGTACCCCTGCCAATACTGCCGGTAGCACCTGTGGGCTGGAAAAGCTGAAAAGGCTTGGCGTCCGGGTGGCAATAACTGATGCCATCGTGCGTGCCCACCCAAATACCCCCCGAGTGGTCCACAAACAGGGCTTCCACGTTATTAGACGGCAAGGTGCCGCCATCAAAGGCACTATACTTATGGTGGACGAAACGCTCTGCATCGGCTTCCCAAATAGCCAATCCGCCACCGTTGGTACCAATCCAGAGGCTGCCACCGGTGTCCACTTCCAGCTCCGTAATGAAATCGTTTTGCAAAGCACCCGGTTTGCCCAGGCTTGCCCGGTAAGCTTGCCCAGACTGCCCATCGGCAGACAATCGGAACAGCCCGGATTCTGTGCCTGCCCACAAATTACCCTGCCGGTCTGTTTCCAAATCATGGACAACCGCACGGTCTAAATCTGAAAGTCCTGCCGGGAATGAAAGGGCCAGAAAGCGTTGTTGCTCAAGGTCGTAGCAGCGCAGCCCTTCATTTGTACCTATCCAGAGGCGGTGAGCAGCATCCTCCTTCAAGCACCAAATCCGGTCTGCAGGCAAAGCCTCTGATCCGGTGCCAGCCTGAAATGAGCGCATTTCCCGTTGTTCAGGAAAGGCGTTCTCTTTTGCCTCCATCCCAACGGGAGGGGCAATGCGGTGCAGCCCATTGGTCGTTGCCACCCATACTCCGCCTTGGCTGTCTTCTGTTAAGGCCAGGACTTCTCCTAAATTAGCTGTTCCCTGTCTATAGGTAAAAAAGCGCCTGCTTCGCCAGTCAAAATACTGAAGCCCTTTCTTAGTGCCTACCCAGAAATGACCATGGCTATCTTCCAGCAGCGCCAGTACGCTATTATGCAGTAAGCCATGCGTATCATCCGGCCGATGTTGGAACACACGGAAATGGTAAGCGTCGAAGCGGTTAAGGCCAGCCGCTGTGCCGACCCATAAGAATCCACGTCGATCCTGGCAAAATGCCCGAACCCGCGAGTTGGATAGCCCGCTTTCTAAGGTGTAGTTGTCGAAATGGATGGGCTTGGCATAATCTTGTGTGTACAGCTGGCAAACCGACAGCAGTAGACTAGCGGCAACTGGAATGATTATCTTGAAAAAACCTATAGGCATCTAAGTAGTGATAATTTACCCGCAATAAGAAAAATGCCAGAAATAACTTCCACGGGTAAATATAGGTATTTGCCTTCAACCGCCCCGCATCGCAAATGATAAGAAGCGTTCGTTGTTTTCCTCATTTTGAGGTGTCGTCCGAGGTACCTGTAAAAAAGCGGTAGCCAGGAACTTCCCCCGACTACCGCTTTTGCGATTATAGCTGAAAAACACGCAATTTAGCTTACTGCCGTACCACCTTCAAAACCTCCCGGTAGCCATCCTCCGTAAAGACCTCCAGGAAGTAAAGCCCGGCAGGCAGTGACGCAGCATTCCAGTCCAGCTCTGTTTCCCCCTCCATCAATGGTTGCTGGGCAATACGCTGACCGAACTCGTTGAGCAGGACCGCCTGCCCTTCTGCGGCAAGGGGCTGGCTGAATTGCAGCGTGAACGCCTCCCGCACCGGATTAGGCAGAATGCCGGCTTTGATGACCGGGGCTGATTCCGCCGCCCACTCCATCGTGTTGGGCATCACAAGGCTGCCGCCCTGACTCAGGTAGCGCACCTCGCCAATGACCGCCGTCGCATTTCCAAACGGGTCGGTCGCGAATACCGCCAGGCCCATTTCCACACAGTTCGACATGGGCAGGTAAGCCTGATGGAAGAG
>JANSXW010000138.1 GCA_024742755.1 bacterium | reverse complement strand
AATCTCTTCAACGTTTTCGCCTACAAGCCGGATTTCAGGTACGCGAATGTGTTCGTTGATTCTAAACTCGGGTTTGTTGTCAGTACGGGTATTAAAACCTCTTCTACCAGATCTCTTTGCCAATAGATTCTTTTTTTGTTAGAAAATAAAAAGTGCTCGATGGTTTTGACACCAGCACTACTAATTTAATTAAAATATTCGAAAAAAAGTTCAGCAAACCCCGGATTTGCGCCCGGAGCAGGCTTGAAACACAAAAAGCAGCCCAATTGACCAGTGTCAAAAGGGCTGCTTTTATTTTTCAACGCTGTTTATGCGTCTGTATTCACTTCCTTGCTCAAGGTAATCTTAAGCCCGGTTTCATCATCATTCATTACTGCTTCAAGGGTTGCGCCGGCATCCGGGTTCGTGTTGAGGATGAACTCCGCAAGCGGGTCTTCAATATACTTTTGAATGGCCCGGTGCAGCGGACGTGCGCCAAACTGAGGGTCATACCCCTTTTCGGCAACAAACTTCTTCGCGTCTTCAGACAGGATCAATGTGTAATCCATGTTTTCAAGGCGCTTGTGAAGGTCCTTCAGCGTGATGTCGATGATCTTAAAGATATCGTCCTGATCCAGGCTGTTGAAGATTACCACATCGTCCACACGGTTGAGGAACTCCGGAGAGAAGGTCCGCTTGAGGGCATTTTGAATGACGCCCTTCGCGTTGTCATCTGCGGCACTCTGACGTGCCTGAGTGGCAAAGCCAACGCCCTGACCAAAGTCCTTCAGCTGACGTACGCCAACGTTGGAGGTCATAATGATCAGCGTGTTTTTGAAGTCTACCTTACGGCCCAGGCCGTCAGTCAGCTGACCATCGTCCAGCACCTGCAGCAGGATATTGTAAACGTCAGGATGTGCCTTTTCAATCTCATCCAGCAGGATTACGGAGTAAGGCTTGCGGCGGACTTTTTCAGTCAGCTGCCCCCCTTCTTCGTATCCAACATAGCCCGGAGGCGCACCGATCAGGCGGCTCACGGAGAATTTTTCCATGTATTCGCTCATGTCAAGCCGGACCAGGGCATCTTCGGAGTCAAAGATGTAACGGGCGAGCGACTTAGCCAGCTCCGTCTTGCCTACACCGGTAGGGCCGAGGAAAATGAAGGAACCAATCGGCTTGGTGGGGTCTTTCAGGCCGACGCGGTTACGCTGAATCGCCCTTGTGATTTTGGTAATGGCCTCATCCTGTCCAATAATGACATTCTGAAGGTCATTGTCCATGCCCACCAGTTTTTTGCTTTCGCTTTGGGCCACTCTTCTGACCGGAATCCCTGTCATCATAGAAACCACTTCGGCGATGTCTTCTTCGCTAACGGGGTAGCGTTTGGTCTTTACCTCTTCTTCCCACTGAATCTTGGCAAATTCCAGCTGACGAACGAGCTTGGACTCCTTATCCCGGAGGTCCGCTGCTTTCTCGTACTGCTGATTTTTTACAGCCTGATTCTTCTGATCCTTGAGCTCTTCAATTTTCTTTTCCAGCTCTTCGATATGCTCGGGAACGTGGATGTTCTTGAGGTGCACCCGTGCGCCTACCTCGTCAAGTACGTCAATAGCCTTATCTGGCAGGAAGCGGTCACTGATGTAGCGGTCGCTAAGCTTAACGCACGCTTCAATCGCGTCCTGAGAATAGTTCACGTTGTGGAACTCCTCGTACTTCGGACGGATGTTGTCCAGGATATTCACTGCTTCTTCGGCAGAAGGCGGATCAACCACGACTTTTTGGAAACGGCGGTCAAGCGCACCGTCTTTTTCAATATGCTGACGGTACTCATCCAGGGTGGAGGCACCGATACACTGCAGTTCGCCACGTGCCAGGGCAGGCTTGAAAATATTGGAGGCGTCCAGGCTTCCAGTTGCCCCACCTGCACCAACGATGGTGTGGATCTCATCAATGAAGAGGATCACGTCGCGGGACTTCTCCAGCTCATTCATGATGGCTTTCATCCGCTCCTCAAACTGACCGCGGTACTTGGTGCCTGCAACGAGCGCTGCCAGGTCCAGCATGACGATTCGCTTATTAAACAAGGTGCGGCTGACTTTCTTCTGCATGATGCGAAGGGCAAGGCCTTCCACAATAGCCGTTTTACCCACGCCCGGTTCACCGATCAGAATTGGATTGTTCTTTTTGCGGCGGCTCAGGATTTGGGATACCCGCTCGATCTCGTTTTCACGGCCGATGATAGGGTCCAGTTTGTCCTCTTCCGCCAGCTTGGTGATGTCGCGGCCGAAGTTGTCGAGTACCGGCGTGCGGGATTTGGAAGTCCCTTTGCGCTGCTGATACCGGCCACTGCCCTGCCCTTCGTCATCTTCATAGGGGTCATCCTGATCCGATGGGGTCTGCGCAAATGGCTCGGACGAACTCGTGAAGTCCTGTTCCTGACGGACATACTCCAGTTCTGCCTTATAGATGTCGTAATCTACGTCAAACTGATTCAATATCTTCGAAGCAGGGTTGTCTTTATGCTTGAGGATGGAGAGCAGCAGATGTTCCGGGCTGATTTCATCGCTTTTAAGCATTTTGGCTTCCAGGAAAGTCACCTTGAGGACCTTCTCAGCCTGCTTGTTGAGCGGAAGGTTGCCGACATTGAGGGCGGTTTGCCCGCTCGGGATCCGCTGTACGGACTCTTCCACATTTTGCTGAAGCTCGGAAGGGTTGACATCCAGAGAATCCAGCACCTTGAGCGCAAGGCTGTCTTGTTCAGCCATTATGCCCAGCAGCAGATGCTCGGTTCCAATAAAGTCATGGCCCAGGCGTATCGCTGCGTCCCGGCTTCTGGAAATGACCTGCTTTACTTTTGGAGAAAAACGTTTATTGTTCATATTTCTTTCTTCTCTTAGCCTGTTGGGTTACCCAAACAATATTAAAACTAATTATCCAAGAATACAAAAGAAGGGACTTTTTAGTTTCTTCTGTTTCTTAAGCTTAACAACGCACTAACATTTTAGTGAAATGGAATTTGAGCAAATAGGTTTTTGTAATTTGTTGAAATGGGGAGCGGTACCGCAAAAAGCAGCCCGAAATGTGCCCTTAGAAAGACAGGGAAAATAATGCCAATCTTTAAAAGCTGCCAATATTTCCGGTCCTTGTGGCTGATCGGCTGATCTGGCAGGCTTCTCCCGCTTCACTTCTGCGAACAAAACACTCAAAACGGGCTCAGTGTTTAAGCGGTACAGCACCTAATGCCAGGAGGACAGGGAAAATATGCCGGACAAGCTAGGTAGACTGCCGCTTAATTGATATTTTTGCGTTCGCCCACAATCAAAATGACAACCATAATACTATATGGAGTATAAAATAAAGACCGAAGAACGTTATACCGTCTTCACATTGCAGGAAGAGAATTTCAACTCCCTCATCGCGCCGGATGTCAAGTCGGAGCTTGTGCTGCTGGCTGATAAGGATGTGAAAAACCTGATTATGGACCTTTCTGAGGTCAAGTATGTGGACTCTTCCGGCCTCAGCGCTATCCTTACGGCTGACCGCCTCTGGAAGAAGATAGGATCGTTTGTGCTTGCCGGGGCTGAACAGCCCGCTGTCAAAAAGCTAATGGAGATTTCCCGCCTGGACACTATTCTTACGATGGTGCCTACGGTATCGGAAGCGATAGACTATATCTTCATGGAGGATATAGAGCGGGAGCTGAACGATGGCGACAGTGAATAAATAACGGCCCAAAAGGCTTTAAACTTAAAGAGGCACAGCTGAACTATTTTAGCTGTGCCTCTTTTGTATTGACATGCGATTTGATCTAACCATCCTTGGCTGCAGCGGAGCCGTGCCTGCCTACAGGCGATATCCAACCATGCAACTGCTCAATGTGCAGGAGCAGTTGTTCATGATTGACTGCGGGGAAGGGGCGCAGATGCGCTTCGGTGACTTCAGCGTGAAATGGGGCAAGCTGAGCCATATCTTTATTTCCCACCACCACGGAGACCATGTACTGGGGCTGCCCGGGCTGCTGAGCTCTATGGGGCTCAACCATCGCACTGCGCCGCTAACGGTTTTCGGCCCGCCCGAAGTTGGTGCCTTTCTGGAGCAGGCGTGCACTTTTTCCGGGAGGCTGTCTTTTCCCGTGCACTTTGAAGTTGTGGACCCCGGTCGCAATGCCCTGGTATACGAAAGCAAGCAGCTTCGGGTGTACAGCCTGCCCCTGCGCCACAGTGTGCCGGCTGCCGGTTACCTCTTTCAGGAGAAGGAACGCCCCAGGAGTATGCGGGGCGAACTGATTGAAAAATACCAAATCCCTTATCAGGCAATTCCCGGAATTAAGAATGGGGATGACTTTGTTTCCTCCGCTTATGGTGTAATCCCTAATGAGGTGCTGACCATTGCCCCGCCTGAGCCCCGTTCCTTTGCGTTCTGTTCGGATACTGCCTATGAGCCTTCGCTGGCAGACTATATATATGGTGTGGATTTGCTGTACCACGAGGCTACTTTTCTGCAAAAGCACGAGGCGCAGGCCAAAGAGACCGGCCATTCCACCGCAAAGGAAGCAGCGCTGACTGCACGGAACGCTAATGCCGGTACGCTGTTGCTGGGCCACTATTCGACCCGCTATCCCATATTGGACCGTATATTGCAGGAAGCCATCTCCGTCTTCCCCAATACCATCCTGGGGTCAGATGGGCTTATCGTTCCATTGGTGGCTTACTAATGGTTAGCCTGCCTAAGAAAGCTTGCCCAGGTCCCTGATCAGGATGGTGCGCCGGTTAAAGTAAATCAGGTTAGCTTTGCGCAGGTCGTTCATGACAGAGGTAACGGTCTGCCGGGACGTTCCGGTGATGTTGGCAATATCCTGCTGAGTCAGGGCATGCTTGATCAGGGTTTCGTAGCCTACCCGCTTTCCCTGCTTCCGGGCGGACTCCTTCAGGAATTCGATGATGCGCTCGCGGGCATCTTTAAAGATCAGGGATTCCAGCCGCTGCTCCACGTTCTGCAGGCGGTTGCCGATGAAGTTGAGGACGCGCATCGACAGTTTGGGGTCCCGGCGCATCACATGCTGCAGCTGAATCATCTGGATTTTCAGAATTTGCGTATCCTTTTTGATAGCTACGGCAAAGTCTTTCCGCTTGAGCTCGCCAGCCAGGCAAAGCTCCCCGAACATGCTCATAGGGTGGAGCACATGCTTGATGATTTCCCGTCCGTCGGAGGAATACCGGCCGATTTTTACAACGCCCTTGATGAGAAAGAGCAAGCAATCGGACCGTTCGCCGGACTGGTAAATGGTATCATGTTTTTTGAATTTGGTAAATTCGGCACGGGCAGCCAAATACTCGAGCTCGTTCGTCTCTACGCCTTCAAAAAGCGGGAACAATTGTAGGAGCTCGGCGGTGTCTTTAGATTGAGATTTCTGCATCGGATGAAATGTTTTGGTGTTCTTTGACACTACAAATATGAATCTAATACATCCGGGAAAAAACTACATAATTGCAACTTTGTTCGGAGGGGTGCTTTTGGATTTGTTTTTTTAAGTAGCTGATAGACATAGGGTTGTAGGTTTTTATTATCTTTTATTGTTAGGTTTTGATCGTTTTTTATGATTTTCTGAAAACCTTTCTTTTAAGTATTGGGTGACAAAAAAAGACACGTTGAGCCCTGCGGCAGTTGTTTATGGGCAAAAAAATATTTTTTCTGGGCCTGCCAGATAAAAAAATACACAATCAGAAAAAATAAATACGAATATTTTATAGTTAACTGCCCGTGGTATTAATGTCACAAATTATATAAAGGCGCATTGAGTTGATTTGCATAAGTCATTACATTTACAGTAACACAAAAACTAAAGCCCTGCCAGCTCAAATTTTAAAAGTCGCCTCAAGCGTGACTAATGACCTCCACTGCCTGCTGGCTGAAACGCCTTTTTAAAGCTACAACGAGGCTCAACACACATGAAATGTGACCGTATGAGCTGCCATTTCCAACACTACGGTCAACACTAAGGAGCGTTTTTTGGTCATTAAATACCCAAACAATGCAGAAATTGTCCTGCTTAATCACACTATGGTTTGTTTTATTGGCTTCTAACCCAAGTCATGCGCAGTGTTCGCTTGTGAAGACTGCTTTCGAGGATTTGCTTGCACCCGGCACCACTGTAGTTGAGGCCCGGGTGAAGCGCGCTGCTCCCTTTTGGGGGAGCGCAGGGGAAATGATTTACACACGCTATGAACTGGAGGTTTACCAGGTTTTCAAAGGGAACGCCGGGCGTTCAGTTGACCTGGTCACACTCGGTGGTGTTGTAGGTGATGCGGCCATTCAAGTCGCCCCTTCCACCGGCCTTCAGGTAAATGATGTAGGGATTTTCGCCCTCCGGCCTTCCGTCTATGACTTGCCTCGTATTTACGGGCATGCCCTGCAATCCGTTGTGCCACAGGGTGCCATAGTCACTTATGATCCAGCCGCAGAAGAGGCATACCTTTTAAATGGGAAGACCATGTCGCGGGCAGCGGTGTATGAAGCCGTGGCGTCGGCGGTGGGCATTTCTCCTGTCCGGGTCAGGGAATTTCCAGCTCCGGGGCTAAACCGCAGTATGCTGCCTCAGATCGATTCCATCACCCCTGAATGGGTAGCGGCTGGTGTCGGTGATGTCGTAACCATTCATGGTGCCAATTTCGGTGAAGGCACAGGCACCATTTTCTTCCGGGATGCCGACCGGGGCGGTCAGGGCTACACAGCTGCCCTTCCCTGGCACATCGTTTCCTGGACTACAACCGCCATTGAAGTTAAAGTTCCCCATAAAGCAGGGACTGGTACCCCTTTGATTCTTACAAGTTCCGGGGGCATCGGATTTAGCCCCTTCTCGGTCAACGTCACTTATGCCTATAATAATGTGATGAGTTCCGGGGCATTCCATGAACCCAAGCTTATCGACCACAACAGCCGGGATGACGGGGGGTATTTGTTTACCCTCAGCAACAATACGGACCATAATGGCGTATCGCTGGCAGCAGTGGAAGGCGTACTCGAAGCCCTCAATGCTGCTGCCGGTGCCTGGCAGGATTCCATCGGGCTCCCCATTTACATAGGCGATGATTGCCCGATGGTCTCCGCATCTGTCAATGGCAGCTCCAATGATGGTCAGAATATCATCAGTTTTGATCACGATGAATGGGATATCCGGGAGCAGCTCGGAGAACATGTACTGGCTGCCACCATTTCCCGCTACGCCCGTTGCGGCGACTCGGAGTGGGAACTGACCGATGTGGATATGGTCATTCGGCGGGGCGCACAGCATAATGAAACGGATGATGTAGCCTGGTCCTTCAATGGTACTCCCGCTGCCGATGAGCTGGATTTCCAGTCGGTAGTGCTGCACGAACTGGGGCATGCCCTGCAGCTGCAGCATGTGGTCAACCCGGACGGTGTGATGTACTACGCTGCTACCTTTGGTGCTGCTCACCATGAACTGGGTTTTGAAGATGACATAGCCGGCGGGTTACATGCGATGATGGAAAGCCGGGCATACAGCCCACCAGCTATTTCCTGCTTCCCGGCAGAACATTTCGACCGTCAGCGCCGGTTAGGGAAGTACAACCCCCATCACTCTTGCGCCCCCGAAGATGATGAACTTGGGATAGAGGCCCTGCAATCCGGCAGCGCTGATTACGATTTGAAAGTGTTCCCCAATCCCAAACCCAAAGGTGCCCCCCTGCAACTATCTGTTTATATGGAAGCGTCAGGTGAAGTGTCGCTTATGCTCTTCAGTAACAACGGTCAGCTGATCGCACAGCACCAATCGCCGCTTGCCCAAGGCAGGCACACCCTTGAGTGGCCTTTGCCTGACGTACCTTCCGGGTTTTATCAACTGTTGGTGCAGCACGGTCATGGTCGCACGCCCGTGAAAATCGTGATACCTTAACAAACGCTTTTAAAGATTAGCTTTAAGCAGGCAATTTTTGCGCTCCCCGCACCCTTGTTGGTGACGGGGAGTTTTGCTTTTGGGGCAACTTTGGGAGCGGCTCCTCGTATCTGAAGTTTTTCCGTAATTTTAGCCGGAGGCCGATTATCTTACACGCATGGAGTCCAGCCGGAAAATCATTCATATCGACATGGATGCCTTTTATGCATCGGTAGAGCAGCGCGACCGACCGGAGCTGAAGGGCAAGCCTGTGGCCGTGGGGGGCTCCAGCCTTCGGGGCGTGGTCGCTTCTGCCAGTTATGAAGCCCGGAAGTACGGGGTGCGCTCCGCTATGCCCAGTGTCACAGCAAAGCGTTTGTGCCCCGACCTGGTTTTTGTCAAATCGCGCTTCGATGTCTACCGGTCTGTCTCCCAGCAAATCAGGGGCATTTTTGAAGACTATACCGAACTGGTGGAACCTTTGTCCCTCGATGAAGCCTATCTGGATGTCACTGATCCCCTGCGGGGCCCGAAGTCTGCCACGCTGATCGCCGGGGAGATCCGCAGGCGCATTGAAGCAGAGACCGGGCTGACCGCCTCGGCAGGGATCTCATTCAATAAGTTTCTGGCGAAGGTGGCGAGCGACATCAACAAGCCGAACGGTATGAAGGTCATCCCACCGGAAGAAGCCCTGGCATTTTTAGAAGAGCTGGATATCGAAGCCTTCCACGGCATCGGCAAAGTGACGGCCACCAAAATGCGGCGGATGGGCATTTTTAAGGGGCGGGATTTGAAAGCGCTTTCGGAAATCGAGATGGTGCAACGGTTTGGTAAAGTAGGGCGGCATTACTACCGCATCGTCCGCGCGGAGGACCACCGCCCGGTCAACCCCAACCGCATCCGCAAATCCATCGGGGCAGAGCGTACCTTCAAGGAAAACCTGACCAAGGTAGCGGAGATGGAAGAAAAGCTGGCCTATCTCTGTCAGGTGGTGCATCAGTACATGGAAAAAAGCGACAACTTTGGGCGGACTGTGACGTTAAAAGCCAAAACGCCGGATTTCAAAATCCTGACCCGCAGCCGCACTTTCAACCGCGAAGTGAGAAAGGAAGCCACGCTGCTGCGTACCGTGCGGGAACTCTTGCTGGAGCACCTTGAGGAAATCGGTCAGGTGCGGTTGCTCGGCGTCGCAGTATCTAATCTCTCCAAAGAGCAGGAAAGCCTGGGCATTCAGCTGGAGCTGGATTTTCCGGGTGCGAAAGGGAGTGCAAACGAAACAAATGGAACTGATCATCTTTGATGTTGACGGCACTTTGGTCTACTCTGATAAACGGGACAGCCGCGTTTTTGCCCAAACCTACGAATCCGTCTATCAAAAACCTTTTCCCGGTATCGACTGGCGCCAATTCCCGCATGTAACGGACAATATCATCTTCGGCACCGTCATCCGGCAGCATTTTCAGCGTACGCCCTCTACCGAAGAGACTGCGGATTTCCAGGCCATATATATGGAGGCGCTGCGCAGGGAAAGGCAAAAGCAGCCTGAGCATTTCCGGGAAGTGCCCGGAGCAAGGCAAGCCATCACGCAGCTTCAGCAAACCGACCGGCTGATTGGCATAGGCACCGGTGGCTGGAAAACGCCGGCCCACATCAAGCTCTCGCACGTAGGCATTACGGTGGAAGACCGGCTCTTCAGCGGCGGAGATAACAAGCCCAACCGGGAGGCTATCCTGGAGGAAACCATTGCTGCCGCCGAAGACCTGAATGGCGGCCCGCTGTCGAGGGTTGTCTACCTTGGGGATGCCGAATGGGATGTCGCCACCACCCGGAACCTGCAGATTGACTTCGTCGGTGTGCGCCATTTGGGCGATTTGGATACGCTCCGCGCTATAGGGGCAGAGACCGTTATTCAGGACTACACCTGTTACGCCACTTTTGAGGCCGCCCTGCAGGCTGCCCGTCCACCGAAAAAATAAGTAAGACTGGAAACTATTCTGTCCAAGCTGCTGTTTTTCAATCGTCTGCGCAACAGGGGAGCGAAAAGGTCGAAAAAAATAAAATTTCTCCTTTGTTTTTTCCGCCAAACTGCCCTATATTTGCAACGCCTTACGAAAAAGGCACCGCAACATAGCCAATTTAAGAACCCGTAGCTCAGTTGGCTAGAGCACTTGACTTTTAATCAAGGGGTCCTGGGTTCGAGCCCCAGCGGGTTCACAATGTTCAAACGCTGAAAAAGCCCCGTCTCTGCTGAGTTCGGGGCTTTTTTGTACGGTTCAGCTCCGTACGCGTACGCTTTACAACTTGCATTTTTTTGAGCTATTTTGAAGTATCTGGAATATTTGTTCGCAGTAGATTCTAAACCTCATTCCTTCCTCAAAATTTAGAACAGCCGTGCCTAAGGAAAAGAAGATCAGTTTCAAATACTTTATCAATAGTAAGCTAAAAAGTAAGGACGGTGAATCTTACCCACTTTATGTCCAGGTGGTATTCAATTCCTTAATGACAAAGTTAAAGCCGCTTAAGTCATTAGATATTTCAATGACTGAAAAGGAATTTGATTCTTGGGAAAAGGGCTTGACACTCCAGGCTGAATTACAACAAAAATTGAATCTTTTAAAAAACAGTGAGAATCTAATTGAAAAAGTAGTAAGGCACCAATACGAAAAGAAACAGAAATTTACATTCAAAGGAATCGGAAACCTTGTTGATTTATATTCAACCAAAATAATTGATATCCTAGAAAAGGGTCTGATTGTTGAGATTCAAAATAGACTTGAGGTATCATTGACTATAGAACAGTACCAAATGGTCATGATTGATGAAGCCATGGAAGGCATTTTTCAAAGACTTGTAGTGGTTGTAGGAAAAAAGGAAGCTCAAAAAATAATGAGCTCATTACGGCTCCATCAATATACGATAGCTTTTGATTTATATAGAAATCTTGTCGAAGTCCATGCAAAAAAGAATAGTGTGCTAGATGCCTTGCACAATCCTTTGGTGTGTACCATATCTGAATGGAGGTTTGGTGACGGCCGGGAAAACATGAAAAAGTTCTATTCAAATCCCGATAATTGGTTTAATAGTGAATTCGTGGCAAATAATCTCTATTTTGAAAAATCCAATTTAGAATTATACATAGAACTGATAAACAGCGAGTTATTACGTTATTTTAAGTTCTCTACTGGGCTGTAAATTTTTTTTGTCCTTTTTGCTTTACTAAAAACTTGAACTAGTATAGTTTTTACTTTAAGTTTGTATCATCGAAAATCAAAAAGGACTTACGATGAAACATTCCACCTTCTTACAAGATACCCTCAACACCCACGAGGTTTGCGACATCCTCGGCATTAGCAGGGCTACGCTTTACCGTGCCCGCAAAGCCGGTCTCCTCGAGCCGGTCCGCATGGGTCGTTTCCTACGTTACGAAAAAAAGGAGATTGATCGCTACATCGAACGGTTGAGAGAAGAAAATACCTCTGAATCGGTTGCGGCATAGTAGCCGGGGAAAATCAGGCAGCGCAAAAAAAAAAGCGCGCCGGACGGAGGAGGTCCAACACACTTTTTCGCAAATCAGGTATCGCAAATGTACGTCTAAATTCGTACAAAATCAACAAAAAAACACTCTCCTCCGTTCGCGTGTGAAAATTTTTGACAATAAAACTGTTTAAAATGCAACACCGAACAAAATCGAATTCCTCCCTCGTCGATGAGTACCAAAACCACATCGACAATAATATGGGCAAACTGAAGCACATGGCGAGCCGCATTGACGGCTTGGGCAAAAGCCTGGAAGATAGCAGGCGGAAGACCAGTCTTCTTTGCGAGATGATAACAATCATTAACCAAACTCTGGAATTGCAACGAAAGCAAGCCAAGCTGTTTCCTCAGCCACAAGATATTTAACGAACCCGGGCTTTTGTGGGGACTTAAGTCTCGGGGCCTATGCAGCAAGCGAGGTGACGGCGGCAAAGCCGCTGTCGCCTCCTTACTCCCTCCCGGTCATTTCTTGCTGACAGGCTAGAAAAGTCCCCTGTGGGCCCGCCAATTCATTCACTATGAAAGTCCACAAGAAACAAGAGCTCTTCGGAGACATCCAACTGAGCATCGTCCACGAGGCACTTCCCGAACCAATTATCGCCGGCCATGTCGATCCAGACCAGGCGGTGGCAAAGCTCGTCGAGCAGGTTGTTGCCCGGTCAAAGGATATTGCCCACAAATACCTTGGAGTAGTGAAGAACTCGAAGGGCAGTTATCTCAACATGGAAGACCGTCAGGCATTTGACCAGGCCAAAGAGGCCCTTCAAGGGCTTCGCCGGAACACGCCACTTCCCCGCCTGCAGTTGGCACTTTCTTCTTTCCTCCCTCTCGCGAAGAAGCTCATGTCATCCCCCAGGAGCCGTTTTCGTCGCAGCCAGGAGGCTAAAATTGATTTTCTAACCATGGTCGCCGAATTCTCGCCGGAGGCTTTAAAAACAGCAGGTTATGTGTCTCTCTAATACTAGTATAGAACCCTGTTTTAATAAGTTAGAAACCTTCGGCGGCTGGACCAGTGAGCCTGAGATTGGAGTAATTGGTGTTTTAGAGGCAAAACCCTACAAGGCACCAGAGCAGCTTGGCAAAGATGTTTACAAGGCGGCCAGGAATGGAATGCGGACCCTCAGGATGATTACCGGCAAACATGAAGCAATGCTTTGGCGCGATCAAATCTCAGATTGGCTGGCAGTTCACGCTGATGAGTTGACCGCAAAGCAGGTTGAGGAGCTTTTTAACTTAAGATGCTCACTTGCTTCGTGTTGTCAGACTGCGCTCTTCCGAAATCACATTAAGAACGATGCGAAAGAGTTTCTCGCCGCGTACACTTGTAAGCATAAGTGCTGCCCTGTCTGTAACGCCAACAGATCAAAAAAGACGAGGCTAAAGTATATCAAGTTCTTTGAAAAGAATCCAGATATACTGCGCAATTACGACTTCATGCACCTTACCCTGACAGTCCCCCACTATGCGGAAGGCGGCAGATTTGAAGGATTCTATTCGAAAGAACTCATGCAGTGCTACAATCAGATGCGCAAGCGGAAGTTTTGGAAGGAACGAGTTTATGCCGGGATGTTGTCTGTTGAAGTGACAAAAAACGAAAGCGGTCTACACGTGCACATTCACAGCCTTTTGTTGGTGAGGAAGAAGCGCCAAAACCGGAATGAGCTATACCGGGAGGTTCTGTTGGCATGGAATGAGATTACGGGAAGCCAAGTCGCTGGGCTTGAAATCAGCGATGAGGTTCGTAGCTCGATCAAGGAGGTAAACAAGGGCAGGATCACCGATGAGGACATTAACCAAATGGATCCTTCAGGCTCGACTTTTATTGGTCTTGAGAATTTGTACATCATTACCAAAAGCGGCAAAAAGCGGTATGTCAAGCCGAAAGACGATGGCCTGTTTATTGCCGGCATAATGGAATGCATTAAGTACCATTTTCAGCCCATCGCTCTGAAAAAAGATGGAACGCTCGACGTGGAGCTTTTAACTGAAATACTGCCAGCAATCAAGCGTCAGCCCTTGCACAAAAAATTTGGAGCATTCCATTCTGGTACGAAAAACGCTCATCCTGACGCAAAAATGCTGAATGTGAATAATGCGAAGGAGGAGGACGAAGAAGACCTGAAGGAAATGCTGGAAGAAACTGGTAGTGAGATCAAGAATCCAATAACCGGTGAGCCAGCATCCCGCGAGGACTATGAATACTTCAGCACCAGTCTGTCAAATATGTTCGTCGATCGAAAGAACAACAACCGAATCGACGTAGTGCGGCCGGACAAAGTCAGGTATTTGCACAGGTCCGTTGCACCCAATGCTCTGGCGGCCCTGAAGTATATCTCAAAAAAGGGCGCAATGGATGCTTGGCGGCACAAACGGATGAGGCGGATTATGGGTAAAATCGGGTATGAGGAAGTCAATTTACAATCACTTTACAACTAGAAATCATGCTAAAAACATCAATCATTGGTCACTTGGGCCAGGACGCAATTGTGCGGCATTGGAACGGCAAAAAGGCTATTAGCTTTTCGATTGCCTATAACGAAAGTTACCGGGACAAAGACGGCACCCGACATGACAAAACAACATGGGTGAACTGCACCCTTTGGCGCGAAGGTGACACTAAACTGGCATCGTACTTGAAGAAAGGGCAGCTAGTTTTTGCCGAAGGTACGCCGGTTGTCAAAACTTACGTGAGCAAGGAAACTGGAGAAGTGAAGCCTGACTTCCAGTTGAACGTACGTCAGCTGCAGTTGCTTGGTAAAAACTCGAACAATGACGAGGAATCTGAGGAATCAGCTCAGGAGCCGGAGCTTTCCCCATCAGAGCAGGCAGCATTTGCTGATTAAATCCACTTCAAAAAACGAACCCAGCTCCGGGCAGTGGAGCTGGGCAAAACCCTATCTTATGAAAGAGATAAGATCACTCCCGAAAGATAACAAATTCTTTAGCAGTTACGCAAAGATGGTCGTGTTGGTCGTCATTGCAGGCTATATTGCTCAGATCATCAGCGCATTGACGGAAGTGACCGGGATATACACTTTGGCGTATTCATCCGTTTTACCAATTGTCCCACACTATGCAATTTGGTTTGCAGGCCTGTTGGCGCTATTAGGTACAGGGCTTATTGAGTTCGGGCTTCGCCGCCTTGTCCCGCACTGTGTCGACGCTGTACTGTTTCGACGCTTCAAAGGGATGTATTTGGCAATGACGGTTGCCATCTTCCCTACGGCGATTGTCCTTCTAGTATCGTCTGCTGTATTGAGTTTCAAGAACTCCAAAGTGATCGTTGAGCAAGTCGCTCCGGAAGCAGAGCAACAAACGACCGCGGTCATTGATAGCGTTCACCTGGCACAAAAAGCGGAAGCTGCACGTAGCTGGTCTGCTGATAGTGCAGCTATCGTTGCGAGCTATGCAACTCAGATCGAAGCCCGGGAAGCTGAGTACACGGGGAAAATCAAAGCTGCGAAGCGGGAATTGAGCAATGTGTATAACAGGGAGCGCCGTACGGGGCAATCGTACGCAACCGCGAAAGACCAGGTTCGCCAAAAGCTGGCTGACCTGGAGGCAGAACAGGCAGCAGCAACGGCAGACCTCCGGGCAGCGCAAGCGCAGGAATTGTCGAAAGCCCGGCTCCAGTACAAGGAGGTCGAAACGATGCTGAACCGCAGGCACACCATGGCCGCGGATAGCATTCTTGCGCTTAATCAGTCTGCCAGGGACGAGCGGAGCGAAACGGTTTCAACCTACGGCGGAGGCCTCGGGTACTTCACGATAGCTTGCCTTATTGTTTTCGTGTTCTCTGTCATCATTGAACGGATTCACCGGAAAGGAAGCGGGATCGAGGAAACGGTTGAGGTCAGCCAGTACGACATCAACCCACCGGCATGGCTGGAAGGCATTACCGCAGTCAGAGAGCGGATTCAATATTTCGTACGAAGCCGTATCCAGGCATTTGCGGACAAAACGCCTCCGGCTCCCCTTCCAGGAAAGCCCAACGAATTGTATGATCCAACCCAGGTACCGCAAGTGACGATCAACCTACAGATTGATCCGAATAGCATGGGCAACAACGGGAACACGATATACATCGAGCCCAAGCGCCGGCAAATCGGTTTCAATCGGAATACGGAGCAGACACAGAATCGTACAGAAACGTCAAACACGAACGAGCCACACACGGAGCAACCCAATGAGAATCCGTCACACACGAACACGAAAAACGAAGCTTCCACACACGGCAACTCGCGTGTGCGTTCCTATGCAGTAAACCAGACACGAGGAAACCACGAGGATATGAGCTTGTCCGACATCTTGCAACGGCTCAAGGACTACAAGAAACGAGTGGGAAAGCACGAGCAAAAGAAGCGCAGTTTGGAAAAGGCAGGCAAGCCTGTACCGAATCGTACGCTTACCGCAATTGAGAACAACCGTAAATGGGTTGACTACTACACCCAATTAGCGAACCAGGCACAGCCACAAAAACCAAGCGACAATGGATACAACGGAAATAGTTAAGTTGCGTGAAGTAATGGAGCGAAACGTCAAGGCGATGGATCGCTATGCTGAAGTTTTTGACCGCCTCTTTCAGAAGATGCAACAGCAGGCAAGCCCCTGGTGTAGTGCAGAGGAAGCAGCAGATCTGCTTGGTATTCAAAAAACCAAGTCGGGTAACCATCGCCGGAGGCTCTCCAGGGCAGTGGAGCGCGGCCTGATAAAGAAAGTCCGCAGCGGAAAGGAGCCACGATACTGGAGGGAGGAAATGAGAGCTCTTGCAACGAAGTTAGCCCAGGACGAAATAGTAATTTAGAAACACCGGTGGCTGTATCAATTGTGCAGCCACCATCAACATCATCAAAATGCAAACTTACCGTATAACGGCTGAGGCTATTTTGCGCCGGAAGCCGATAGCCCCACCTATGCTTTTTCTAGCTGAATGTGTACGGAATCATCGCGTACAAGTCACTCGTCAGATCATCGGAAGAAACGAATCTGATCAGAAATCGCAACAGGTAACCTACATCTTTTCAGACCAGGTGTCGACCTCAAAACAATTCAGCACCCTGGAAGAACTGGCAAAAGTGTACTGGAAACAGAACTACCAAGGCCCCGGAATAAAGTCAATCGACCTTATCGGCTTCGACCTGGAGGAAACGCAAGGAGAAGTCCTGAGCCGTGCATTCATTCTTGCACAATCGTCCGGACCGGTAGCCGTTGGCAGCTACCTAGAAGGGTGGATTGAAGCTGCGTACCAGTACGGACAACTTAGCACCCGCCAGTATTTGTCTGAGGACTTCCATGAAGCCAAGGCTTTTGTAGCACTAGCGCTTCGCAATTTGAAATCATCAACCATTAAAACCAGATAAGATGACATTCATGACCTTTTTCGCAGCGCTCGGTATAGCTGCAGGAGCCGTTTTTCTGATCAAGATAGCTGAGGAAGCCTTTTATTTTTTCTCGGCAAACCCGTACTGGTATGATGAAAAAGAAAGCCAGGAATCAATGCCATTGGATCACAAGTACCGCCGTATGCGCACTGGTGCGAAAAAAACATTCAATAAGCGTCAAAACCGCAGAAACAATGGATAATCACATCATGAAAGTCCGAGGCAATCGGATATATCTCACATATATGAATGCTGAAGAAGATACGGTACAAACAGAGACTTTTCTTCGTGTCCCGAACTATGTTACCGAATTCTGGATGAACTATACGAGCATGCGAGGTAACAGCATTGCTCGGTTCACGGAAGTCGAAATGACGTACGAAGAAACCAGAGAGCACATCCGGAAGAACTGGTTGCCGAAGGTGCCATTGGCAGATCAGATCACGATTCAAGAGTTTTTCTCAATTAACATAACCCGGTAATTCAATGAAAGTGAAACATCTGGAAGACTTCCTTAGCAAAAAGCTGTCCTACAGCGAACGGGTAAAACTGGCTGATAAAATTAAAGTGCCCAAATCACATGAAAATGAATGGCAAGCAGTAAAGCGAGTGTACACGGATAAACGCTTTTATGCGACTATGAAGCAATCGCCAGACTTTGCCTTGGATTGCCATAGCGTAAATGTAGCCGTAACAAGGCTGCTTTTAGACCTGACGTAACCCATCATAAAAGGCAAGTTATGAACCTTAAACGCAACGATAACGACCTAACCCCACGCGGGTACAAGTCCTACCTGATCCACGAAGAGCGAGACCAGGAGGGAAGGCTGAAAAAGCAGTACAACCTCCTGGTCAAAAAGCGATGGCAGCGCCACTACTGGCTATATGTCGTAGCTCTGATT
>JANSXW010000285.1 GCA_024742755.1 bacterium | reverse complement strand
GGCCGGGCCGCTCAGTACCAGGGGCAATTGCGACTGACAGGCGGTGGTGTCCGGCCCAAGGCTAAATTCCTCAACTGGCAGATACTGCACGATAGCCGTGTCCCGGATGACAAATTCCTCATAAACGGCTTCCACCGTATATACGCCCGGCTCTGTCACTGTGATGCTGCCTGTGGTGTCTCCCGTGCTCCAGGCGTAGCTGCTGTAGGGCCCCGCTACAGACAGCTCCGTGCTGAAGGGCTGCTCACAGAATACCGTATCGGACAGACCCAGGTCGGCGATACTGGCGGAAAGGGGCTCTACGCGGGCGTCGTCGATATAGTAGTAGGTTGCATTGATCCCCACTGAACCTAACTGGATCACATTTGCCTCCTCATCGGTTGCAAAGGAGCCCATCGTAAAGAACTGCTCCCCTCCTCTTGCTTTGTACAGCCACCGCAGGGGGGTCCATGCTTCGTAATCGGTAATAAAGAAGTCCGGGGCATTGCTTAAATCGGGAGTCAGGTGTACCAGGCGTTTGCTGCTATAATCAAATGAATCCATCTCTACAGTAAACAGTGTGTCTGTGAATAAAATACCGAATTCACTAGTAGCTTGTGCACGCCCCTCCTGAAGGGATAAGTATATCTCAACCAAATAGGTAGAATCCTTTTTTAGAGGCGCTCCAAGGCTCCCTTGCAAGTATTCTCCTGCATTAGAAGGTATACAAACTACACATTGTAAATAAATCCCGGCATAAGCATCTCCACTACGCGGATACTGAAATCCAAAGCCAATGTTTGCAGGCACCCCGGCCCATTCATCCCCGCAAACATGATAGTAATCAGAAGAAACGGTAGGGGTAGTCCAACCCACTACAAGGTCCATACCGGTATGTGTGCCCGTCAAATCAACCCCGGTCGGGCAATCCAAATACTCCTCAAAGGAAGGGTTAATCACGAGGTTTTGGGCGGGCAAGTTTAGCGGGAGGAGACCAAGGATTGAAAAAATCAGCCGTACAGATTGGCGGTAAATAACTGGCATGGGTTAGTTCGTTTAATATTATAATGCCGGAGTGGGAATTTGCAATGTGCAGGCTTGGGACTTTAACAAATGGGGCTCACTACGCCCTGTCACTCATCAAAACCCAGTTCCCGTGGATATCTAGGTAATCGTAGGGGGATGCTTTCCATCTCAAGTCAGGTGGCAACTTTAGCCCCAATAACTATACGGGGGCGGACTGACAAACAACCTTAGATTCCGTCCTCATGCCACGATTCCAAAATCGTCGCCTGAGTTATAGTCCTCCAAGGCAGGATTTGTGCATTTTCGAAAATTTCAACTTCAAATCAACATATCATATCTCCAGTAAATATGGACTATTGAGTGGAAATCAGGCAAAAATGGTATTTGCACAAATCTTGGCTTGGTCAACTATAAAACCAAGAAAGCGCCTTCAAAACCGAAGCTCCGTCCCCCTGCGCCCCTTGCCAGACCACGGCGCCTTGAACTGAAGGATCAGCGTGAGGTTGAGCTCATTGATGGGGCGGAGCATTTCCCGCTCCCTGTTCCTCAGCCCCAGGCCATGAATGTAGGACAGCTCTACCATATACTTTTTGTACCAGTAGGCCAGCGACAGGTACGAGGTGTACTCGAAATATGCTGCCTAAAGTCAGGCGGCGACTTTTGAGTCGCGGCCTGACAGGCAACCCTGGACCACGTTCTCAGGTCACGGCTCCACAATCGTCGCCGGAGTAGCCATAAAAGACACTTTCAATCGAATATTTATTTTCTTAACACCAAACCCTCATCACCTAAACCTATCATCTGAAATCGCTGGCTCGGCGTTGTCGAGTAAATCTAAATGCGGCCCAACTGGTAGTACATGAATGGGACGATAGTTCCTCCATCCATCCAATCTGTCTACCCAACTAATTGTTCCACTAAAGTTCCCCCCAAACTCCCGGTCCGTATAAACATGCTCCAAATGAGAAGCCCAGCTTTCGCAGATGGCGAGGCGGCCGGCATCGGATGACCGATTATGACGCTGCCGCCCCATGAAGATTTCATCTCACTCTACTACGTAGAAGCAGTAGCCGCCATTGTCATGAAACCTTTGCTGCGGACGTTGCAGAACCCAATCGTTGTAATGTGGGTCAGGGCTCTCACTTAGGAACTCTATATTTGTCTGTTCTTGGTTTGCTTGTAAAACAATCGCTTCAGCACCTATTCCTCTGCATTTTCCTTCAAATGATTGATCTGCCCCAAAGTCAAAAAGCCAGCTACCCTGTGCGAAACAATAAAGCCCCCTTTTTAACGGAACTATTTGGAACTTCAATTCATACTGCCCGCCAGTATACTTGTAACTGCCTATATATGCAAAGAATCCGCTCGAAGATTCAAAGGACTGATAATCGTAAGTGCTGTCTACAATCACGTCAAATGCTGCCAACGCGCCTCTGTCTCCAGGGATGGTATCTATTTGCACCATTGTAGTAACAGGATAGAAGTCCCAATTTCTTAATTCGTAAGCTTTACCTGTTTTCTGTTCAAAAACCAATTCCGAAAAAACACTTTCTACCTGAAGTGTATCTCCTATTTTTACTGTATCCTTAATAGGGCTAATTACGACAGGAAGTTCGAAGGTATACCCTCCGGGGATATTTTGACACTCCTTATTACATCCAAAACTCGATAGACTAAGGCATGCCACAAAAAATATTGTAAGTCGCATTTTAAATATTTTTAAACGCCCTGCTTCTATTTTCAATAAAAGCAGGGCATTAGCAAATCTAATAGCTATTAAAAAGTGCGTCAACATCACCAACCGCGATCCCTGAACCAGGCAACAAATCATTGATAATACGCTGTCGGTATACCTGAGGATCATCAGTGGCTGCATCTAAAACGGAAAATAGCTGCCCGTTTGTCAGGCCCGTTACATTATCAATTACTGCGCCACTGCCTCCTCCAAATCTATCATCTGAAATCGCTGGCTCTGCATTGTCGAGTAAATCTAAATGCAGCCCAATGGGTACGTGGTTGGGTCGGTGGTTTCTCCAAGCATCCAATCTATCAATGAACGTACCCAGAAACGCATTACTTACCTGAATCCCATACGCCCGATCCGTATACACATGCTCCAGGTGCTCGGCCCAGCTTTCGCAGATGGCGAGGCGGCCGGCGTCAAACACATTCTCATCCCCCCACGAAGAACCTGTAGAAATCCGGGCATTAAGAGTGGCTAATCCCAATTGCCCCCAGAATACGGCTCCAACATTGGTAAAATGAGAG
>JANSXW010000232.1 GCA_024742755.1 bacterium | reverse complement strand
GCGCGGTAAAGGAAGTCAACCCCTACGAGTGGCTCCACCACACACTCCAGCACATTGCAGACACTAAGCTCTCCGAGCTCCATACCTTGCTCCCCGGCTATACCGCTAACGCGGCAGACCTGTAGTTGCTCGGACGCTTACCCATCCGGCGCAATGGGCAGATGAAACTGTGCTCCGGTCAAAGTACCCAACAAAGCACGGCTATAGGTATAGGTAGCGGAGAGCGTATCTTCCGCCAGAAGCTGAAGGTATGTCTCATCTCCGTCCGAAAGGGAATAATCTGCGGGGTTGGAGCGATAGGCTACTTCCAAGGCTAACAGGTCAGCAATAATGGATTGGCCATCCGTCTCTGTGGGCAATGCCTGTATGTAAGCCTCTGCTTCGTAAAATGCCCCGGTGCGCATTTTCAGCCCGATGAGCTTGCGGATAGAAGAAAACGAACCTTCCTCTAACAACAGGTTTTCTGCCATTGCCCAATCCCCTTCTTTAAAAGCAGTCTTGTACAAATGGTGGAAAGCCACTGAATACTGAGTATTGAGATCGCTGATTTCGGCAAAGAGTACTTCCATCGCCGAATAACCTTCGGTTTCCCGGATATCGACTAGGGCTTGATAGTTGTCATCACTGACTATACTCTGTGCCGTACTTAGGACCGAAGCGGAAACGGGGGCATTTTGTAACAAAATGGCTTCCTGATTGGGCAGCTCCATGTCAGACGATAACATAGCCAATAGCACCCCGTCTGATAAATAAGGGGCAGCACTGGACAACGCATCAATTGTAGTTTGTTCATTTGGTGCCTGACTAAGCGCATTTTGCAGGCTTTCTGTATCTCCTCCGTCAATCAGGCTGCGTTTATTGCCTAAAAGGTTATTTAGAGAATCCAGGCATTCTTCTGTTTTACATTCCTCTTCTCGGGGTCGGTCTCCAACGCCTTCGAGCTCAAGGCAGCCATCGTCATACTCATCAAACGTTTTGGTTACATCAACATTCGTAAAATTCTGCCCCGTATTATCCGGCACAAAAGTTAGCATAGGGAAGGCTGTTGTCAAATTTGCCCCTGGATGGTAGTAAGTAAAAGAGTTGGTTTCGGGCGCAGGGACAATGATGTGCTGGGTACCGGAGAATAAATTCAGCACCGGGTCAGTTGGGCTGCCCTGCGCCGCTTCGATCTCCCCCAGGATAGAACCTGAATCTGTGATCCACATGTCCTCACCTGCCGGGACATTGAAGGTTTCCTGTTCAAATTCAAACTCGGCATTATTGCCCCATATAGTTACCCCTTGAACATTCGCTGTTTCCTCAAAGTAATTACAGTTGAACCAGGCCTCGTCATTTGATGCAAAGGTATTCTGTAACTGAGACCCTCTGAAGAAATCAATAACCGAATTGTGGGTCACCCTGTAATAACTAGGCCCGCCAACAGCAATGGGTATCAAAATCGTCTCCAGGTTGTTGTGATGGATTTGCAGGTTCTGTGCATTCTCCGCCCAAACGCCAACAATTGTCCCATCGACAAAATCATTGCCTTTGGGAGGGTCTGACTCTTTTCCTATTTCAAGGTCGAAGCCCGTCGTGTAGCCTGCGGTGTTCGTTACTTTAACCCCGGTTTCGAAGTCCAGGAATTCACAACCATAGACCTCGCCGGTCGCATCATCGAAGGACAAGGAGTAACCATTAAGATCGTAGAAGCCTGTTTGATCGATAAGTACAGCCTCACTGCCCCATACGGAAATGCCGCGGGTGCTGACATCAGAGGGTCCTGGACTACACAGGCTACAAACCGGGAGCGGTTGCCAATATTGGTAGTGGGCGCTCCGGGCAGGTTGGCCGGGAAAGCAGCAATATGGGCGGCTCTCAAGTTATCCGTAAAGGTGGACCTTACCGCAAAAACAATGCCTCCGAAGTGGTTGCCCCAGGTGCCGTAAGGCTGCCAGTAGGTTTCGTGCCCACTATTGGCAATATTATCTGTCAGGGCTCCGTATTTAGCTTTTGATATGGTAGCTTCGACCAGATAAGCAACACCGTGCTGGGCTGTAGTGAAAGGGTAGCCGGATGTAATGTCCCCTACAGTCGGGTGGCTCAGCAAGCCATTGCCCCACACTTCGATGCCGCTCCAGTATTTATCAGGCAGGGTAGAGCCCGTAGTCAGGGTGCTGGCAAGGGCCTCAAGCCTCGCCCCTCGTTCCACATATATTTTGCAATCTGGTGCCATATTTAGGGTCATACTATTTAGTGTTAGCGTGTTGCCAGCCTTGACAATCAGATTATGGTTGACCGCCTGGTCAGAAGCCCACGCCTGGTCTGCATTGACTTCCAGCGGGTCGTCCAGGCAATCGCAAAGCGGCTGGGCTTCAACGCTCTGGCAGTGTTTTGCCGTACACCCGTTTTCATCCTTGATAGTCAGGCAAACCGTGTAGGGCTGGCTATCGGGGAAAGTATGTACCGGGTTTTGAGTATAAGCATAAGTGCCATCGCCAAAATCCCAGCACCATTCTACTGCACTGTTGGTGGCGGTAGTGGAGGTAAGGTCGTTAAACTGATAAGTGTTGACTCCGGTTTCGTTAGCTACAAAGCCTGGGTTGAGGTCTGATTCGCATACTTCTACTGTTACCAAGTCAATCAACGTACGGAAGTTCGTAGAATTGGTTGAAGTGGCGAAGATGACCAGTTGATCATCGCCTGCTTCAGCAGGGATATTGAAACTATACTGAGCCCAGGTAAAAGAATTAATCGTCTGCGTTTCCGCATCCATAGGCGCACTCAGGCAGTTCTGAGGCCCGGTCGCGCCCACAGCATTCGTTAATCCGGAAGTAAAATAGACGGTCAGCTCTGAGGACTCACTGGTAATTATGGGGTGATCAACTATTCTTGACCAAAGCGTAATGTCATACGAACAGCCTGGGTCTAACGTTAGGTCCAAAACCAGCGCTTCGTGCTTGCACACTGAAGGTGTCTGGCTAGTTGTATTGGAATAAATCTCGGCATAGTAACTGCCGCCGCCCGATGGCGTGTTGATCACTCCGGAGTTATCTGAGGCGAAACCAGACTTAACCAACGTTGGTGTCCCTTTGCCGGCAAACCAATCACCCATGCAGCCATCGTTAAAGGCCTCTGTGTACTGGTTTTGCCCCGGTGTACAAGGGGATTGAATAGATTCAAAACTGCCATCGCTTACTGTTGTTGGGCTATCGCACTGCCCGGAGGCGCTCCAATAGCTAAACATAAGCAATAGCATTGTCAGAAAACACCCGCGGGGGGGGGTAAAAAAGCGTAAAGATTCATGTTAAAATAGTTATTAAGGTAAATAATAGGTTGAGCGGTATTTTGAGTATTTGCGAGGTAGATTGAGCGTGCTTTTGTTGGCTAGTCCATAATGTATGATTAATGCAGGAGAGTATATTGAAAACGGTAGCAATTGTTCTTTCTAAGTTGTGTTTTGTCTATTAGATTACAATGTTTCGGTAATGATAGGAGAAATAGAGTGCCTGCAATGCTAATCTCATTTTCTGGACTAACAATTTGCTGAGCAATTTTGCAGTTTTGAGGTTGCATTAAGACTTGCCAAGCGAAACCTATCAGCGGTGTGCCGAAATGTTTCGGCACACCGCTGAATGTAATAATCAAAGCTTCCGGAAAAACAACCCTAAATCCGCTTAACCCGCGGCTGTAAGTCCGTCAGCTCAGCAATACGCACCGGGCGTCCGGATTCAATGCTGTTGCGGGCAGCTACGCCAATCAGTACGGACATGGCCCCGTCGCGTACGCCAGCAGCCCTTTCATAGGGGTCCTCCTTTTCCGGGTGGACAAAGATTTTATCGTGCAGGCGCTTGTCGCCACCGCCGTGCCCGCCGCGTTCGTAGCCGACCATGATGCGCTCGTAATCACTCCACAGGTTGTGCGTGATGAGGGGCTTGTAGTAAATTTCGCCGGCCTTCTGATTCATCTCCTGTGCGTGCAGCTCTGCCTGACTGACATCCTGCTCTTCCACGTAGGGGATGTCCTGCCAGGCTTCCAGGCGGCCATCGGTGCCGTTGAAGGCGATCCGCCAGCCCTCGAAGGGGGAGTAGGTGGTCAGGGAGTAGTTCACGAAGACGTTGTTGGCGTATTTGATCTGCGCCGACATTTTATCGTAGATGTTGATCTCCTCCCGGAACAGACAGTTGTCCCGGATGTACCCGTCGTGGTGCTCGTTTTTGGTGTAGAGGTTGGTGAGGAACTCATTTTTGGTAATGTCCCAGTGGAAGGCGCACTTATCCGTATGTTCGCAGTCGCGGCAATTGTTGCCCCGGAAAGGCCCGTTGCTGCCATAGTGCTCCAGGTCGCCGTAGGCGAAGACCTCCTCGGGGTCGGAGTCGAGCCACCAGTTGAGCAGGTCAAAGTGGTGGGTGGCTTTGTGCACCCATAGCGTGCCGCCTGCCTGCCGCAGCCCGTGCCAGCGCCGGAAGTAGGACGCTCCGTGGTAGGTGTTCAGGTACCAGTTGAAGTCCACCGAGGTGACCTTGCCGATCTTTTCTTCCATCAGGAGTTCCTTGATCTTGGTCATGTACGGGCTCCAGCGGTAGTTGAAACCGACGATCAGGTTTTTGTTGGACCGGCGTTCGGCATCAATGATTTCCTGGCATTTGAACTCATCGGTAGTCATGGGCTTTTCGGTGAGCACATCGCAGCCCATATCCAGCCCCTTGATGATGAACTCGTGGTGGTTGGAGTCTTTGGTGGTGACAATCACCAGGTCGGGCTTCCTTTCCTGCACCATCTTTTCGAAGTTGGCATAGGTCGGGCAGCTCACCTGCATTTCCTTCAGGGCAAATTCCAGCCGGCCCGGATTGATGTCGCAAAGGCCCACAAATTCGAGGATATCGGAATATTTTTCCACCAGCCGCCGCCCCCAGAAGGTGATGCCGCGGATGCCGGTGCCTACTAGGGCAATTTTGAGTTTTTCTCCTTTCAGAATGGGGCTCCAAAGGGTGCTGCCTGCTACTGCGGTTCCTGCTGAAAGGCTGCTGAGCATGGTCAGGAAATGTCTTCGGTTGATTTCGGTTGGCATAATTTGAATCGGTTTAGCTGTTTATCAATGCACTATTTATTGCTTTCCATTCGAAAAGGTGTCCGCCACTGTGCTGCTTCCTGTTCCAGGTGTTCCCGGAATTCCCGGATGCCGCGTATCTGCATAGGGTCTTCTTCCCAAACCGCCATAAAACGGTAGGTGGCAGCTTCGTTGCTTGCATTGAGGATCATGAGGTGGTCGAGTTCGCTATCGTAGAGCACGGGTTCCTGAGCTTCCCTGGCCAGGAGGGCGAAGCCGAGCTGCTGACCGTGGTAAGACTGATTGTCCCAGTTGTAGTAGGTCTGTACGCCATCGTACCGTTTGGCGTTGATTTGGTCGGTATGCTTGACGATGCCGGTGGCAAACTTCATCCCGTCCGGTAGGGGTGTTTTAGACTGCATCCGCACCTCCGTCCACTGATGGCCGGCTTGTATTTCAAAGTCTACGGTAAGGTCCAGCCGGAAGGTGTCCACCTGCAGTCCCTCAAAGGTGACCCGCAGTATGCTCCGCAAAGGGCCATTGGCAATGATGTTGATGTCTTTTTTGGCGGTTTGGGAAAGGGCATAGGCTTTTTCCTGGTACCAGATGGCGGGGCTGCCGATGCCCAGGGAGTTGCCCACTTTGAGAATGTCAGAGCCCCAGTCCTTCAGGTCGTGGTAGTCCCAGCCCACCGTGTCCATGACCATATCCCGGACTTTCTTGCCGTAAATATCGGTGCGGAAGCGGTCATCCATGTAAAAGCGGTAAGCCACGAGGTCGTTTTCCCAAACCGGGCCTTCAAACATGACCCACATATTCTGCGGGGTGAGATCACCGGGCACTGTCAGGGCTTCCCGCTGGGTATAATCCGCCAGCATTTCCCGGGCGGTCTCCGGGGCGAAGGGGCGGTCCTGCACCTTAAAGACGACCTGCGAACGTTGGGAGACCTCAAAGGAGTCTGGGGCTGGCTGATAGGCGAGACTGCGGGAAGATTTGCCCTTCAGGTCAGCCAGGAAGAATAAAGTTTCCGGTCTGCCATCACCATCCAGGTCATCCTGCTGTGCGGGCAGCCAGGCTTCAGCCCCGGCATCGTAAAGCGCCCATCCTGGCGCACTGTTTTCCGGGATAGCGGCCTCAAAGCCTGCATCCTTAAATGTGGTGGCTTCCGGATTGGAAACCGCAACGGTGTAGTAATCGCTGTCTTCGGCCGATTGATCCGCCCCACAGCTGCTGAGCAGGCTCAGGGCAAGTCCGGCACCTAAAAGGCGTAAGTAAGAAGGAGATGGGATCCGCATGTTCCGGTTGGTTTTGATGAGTGTGCTCCTAAAAATATTCATCCTGATTGGAATGGCGGTAAAAAATACGGGCCATTCTTTGGGAGGGTAGCCTGCAAGGGGCTTTTGTAACCTTTTTGCGCTTGTATTGCGTATCGCGAGGTGGTGCCTGTGCAGTCAGTTGGATTGAGCCTGCCCTGCTTTCCTGTTTTGTCTTGGAGCAACTATATTGTGGACTGACATTGCGCTTCCTGCAAAGGGGGAATTAGGCACCTAAGCCCCAACTGCCTCTTTTTGTGAAAAAGAATGCCGGATTTCGCACCCCTTTTGAACGGAAACATTGCAGATTGTCTTAAAACGCAGTATCTTGTTTGGGATAGCGCCCTCACAGG
>JANSXW010000128.1 GCA_024742755.1 bacterium | reverse complement strand
TGCTGATCAGTACCCAGACCAAACCTACTACGATGGCGGCTAGAATCAGGTTAATGACTATTCTCATTTTTCGGTTTGTTTTGACGCAAGTATAAATAATTTCCCCCGAAAAACTGGTATCAGCCCGCGAGCAATTTTACCGTCCTGTGGCAGAAAGGTGCTGGTTTATACTTTCCTTCAACAAATCTTGCTGACCTTCAGCCTGCTAGCTAAAGACAGGCCAATGCCGCTTATTCGCCAATCCGGCAGGCCCCGTTGTAGCTTGCGCCTTCTTCCACGGACATGCGCCTGGCCTGTATATCTCCTTCGATTTTTGCGGTGCTGGTAAGTTGTAAGGCCCCATCCACCGTGAGGTTGCCTGTAATTCGGCCGCTGATGACCGCTGTGCCTGCCTTTATTTCGCCCTCGATGGCTCCTTTCTCTCCGACAACCAACCGCTTGCTGCAGTGGACGGTCCCTTTGACGGAGCCGTCGAGCCGGATGTTTTCCTCTGATTTAAAGTCGCCTTCGATGTGGGTCCCCGCTGAGACCACACAGTTCGCGTCCGTGCTGCGCAGGGCGGCTGATGAAGCGTTGGGCTCGGAAGTTTGCTTTTTCTTTCTTAATGCTGGCGCTGCCATAATCTATACTGATTTTGGGATTGTTACTTATGTTTGCGGTAAATGAAATGAATTCAGCAATATGCCTACCACCATACTGGCGATAGAGTCGTCCTGCGATGATACTTCTGCTTCTGTGCTTATGGATGGGGAAATCCTGAGCAATTGTGTTGCCAATCAGGATGCGCACCGTTTATACGGAGGGGTCGTGCCCGAGGTTGCATCCCGCGCCCACCAAATTAATATTATTCCGGTTGTGGACCTGGCCATCCGGCAGGCGGGCATCAAAAAAACGGACCTCGATGCCGTGGCTTTCACCCGGGGGCCGGGCCTAATGGGCTCCCTCATCGTAGGGGTTGCTTTCGCTAAATCGCTGGCCCTCAGCCTGAATATCCCCCTGATTGAGGTCAACCATATGGATGCGCATGTGCTGGCGCATTTTGCGGAGGACCCCAAGCCAACATTCCCTTTCCTCTGCCTGACCGTTTCCGGCGGGCATACCCAAATTGTGAAGGTCAGCGCCCCTGACCAGATGGAAATCCTGGGCCAAACCCTGGACGATGCCGCGGGTGAGGCTTTTGACAAAACCGGGAAATTGCTTGGGCTGGAATACCCTGCCGGGCCGATCATCGATAAGCTGGCGCAACAAGGCAAACCGGTTTATGACTTTCCGGAACCGAGGATACCGGACCTCGACTTTAGCTTCAGCGGGCTGAAAACCTCCATCCTGTACTTTCTTAAGGAACAAATCAAAGCGGACCCGGACTTCATTCCGCATCACCTGAACGACATCTGTGCTTCTGTGCAGGACCGCATCGTCAGCATCCTGCTCAAGCGGCTTCGCAAGGCAGCCCGGCGCACCGGGATTAAGGAAATCGCTATTGCGGGCGGTGTGTCGGCCAACTCCGCTTTGCGCAACGGGCTGGCGGAAATGGGGCAAAAGGAAGGCTGGCAGACCTACATTCCCAAATTCGAGTACTGTACAGATAACGCCGCCATGATTGCCGTAGCTGGCTACTTCAAATACCAGGCTGGTCAGTTTACGGATCAGTCGGTGCAACCCGCTGCCCGGTTTTGAGGGTTCAGCGTACCTATTCTGCTAAAAAGCCGCAATCAGCTTCGCCTTCATCGACTGGAACTCCTCCTCGGAGATGATGCCTTCGTCCCGCAGTTTGCCCAGCTCCCGCAGGCGGTCAAGTACGTCTTCTTTGCTTTTTGGAGGCTCGGTGGCGGTGGGGTCGTTCGCTCCCGGCTGGGCGTAATCTGCGGGGTTGTCTTCAGCGGCAGATTCAGCAGCTTGTTTGGCGGATTTGTCTTTGCGCAGCTGCTCGGCAACCTTCTTGCCTTTCTCAAACTGTTCTTTGTACATCTTTTTCAGGCGGGCGGGGTCAAAATCCAGAATAGTACCCCCTGACTCGTAGTGGCGCTTGAAGACCTGCCCAAGGGCATAAGTCGAAGCACCGGCAAAAACCGACACGGTAATGCCGCCGACTACAGAACCGACTACCGGGATCATTTTCGCCAGGCTGCCTGCACCAATCCTTGCCAGCGTGGAACTCGTCAGGGAAGTGACGATCGCTTTGCCCTGCGTCTCTGAGAAATCCACATCGTACACTTTGCTCATTTGCCGGATCATGTCCAACTGTACCGCGCTGACCGCAAAAATATCGGCAATCAGTACCGGGATCAGGCCGGAGCCCATTGACCATACCACGTGGTTGCGGATAATCGTATCGACGTGTTTGCTGCGCTCGCTTGTTGATTCGCTCATAAACTGCGATTTTACTTTTTTGATACCGTAATCGAAGAAATCTCTCGGTTCCATAGACTGAATTGATTCAGTTTCAATAATAAGGGCTTTTGCCCAAAGCTGCATCTTTTTTTCGACTACCATCCGAAAAACGGCGATTGGTATGCGGGAGACAGACCGGCTTGCCTCTACCTAAACAATATGGACAAACCCTGGTTCTGTTCTCCTTAATTATTAGGTGGACTCCAGATTCCCCTGCCCTAAATACAGTAATTCATCCAATAGACGCCGGTGTTCGTCCAAGTGCCTGCAATGGAAGCCTTTGCCCGGCGTTTTTCTTTTGCGAATCTTCCGGAACGTTCCCGGGCGGCGCCAACAGGCCCCTTTGCAGCAGCAGCTATCGCCGCTACAATCCGCCGAAAGTGCAGCCGTATATTTTTTTTCCGTCCCGAAGGAGTATATTTGCGCGTTACCAAAAGTAAATCAACACGGCATGGGTTTCTTTCTCTTTTTATTGATCAGCTATATCCTGCTCAGCATCAGCCTTTTCTTTTTGTTCCCTAAAGCGGGCGTGGACGGGTGGAAAGGCCTGGTCCCTGGCCTGAATTTTGTGGAATGGTGCAAGCTCATCGGCCGGAAAGGCACGCATGCGGCATGGCTGCTGTTCCCAATCGTCAATATTTTCATCTATGCCGGCATGGCCATTGATATGGTGCGCTCGTTCCGGCACTATGGCTTCCTGGACAGCGTGCTGGCAGTGCTTTTTGCGCCTTTTTACTTTTTTTACCTGGCCTTCAAGCCGGAGGAAGCGTACGATGGCCCTACGCTGGTCAAAGAGGCGGAGTACAAGCAACAGCTGCTGGAAGCACAGGAGGAGAACCAAACCCGCAAGCTGAAGAAACTGCAGAGCAGCAACCCTTACCACAAGTCTCAGGTCCGGGAATGGGCGGAGGCAGTGATTTTTGCCGTTTTTGCAGCGGCTTTCATCCGGATGTTTCTCATTGAAGCCTACGTCATCCCAACCTCTTCTATGGAAGGGTCTCTGCTGGTTGGCGACTTCCTCTTCGTCAGCAAGGCGCACTACGGCATCCGCACGCCGGAAACCGTAGCCATGATCCCGCTTTTGCATAACCGCGCGCCCGTTATCGATGCGGAGTCGTACCTGAAAAAACCCAAACTGCCTTACTACCGCCTGCCTGCCCTCGAAAGCATTGACCGCAACGACCCTATCGTTTTTAATTACCCGGAAGGCGACAGCGTTTATATTTTCCCGGGCCGGACCTGGAGCATACACGATTATGAGCGGGGCGCCATCCCGCCACAGTACGCCCGGCAGATCAAGACCGGCAACAAGAAACTCGTTGTCCGCCCGATGGACAAAAAAGACCATTACATCAAGCGGGCGATTGCGGTAGGCGGCGACAGCCTTGAAATCCGCGACCGGCAGGTGTACATCAATGGGCAACCGGCAGATAACCCGGAGCACCTGCAATATATGTATCAGGTGACCTTCCCCAATACAGCCATCAACACCCGTGAGTTTTCAGACTGGGGCATTTCCTCGGAAGACATCATCGCTCAGCAGGGCAATACGACCTACATTATTGTCCTTTCCAATGAGCAAAAAGCCAAAATCCAGGAACTGGACGAAGGCATCACCATGGAGCCCATGAACATCGGCGAGCTGGATACCAACCCGGAAAAGCTCTTCCCGCACGATCCGAAAAACTTCCCCGGCTGGACGGTGGACAACTACGGCCCGGTTTATGTGCCCCAAAAAGGTGCTACAATAAAGGTAAGCCCTGAAAACATTAGCCTCTACAAACGCATTATTGGAGTGTACGAAGGCAATGAGCTGGCCATCCGGGACGGAAAGATTTTCATCAACGGAGAAGCCACCGATGAGTATACCTTCAAAATGAATTATTACTGGGCTATGGGCGATAACCGGCACAACTCTGAAGACAGCCGGGTTTGGGGCTTTGTCCCTGAAGACCACATCGTCGGTAAGCCTATCATCATCTGGTTCTCTACAAAAGAAGGGTCGATTGGCAATGGTATCAACTGGAGCCGCCTCTTCAAGTATGTAGGCAACCTGAAATAAAACAGCTGCATGGTTGACGCCTTCATCGAGAACCCTCTATTGCTATTATTCGTAGTAGCTGGCCTGGGCTACGGTGTGGGCAGTATCCGGATACGCGGCAGCAACCTCGGCGTGGCGGCGGTGCTTTTCGTCGGGCTTGGTGTGGGCGGCCTCAGCCCGGAGCTCCATATCCCTGATATTATCATCTTTCTGGGGCTCGCCATGTTTGTTTACACCATTGGTCTGAGCAGTGGCCCAAGTTTCTTCGCTACCTTCCGGCAACGGGGATCAAGGGATATCATTTTTGTGATTGTCATGCTCACCCTGTCGGCCTCCATTGCATTTGGGCTGCACTTCCTTTTCCATTTTGATGCCAGCACCACTGCCGGGCTCTATGCGGGCAGTACCACCAACACCCCTGCACTGGCGGGTTTGCTGGATGCCATCAGCAATGCCAATCTGGGCAGCGCCAACTCCAAATCGATGAGCGAACGGGCGGTCATCGGCTACTCCCTCTCCTACCCTATGGGCGTTATCGGAGTGATGATCGCGATCAACGTCATGCACCGGCTCCTGAAGATAGACTACCTGGCTGAGGAGCGGGAGCTTAAAAAGGAATATCCGGTACGGCAGACGGTCACCAGCAAGACCGTTGAGGTCACGCAGCCCGACGTTACCGGCATCCCCCTGCGCGACCTGAAGCGGCAGCTCAATGCAAATGTGGTTTTTGGGCGGTTGGTAAGGGGCGATGAGACCCTGCTGACCAATTACGATACCACCTTGAAAGTAGGCGATCAGGTGGCACTGGTGGCAGATGAAGAAGAAATTGAACGGGTCACCTTGCTGATTGGGGAAAATATGCCCTTCCGGCTGTCCTCCGACCGGTCGGAATATGACACCCGGCGGATATTTGTCTCCAATCCGGACATTGCCGGGGAGCGCCTGTCTACCCTCAACCTAAATGAACGTTTTGCGGCCATCATCACCCGGGTGAGAAGAGGCGATATTGACCTGCTGGCCAACTCCAAGCTCGTGCTGGAGCTGGGCGACCGGGTCCGTTTTGTAGCCCGCCGGCAGGACATCCCGAAGATTTCCAAGCTCTTCGGCGACTCCTACGACGCCCTCAGCCGCATCAACCTGCTGAGTTTTGGGCTGGGCATGGCGCTTGGGCTGCTATTGGGCATGATCACCTTCCAATTACCCGGCGATGCCTCGTTTAAGCTGGGGTTTGCCGGAGGGCCGATCATCGTGGCGCTAATCCTTGGGGCGCTGCGGCGTACCGGCCCCATTGTCTGGACCTTGCCCTACAGCGCCAACCTGACGCTGCGGCAGATTGGCCTGATCCTGCTCCTGGCGGGGGTGGGCGTGAACTCCGGGCACACCTTTGTGGATACCGTGGCACAAGGCGGCGGCGGTATTATCTTCCTGGCGGGCACGATCATCAGTTTTATTACGGCTATTGCTACCCTGTTCATCGGTTACAAACTACTGAAGATCCCCTTCAGCTTTCTGACAGGCATGGTGGCCAGTCAGCCAGCGGTGCTTGATTTCGCCCTGGAAAAAGCAGGGAATAAACTACCCAATATTGGCTTCACGTTGATGTTGCCCGTATCTTTGATCACCAAGATCGTTTACGTTCAATTTCTCTTCGCTTTATTGCGATAAACCCTCCACTCTATGGACTTTGCAGGCAAACGAGTTTTGATTACAGGCGGCTCCCGGGGCATTGGCAAGGCTACGGCTCAGGCTTTTGCGGAAGCAGGCGCGCGCGTGGCCATCAATTTCAACAGCAATAAAGCTGCGGCAGCCGATGCCATCAACAGCCTGACGGGCGAAGGCCACTTTGCGGTCCGGGCCAACATCAGCCATCCGGAAGCCGTGGAACGCATGGTAGAGGCCGTGGCGGCAGAAATGGGCGGCATCGATATCCTGGTCAATAACGCGGGGGTTTTCATACCCCACCCCATTGCCGAAGTGAGTTATCAGGCATGGCAGGAGGCCTGGCAGCAGACCCTGGAGACCAACCTGACAGGGGCAGCGAATGTCACCTACTGCGTTGCGCAACAGATGATGGAGCAGGGCGGCGGGCGTATCGTTTTTGTGTCCTCCCGTGGCGCGTTCCGCGGAGAGCCTACGCACCCTGCCTACGGTGCATCAAAGGCCGGCATGAATGCGCTGGCACAGTCCCTGGCGCAAGCCCTGGCCCCCCACAACATCTTCATCGGCACACTCGCTCCCGGTTTTGTGGAAACGGACATGACAACGGAGCACCTGCAGGGCGAAAGCGGGGCGGCCATCCGCAGTCAAATTCCTAATGGCAGGGTGGCCCAACCTGAGGAGATGGCGCATTGTATCCTTTTTCTGGCTTCTGAGCAGGCGGCCTACACGACGGGGTGTGTGCTGGATGCTAATGGGGGGTCTTATTTGCGGTAGGGAGTTAGAGTTGAGTGGCTACAGATGCTTGGTGGCTTCCCGGGCGGTAAGCTTGGGGAGTTGAGGGTTTTGGCGGACAAAATCGCGGACGCTTTCGGGAGCCGTCCGGGCGTATTGGCGGAGCGCCCAGCCTGCGCCTTTCTGCACAAAAAACTCCGTGCTGTCCGCCCGGCGCAGGATGTAGCGGAACAGGCGATTGGTGTCCGTCTTTTCCTTATAGCCCAGCTGGAAAATGATGGCGGCGCGCTGAAACCAAAAGTCTTCAGATTCAATCCACCGGTCAGGGTAATCTTTTTTGCAATCCGGAAAGCGCAACAGGAGCCCGCCGGCGATTTTCGGCGAGAGGAAATCGACGGTATCCCACCAACAATTCCGGGGAATTAGCTCTTCAACGAGATCGAGAAAATCAGGGGTAAGGCTGCACAGTGATTTTTGCAGCAAATCGTTGACGGCATATTGCAGCTCCCGGTAGGTATCAGGCTTGAAACACAGCCGGCATACTGCTTTTAGCGCTGCTCCTTTTGGTATGCCTACCGAGGCAATATGCTTTTTTACAATGGCCTGGCGCTCCGGCGTTTTGATGCCATAAAACCGGGCTTTGTGTTTCATATACGCCTCCATCTGAGCGGCCTGCCCGGGATTGGCGTTGGCTTGGAAGGCATCCTTCAACAGGCTTACATAGGCTTCGGGGGTCATAAATGCTGTATAGCTTCGATAATTTTTGCTTCCGCCATGGGTTGCATATAAACGTGCAGCAATTTGTCCGCAGCTTTTTTCAGGCGGGCAGCGCCAAAATGCAGTTGCCCTTTCGAGATCCCATAAGCGATGACGTGCCCGGAGGCCCGCCGCGGAATATTCAAACCACTGAAATGGCGGTCACTGGGGTACAATTTAGTAATTACATTCGAATCGTCCAGCCAAAGGAAGGCCTCCTGGCTTTCAAAGCCATCGGTATTGGCAATGATTTTTGCCGTCACCATAACTTTAGCGTCTTTCCGGGCAAAAAAATGACCGCACTGGTACCAGGAACAGCGCTGTACCGGGAACCCAAAGTAGCGCCGGTCCCCCACCTTGCGCACTTCCACGGTCGTTTTTACCGGGCGCCAGTCGAGGAAGGCATTACTCTGTACAGAACGTACGGTGGGCAGGCTGCGGGCGAAGAGCTTTACGTTGCCCGGAGGATGTTGGCTGTGTGGGCTTACCGGTATTTCCATCCTTACCGGCTCACTGAGTTGCAGAGGAGAGCCGTCCTTAAATATATTGAACTGCACCTGGCTGACCGCATCCACCACCCGGTCTTCAGAAGCGGTGGGCCGGGCAGCAAGCAAATGCTCAAGCCGGCCGCTGATTTCCGTAAGCCGAACCTGTATCTGTCCATCAATCCGTTGGCCGGTGGTCGTGGAAAGCGAATGTGCAGGAAAAGTAAGCCGGGTCCCTTTCTCCCCAACAATAGTGCTGTTGCGGGCGGCATTGATCAGAAAGACCTGCTCGGGCGGGCGATGTTTCAGGAAAAACTCCTCCAATGTCCGGTAGGGGCTGCCTGAATAGGTCAGCACCCTGGGTACGTGGCCAGGTATCATACTTTTTGTTTTCTCATAGTTGGACCTACACAGCAGCGACCGTATACGTCCGGTAATTAGACCAATACAATTAGTGATGCGCTGCCTGTGGCATGCGCAGGGACACATTCAGGGAGGTAAATGTCTGAGCAGTTAGACTATGCAGCCGTTGATGCACAACCGGCATACAAGGTGCAACCGAAGCCCACTGCTTTTTTCAATCTGGAATAGGAATGTATGCTTGAACAGGGAGTATATGGAGGGTACAGCAGCTTTTACGGCACTGTGATAATAAAGGTTGCAAAAAAACACCATTTTTCTCCCTACCCGTAAGCAATAGGGTTGAATTCATAGTGCCTTCCAAAGATACTAAGATTATGGGGGTTATTCAAGGAATAATTTTCTCCTTGCGCAGGTAAGTCACAAAAGCAATATGGACTATTAAGCCGCGCTAGTCGGGTATGGCAACGGCGATGGTGCCAGTTCCTTCGGCTGTTTTCCAGGGTGCGCCGGCCGCATCGTAAAGCTGGCACTGAAAACGGATGCCTAACTGCAGGGTCGGTTGCCCAAGGCTGTTGTTTTCATAGGGCTCGGCGCTTTCAATGCTAAAGCTGAACGGCTGAGCCTGGCTGCCTGTGTCGGTGGCAAATTGGTTGCCCATTTCATCCTGGTAACGGATGATTACTCCGCTGGAAGGCCCTGGCGTGACTACCGTATTGATGGATGTTTCTATGCCCCCGTCTATACGGTTCCGGCAAACCGCCCCGGGAAATGGCTCAAAAAGAACCGTCTGGCAGGAAGCGGCATTGCAGCCATCCTGGAAAATGCCCTCTGCACAAACGCTGAATTGGTTGATACCCTGTGGCGGCAACAAGCTTAAAGTAGCCCCGGAAGGAAGGTTAATAGAGTCTTGCCAGATAAGCTGGGGTTGCCCACCCAGATCATAAGTCGCCACAATAAGCGAATCAAGAACAGTCGTGTCAATGGAAAAGCTCACTTCACAACCTTGCTGAAAGGTGTCAAAAGAGAAACTTTTTCTGGTATAGCTCTGGCAATCGCCCTCTGTGGTGGTGGTAAGCTCCACTTCATATATGCCAGGGCCTGGGATTTCTTTTTCCACGGCAGAGGCATCAGCCGTAGAACCATCATAAAAACCCCATTGGTGACTGAGGGCCGGTACGCCGGCAGAATGGCTGGAGTTGGCCGTGAGATTGAGGGTATAGGTTGTATCCGTAATGAAGGTTCCGGGCTGAATAAATGGGACCTGCCCTATGCCCAGCAGGCTATCCAGGGCAGCCATACTGCCACTGAATTCAAACTGCCAGCCGGGAGCGCAGTCAGTGGGGCAATCTAATTCTTCCAGGCGGCTTAACGACCGTAAATTTCCATCATTGGTAGGTGACAATTCTGTGAACATGAAATAATTGTCTACTCCGGCAGCCAGCTCGAATGCGGCACTGTCGAGGTTGCCCTCCAACCGAAATACAGGATCGCCATCGGTGGGCTGCGGCAACTCCGTCGGATCGCACGCCATAAAGGCAAGCACCATACTCCCCAAAAGCACCATTGCCCATCTGTAATTTACCATAGTTTGTATTTAAGCATCAGATCAAATGAAACCGGCGATAACCGGGGCTGTCCGGGGGCTGTAGCCAAAAGTATGGGGGTGATGCTGTACTGTACGCGCCCTGCCAGTTGCAGATTGGGAAAGACTTCAAATGCATACCCTGCCTGCGCCCGGATCAGCCAGCTGGAAAGCCCTTCTGCTGCAATCCACCCTTCTGAAATTGCGGAAACCGGCCCGTAGTCCAGCTCCGCTTCTGCCTTTCGTGCCTGCTCCAGCTGCCCTCTTGCACCAACCAGGTAGGTAGCTCCGGCACCGGCATGCAACTGATGCCGGCCAAAAGCATAAGCGGCCCCCGCATTAACATCTACGTAGTGCAGACTGTTGGCCCTCAGTTCAAATGCATTTTCTGTAACACCAAATCCGTAGGTACGTTGCAGGGAAGCTTGCGTTGGCAGGCCAGACAACGGCCGGATCCGGTATAATCCTTCAGCGTAAAGCCCGAGGCCATCCCGCCCCGGCCAGTTTGCGCCTAACCCTAACAGTGCACCAGCCTGATTGCCCTGAGCAGGAAGGCTGCCTCCCAGGATCGTTTGTAACGCCCAGCGCTTCCGGACCGGCCAGCAAGGGTCAGGCAAACCGCTCACCGCTTCGCGATCCCCTTCTTCCACCAAAAACGAAAGCACAGGTATGGGATCAAAAGCGGCCACTGCTTCCCGTTTCAGCTCTTGCTCCTCCTGACCTTCCATCGCTACAGGCGGGGCAGTAGCTTCAGCGGAAGACGTATTTTGAGGCAGCGAGCGCCCATTAAGGATGTCATCAATTGAAGGCGCTGGGTTTTCAGCCTGAATGCTGCTTTCAACCGGCTTTGAAGACGCTTCTGCTGACAGGGTTGCCTGTGGCACGGTCGCCCTGGAAGTGGATTCAACCGATGTAGAAGGCCCCGTTTCATCACCAGTTAAAGTAGCGGCCTGTTCAGGGTTAGCAGCTTGTGCAGAAACAGCAGCACGTTTAGGCCCTGCAAGGCCATCATCAGGTGGCTGCGAGCCCTCCGTTGCCTGCTTTTCAGCGGCCCGTTTTTCTGTCAACGGCTCAGAAGTCTTGGAAACCGGCTCTGTTTGGAAAGGCCATAATGCAAAGACCAATACTGCCAATGCAGTGGCCAACAATCCGGACCACCACCACCAGGCCGCTCCACGCCGGGCATCGCGGTCGTCCAGCAACTGCTGAGCAGCGGCCCAGTGCGCTTCGTTGAAGGGCAGGTCCCGCCCTTCCATTTTCTTTTTGAAAAATTCGTCCATTGGTTCCATCATCACACGATCTTTGAAGCATTCATAGCGTTGCGTATCATTTCCTGTAGTTTTTTGCGGGCGGAAGCCAGATGCCATCGGGAAGTCCCCTCGCTGATGTCCAGCATCTTACTAATTTCGGTATGCGGATAGCCGTCTATTGCAAATAAGTTAAACACCTTGGAGGTCATAGGTGGCAGTTGGCGGATAAAGCCCTCCAGTTGCTCCGCGTCAAATTGTTTGTCTGCCTCGTTGTAATCCACCCCGCCCTGCGCTTCCGGCAGGTCTTGGATAGAAGTGGAAGCAATTAATTCTTTGACCTTCCGGTTTTTGCGGAAATCGTCAATCAGGGTGTTAATGGTAATCCGCTTAGCCCATGCAGCAAAGGGCACATGCCCGGGCAGCAGATCCAGGTTGTCCAGAATTTTCAGGAAAGCCTGATTGAGCATGGCTGCCGCATCAGGTTCGTTTTTTCGGTAGCGAAGACAAACGCCCATAAGCAAGGGATAGCAGAGCCGGTAAAGGGCAAACTGTGCCTTCCGGTTTCCATTCTGGCAATCCTTGATCAGCTTCGGGTCTATTTCCAAGCTACAATAATGGGTTGTTCTGCTGTAAAATAGCAAAAACCGGGCTCAACCGGGTGTTCCCTGATTGAGCCCGTATCGTAAAGGGTGTTATTGCTTCATCCACTTTCGGGTCAACAGCTGGCCTTCTGCGCTTACTTGCAGGTAGTAGATCCCTGCAGGCAGCGTGCTCACGTCCAGTGTTGTAGTGGTACCGCTCATTTCTACATTTGTGCGGCTAAGGACCATCTGCCCTTGTGCATTCCACACCTGAATAGCGCCCTGCCCCTGCATTTCGGCTGCGACTATCTGTAGCGTGGACGATGCCGGGTTAGGGAACACAGACAGCACCGCTTCATTAGCCAGTTCGTCCGTATCGGTGATGCTTTCTGCTCCGATTTCAAAATTGAGTCCTTCTGCACCTGGGTTCTCCTCGCTCAGGGTGACCCAATAGTACTGCTGTTCGTACCCAATGTGCTCAATGACCACTTTGTACGTACCGTAGGCCAGGCTTGGGAACATAAATTCGCCATTGATATCTGTGTAAGTATAGCTTACCGGGGTTTCTTCTTCGTCCAGCAGAATGATGGAAACACCTTCCATGGGTTCACTGCCACGGACTTCGATCTCACCGGACTGTAAGTTGGCGCCATCTGCAACGTACCCGCCAATAAATCCAGGGCCACCGGGGTTATCGCCGGGGATAAGGGTGAAGTTGAAGGTGCCCCAGCCGTTGAAAGGCAGCGTAATAGAGCCAGCCTCGTCCCACCAGAGTACATTGCCATAGTAAGTTGGCAGGTGCGCTTCGTACCCGTTTGTACCAGGTGCCAGAGCGGCCTTAACCAGGTACTCGCCGGCAGGCTGTGCATCAAATTTGTAATAGGCTGCTCCGCCGAAGTTCTCCAGCGCTGTGGTGTCCACCGCAGTGAGTGTCCCTTCTGTTTCATCGTACACAATCAGGTAGGCCCAGCCTTCCACAGAGCCCTCATTAATACTATCGGGGAGGTAAACATACCCGTCAATAATGTAAGGAGCGGAGGGATCAGTCACAAACAAACAAGCGGTGGAAGTACAACCATTGGCGGTCGTTACGGTCACGCAGTAGTTGCCAGGCTCCACGTCCTGAATGAAGGCTGTAGTGGCTCCGGTACTCCAGTTATAGGTGATCTGCCCCGTAGCTCCGGAGACAACAGCTTCCAGCATGGTGCCGCCCTGCACTTCGATGATCTCTACGGAGCAGAAGTCCACCCCACCCTGATACCAGTAGGTTGCCGTGGCGGTGCATCCTGCAGCATCGGATACGGTTACGGAGTAGAAGTTTGTATTAGGGTCAATGTCTGTTGTCGAGAACGTAGAACCAGTATTCCAGCTATAAGCAAAAGGCGCTACACCTTGCGGAATAGCCTGTAGTTCCATCCCAAAAGTATCAAGCTCAATGCTCACTCCGCATGGCGTTGGGAAGTAATCAGTACAAGCCGTAGCTTCACAGCCTTCCGCGTCTGTAGTAGTCACGCAGTAAGTCCCTGCTTCCGTTACTTCGATGGAGGAGGTCGCCTCACCTGTGCTCCAGGAATAGTCAATCGCACCTAGGCCGTACGCAAAGGCTTCAATCTCCAAGCCGGCAGCAGTTGAGGATGAAATCAGGTTGACTACACAAGTAGAGTCTGAACCACTGCCTCCGGATGCATCGTAACATGCAACCGACTCACACCCTAAGGCATCGGTAACCGTGGCGCAGTACAGGCCGCTGCCATCCGGCACAATACTTTGGGTGGTTGCACCTGTACTCCACTCGTAGCTAAACGGCGGTGTTCCAATCATTGTGGCAGCCACTACATTATCCTGCCAGTCCGGGTAGACAAAGGCCTGGCACGTAATCTGAACATCACAGTAAGTGAAATCAATAACGACCTCGCTATTGGCGGGCGACCAGGCCCCATCACCAAAGAGCAGGTTCTGGTCGCAATTGGTAATTCTGGCGTACAGCCATCCCTGAGTGTCCGCTTCATCAAGATCCAGAATGGCGGAATAAGCCCCACTTGCGTCTGTAATCGCAACAGCGATAATCAGCCCGCCGCTGATCAGGGAGTCGGTATGAATGTTCACCTCTATGCCCTCCACCGGCGTCCCGTCGGTATTCAGCACCGTGCCGCTCACGATGACCTGGTTTTGAGCAAAAGCAAAAACGCTTAATAAAAGCGCGGCTGTCATTGTAATAATCTTCTTCATGTTCGTTTTTTGTACTACAGTTGTTGATAATTCATTCAGCTTTGCAAAGCTTTCAGTTACCTTCACGGGCAATTTGGGTGAAGCGTTGGGTAGAAAAGCAGAAAAAATTATTTTTTTATGAAACCACTGGCAGAACGGATGCGCCCCCGGCAATTGGCAGATTACGTAGGGCAGCAACATTTGGTAGGAACAGGCGCGGTCTTGCGGCAGGCTATTGAATCCGGTCAAATCCCGTCTTTTATACTCTGGGGGCAGCCGGGCATCGGCAAGACTACCCTGGCAAAAATCATCGCCAATGAACTCGACCGGCCCTTTCACACCTTATCTGCAATCAATTCCGGCGTAAAAGATGTGCGGGAAACCATTCAGCGGGCCAAAAGCCAGCGCTTTTTTGACAGCCCTAACCCTATTCTGTTTATTGATGAAATCCATCGTTTTAGCAAGTCCCAGCAGGACTCCCTGCTTGGGGCAGTTGAGGAGGGCGTTATCACGCTGATTGGAGCTACCACAGAAAACCCTTCCTTTGAGGTCATTCCGGCCCTGCTGTCCCGCTGTCAGGTGTATGTACTGGAGCCCCTCAGCAAGGAAGAACTGATTGGACTTATTGAGCGGGCGCTCCAGGAAGATGAATTTCTAAAAGGCCAGAAAATCACCATCGAAGATTATGATGCCATACTCCTCCACTCCGGTGGGGATGCCCGGAAGCTATACAACATCCTGGAATTGGTGACGAATTACGGGAAGGCGTCCGAGCCCATCACCGTGACCAATGAAATGGTAACCCAAAAGCTGCAGCAAAATATCAGCCGGTACGATAAAGGCGGGGAGCAGCACTACGACATCATTTCGGCTTTCATTAAATCCATCCGGGGCAGCGATCCGAACGGGGCGGTCTATTGGCTTGCCCGCATGATTGAGGGAGGGGAAGATGTGAAGTTTATTGCCCGCCGGCTCCTGATTTCAGCGGCGGAGGACATTGGTTTGGCCAACCCCAATGCTTTATTGATGGCAACGACCACTTTCCAGGCCGTGCAGGCGGTCGGCCTGCCCGAAGGCCGGATTATTTTGTCGCAGGCGGCTATTTACCTAGCCAGTTCTCCCAAAAGCAACTCGGCTTACATGGCCATCAACCAGGCCCAGCAGCTGGTCCGGCAAACGGGCAGCTTACCGGTACCCCTGCACCTGCGCAATGCCCCCACTAAACTGATGAAAGACCTGGACTACGGCAAAGACTATAAGTACAGCCACGATTTTCCGGGCAACTTCATACAGCAGGATTTCCTCCCGGATCAACTAAAGGGGCAAAAGCTATTTGAGCCACAGGACAATGCCGCAGAGCAGAAGTTGAAGCGGCAGCTGAAGGAATGGTGGAGCGACTGGTACGGATATTAAAAAAGGCTGTGCTTTTCGCACAGCCTTAGCTTATAATCCCATGAACATATCTAAAAAAATCTCACGAATAGTACGTATCCAAATGTAAACGACCTTTGTTTAACCTAGTTGGAATCGTACTCTTTTATCTTGATCGGAGATTATAAAAAATAGTAAGCCGTTCAGCTGTCGTAGCGAACGGCTCACTACTAACAAATTATAATCCCATGAACATATTCAAATCTTAGTGGCGAAAGGTGTTTTGCGGTCCGTTGACAACGCTTCTTTCCTCTCACAGTACAAATATTCAACATTATCCAGGGAAGAACAAAGACAAAAACAAGGGATTGTGAAAAACAAAACCAACGCAATCAGAGCTAGAAGCAGCTTTAGAAGGGATCCGGGAAGCAGACTTGTGAAAAAAACTTAAGATCGCGCAAAAAAAAGTCGCACATTTCTGTGCGACTCAATAGCAATGATTATAATTCCACGAATGTATATACAATGAATGTATTACCAAGTTTGATGCGTTACTAACGCTTTGCAGCTACAAAATAGTATATATTTTTCCTGCATACTTCCCGAAACCCCTTCTTTTTTCGAGGATTTACGAAATGAAAGGGGTAACGGGGAGAGGCGAACCGCTTTTTTCTTTACCGGATCACCTGGAATTTCTTGTTGACCACGCCGCGTTCGGTGTAGGCAGATAGTATATAAATACCATTTGCGAAGTCACCTACAGATATCTGCATGCGGTTCGTCAGCACATTATCGGAGTCGAACATTGGGCGGCCAGTCAGGTCATGCACCACGATGCGTTCGAAGTCCTGCTGCCCATTCAGGTGGACATTGATGAAGTCCCGGTTGGTCGGGTTAGGGTAAAGCTTCAACTGATTGGCATCTAGCGGCTCGTCTTTCGCTTCCTCATCCAAGCGGATGTGGATCGTTGCTCCACCAATATTGATGCCGTAAGAACTGCCACCGCCGTTCATCACAGTAGAGGAACCGCCGCCTACCTGTAGGGCTAGTGCGCCGTCGTCGTCGCGGAAACCGTCTATATCATCATTAATAACGAAGCTAACTGATCCTACCACACCATAACCATTTGCAGCAATGGCATTCGTACGGGTAAAGCCAGCATTAAGCGTGCCCTCCTGATCATCCCGCTGCATATACAAAATGGGCGAGTTATAAGTCAACCAGCTGTCGGATTCAAAATCAACAAATACAGAACCAGGCACGACCAGGTCGGAGTTATAGGAGAATGGGAAGGTAAATCCGTAGACATTCTCCGCTGGATTACCGGGTGTCCCCATCTTCATTTTGAGCTCTACAAGGTCGCCCGGACTGACATAAAGGTCACCCTCCAGGACAATCTCATCTTCGTAAAACGGGATAACAGAAGCCGTCATAGAGTGGGCATTCCCATAGAAGTTGCTAATGGCAGTGGTATCGGCAGCCGTAATCAGGCTATCCCCATCTGTATCGAGGTGCTTCAGGTCGATAGGCAGGTTCTGAAATGGGTCATTCCAGTCATCGCCATACTTACCGTACCAAAGATCAGGGTTAGCATCGGCACGCGGTACCCCAACCTCACCGATCGCCCAACCGATGGTCAGCAGGTCCTCCATGTCTACAATGCCGTCAAAGTTAGCATCGCCGGACCAGATACAATCATCAAAGCACATAGGTTCGGAGCCGTCTCCTATATCCAGGATATCGATATCAATTTTTACTGTCTTTAGATAAGCACAGCTGCCATTGATTTTAACGCAGTACTCCAGTTCGATTTCATCCAGTCCACTGTCTACACCATCATTAGGGGTATAGATGATGAGGTTATGACCGGTAATTTGCTGGCCAAGGATGGTTGTATCCACCTCTCCCTCAAGGAAAATGGTAGACCCCAGATTACCACTCTCTATGATATCAAAGGAATAGGACTGAATGGGCACACTGTAGCCCACCACAAGTGGGGTGAGTTTGGGGGTGCTCATCTGGAAGTTGGTAGCAGAAGGCTCGTATTTGCTTACAAAGACGTAAACGGTTGCTGTTTCAGACTGACTGCCGGTACCGCCCGGAGGACAGGAAGTATAAGTAAACCAATCTACGCCGGTAAAGCCCGCTGGCGGTGTGTAGCGGAATACGCCCCGCCCGTCAGCCTGAGGATTGTAGGAGGCGGTCCCATACTCTGGCTGAGCCTGCAACTGCACACAACTGGCATCTGAGCCAAAAAGGTCATTCTCCAACGCATCAATTTCCACCTGCCCTTCGAAAGGCGTCATATGAAATTCGTCATCAACTGCGAAGGAATTATCCTCCAGGTCCATCACGTCAATTTCAATGACTTTATCGGCGCCCTGATAATCAAAGGCGAGGTAATCAATACCGACAAAGTCCATATTCGGCTCGTAGTAAGGAATAAATCCGTCGTTAGTGTAAGTACCCTCCGCAGGTGACTGCGTCAGCGTATACTCCTGCGGAATAAATACCGGGAGCGTGGTATTCTTTTTCGTGAATAGTCTTGTCGTATCCGATTGCCCCGCGTTCTGTCCCAATACGCTGATGCTTACGGTGCCATTGTCGCAGGTTCCTGTACTGTCGCAGGCGACATAGTTAAGATAGGCCGTGCCTTCGAAATCCGTACTTGGGAAAAAGGTAATTGTCCCATCCGTTGCTGAGTAAGTTGCAAAGCCGTTGTTGGCCAGCGGAATATTCTTGAGGTAAATAATCCCGGTGGTCGTCAGGTCATTTTGCAGCACATCGATGTTCACCGGTGTATTGACGTTGGTGGTTGCGTGATCGTGAAGGCACTCCACCGCTGAAGCCTTAACGACAATGTGAAAATTAACTTGCTCGTAGGAAAAGACATTGGTCCAGACCAGCATCGTGAAATCATCTGCCCCCATCTGACCATCTGTACGCGTGTAAGTCAACTCATAGTTGAAAGGGGACACTTCCGTCCAGCTTACAGCGCCATACTCCGGTGCAGAAACCATTGCCGGATCGTTTGGCTCAGAGGTAAAGGAAAGTGTGGTGCTGATCTGATTGTAGCCCTGGGACTCGTAAATCGTGTCCCTCACCGTAGTCTGACTGAGCCCCAACGCAGGGAGCCCCAGTAAAACGAGGAGCAGGATTAGATTTTGCTTTCGTAAAAATACATTCATGGATTGTGAATTTGTTCCCTTTGCCGTGGACTCAAAGAGACGTGCATTGCTATTGTATGACTAAAATACAACAATTCTAATAATTCTACGCTATTTAAGTGGTTCTGTTTCGATCCAGGGCCTGAATTTTTTCTCCCCTGGCCCTAAAACCAAACCTCCTAAATGGCATTTGATGCCAAAAAAGGTATCAGTTGTGAAAAAAATATCGTTACTTTTGTAAGGCTCAGACTTCGGAGGGTGCGCCTGAGTAGATTTGATGTAGTTTCCTATTCGTTGCTACCGACAAATATA
>JANSXW010000350.1 GCA_024742755.1 bacterium | reverse complement strand
GCCATTGCGCGGCTCGATTTTCCCTGTTACAGTTCATGCTACAAAAACCTACTTGTGAAGCTTTTCCTCCAAGTCGAGACACGCAGCTCCGGCCGACGACGTAATCCGGCGGCACGCAGATTTTCTTCAATTTTCAAATCGCTCGGTCTTTCTGCGCGGCTTCGCGCAGTCGAGACGGCGTTCTTTGCAGCACGGCGCTCGTTTTCTTGACACGAGAGTGTTGCTGAGCCAACGCACGCGCCAAGCGAGCTTGATGTCGGCCCAACTTTTTGCCTTTGCTTTTCCTCTGGCGAGGAACTTGGCGACGGGTCGCTTGCCGCGTGTGCCTCATCGCTCGCTGCTTGCTGCCCACCACCCGCGCGCACGGCCGCTGCTGCTCGCAACCTCTTGCTAGTCGCCGCGCGCGGTTGTTCTTGCCGCGTGGCTTCCGCCGCGCGCCTCCAAGTTCGGTTTTCTACTTTGGTCCCGGCAACTTGTTGAGGCTGGCCCTTGGTAATGGGATCTGGGTGGGTGGGATTGAGATCGAAGCTTTAGATGATCTTCGCTTTGAAAAATCCACGTCTTGAAGTCTTTGAACCCTAAACCCTAAACCCTAAACCCTAAAGTCTCCCGCGCGAGGCGCGGAGATGCCAAAACCAATTCTCCGCAATCCAATCAAAACCTTCAGCGCCGTGCTTTCCTGTGCGCCGGGCAGCAAATCGAAGACCTCGGCCCACAGGGCGTCGCCCGGGTCAATTGCCGCGACCCGTCCGCCAGGTCGTAGCTCTCCACGGCCGCGTAAGGCGCGGGCCACCCCACATCCTCGGGGCTGAGCCGGATCCCGCCAAGATAGGACAGATCTTTGCGGCCCCGGGACGAACATTCTGCCAGCAGAAGCTTGCAGAGGCCGGCCAGATCCAGCCGCTTCCAATTATAACGCTGCGGCGGAGTCTCCAACTGCGGGAGCGCAGGCGCGGAGACAACCCGATCACGGGAGTGCGTGCCGCGTGCGCGGGAGGCAGCACAAACCCATAGGTATTGCGGAATCCCGGCTACGGAGAGAGCAGGCGCGGAGATGTTGGGGTTTAGGGTTAGGGTTTGCCAAGTTCAAGCGCGCGCCTCGACGCTTAAAGCGTCGGGGCGGCGCGCGCCGCGTTCAGCAATCTCCCCACCCCTGACCACCCAAACCTCAACCTTTTACGGGTTTAGGGTTGCTTGGCCAGGACGCCTGCCTCAACACCAGCAAGGTTGTAGAAGACGACCTTGGTCCCCTCACTATCCGAACCTCAACCGGCTTCCTTGATCCAATATAGATTCCGCATCACCTATGGGTACACCTATGAGTTTGTGCTGCAGCCTCCCGCGCACACGGCACGCGCTCGGCGCGCGCCTGCGCTCCCGCAGTCGGAGACTTCGCCGAGGCTATGGGTTTGTGCCGCAGCCTCCCGCACGCGCAGCGCTCCCGTTATAATTGGATTGCGGAGAACAGGTTTTTGCATCTCTCCGCGCCTGCGCTCCCGCAGTCAAGATTCCGCAACAGCTATGGGTTTGTGCTGCAGCCTCCCGCGCACGTGGCGCTCCCGTGATCGGATTGCGGGTTTTTTAACATCTCCGCGCCTGCTCTCTCCGTAGCCGGAGATTCCGCAACACCTATGGGTTTGTGCTGCAGCCTCCCGCGCGCGCGGCACG
>JANSXW010000052.1 GCA_024742755.1 bacterium | reverse complement strand
GCATACCGTGGAGGAGCGCATAGCGCTGATGTAGCCGGTGGCTAAGATGACCTTGCTTAAGGCGTTTGTTTATCAACGAACGCTGTCTTGGACTTGCCTCTAAGGGCGGGAGTGCTTTTGCCATATTTGAATTATCTTTATCTGGAGCACAAAGATAATTTAAATACTATTATCTAGTGCCGGAGGCACTAGTACTACACTTAAGGGAGAATGTCGTATCTTACGCTAGTCCTAAACAAAAAAGGCCAGGCACAGGGCCCAGCCAATTTTTTCTCATTTCTTCGATCTACGACAACGATTTTGACAACGCGGAGAATTCTCCTTTTATAAGTTGTTATAAATCAGTGGCTAATCAAAGTTGTTTGTAGACCCACTAGGACTCGAACCTAGAACGACAGAACCAAAATCTGCTGTGTTGCCAATTACACCATGGGTCTTTAAAACCAGCTTGAGAAGCGTTTTTCTCAATTGCGATTGCAAAGATAAACGGCTTCAAATTGATGTGCAAGAAAAAGGGTGAAATTTTTTTAGCAAATCATTCTGAGCCGTTTCAGGCTGTGATCCATATAACTGCGCAGGGCCAAAGGAAGTTCCCCCGGAAAATAAGAAAATCGTGACAGGGTGAAACCTGACTGGCAATGACGGCGTATACCTGAACGGCGCCGCAAAGGCTTCCCCCTGCTGCACCCGGCAGGGTAGAATGTGCACGGAATGCCCGAATTATCGCGAATGAGCTTCCTGATGTGCTTTTTTTGACCGGCAGGCTTGCAAAATTTATCAATCTGGTATAGCTTATTATAATATATGAAGGGCTGGGGCCGTTTGTGACGAACTTCCGGTGATCAATCCTAATAATATACTTAACCTAAACAAAGCAAAACATGCACAGAATCTCCCTTACCCTTTGCTGGGCATTGCTCAGCGCGCTGCTGACGTATACCTCTGTTGTTGCGCAAAACCACAACCACCCTATTGCTGAGGAGGTCGCCCGCCGTGAGGCCGCATTTGCGGTGGCGCCGGAATGGGCACTGCTGTCGCCTCAGGCCCCCGGTGGGCCCTGGGCCGCAAAGGCCAAAGAGCAGGTCGATGAGGCTGCTTACTTTTCCCTCCACCGCAAAAACCTGCATCAGGTCAGGCGGGACGAGCCGCAGGAACTGAAAATCCGGCTGGAAGACCACAACGGGCAGCCTCTGTTGCTGGAGCTGTATCAGGCGGAATACCTGTCTCCCGATTTCAAACTGCGGAAAGCTTCTGACCCCAACCGGGCCATTCCTTTTGATCCGGGCCTGCATTACCGGGGCACCGTCAATGGGGAAACCCATTCCCTGGCGATGCTGCTGATCCTGCCGGACGAAATCCTGGGGGTCATTGAGTTCCGGGGCCAACAGTACAACCTCGGGCAGGTGGAAAATGCAGCAGGCGTTCACATCCTTTACCCATCGGAGGCTTTGGCAGAACCGCCGCTGAAAGGCTGCTACGCGGAAGAATTGCCGGGGTACCGCCCGGGTCAGCGGCAAACGGAGGGCACCCGTTCGCCCAACCCGAATAACTGCGTGAAAATGTACGTTGAGGTGGACAAGGACATCCACGATGGCAAGGGCGGGGTCACACAGGCAGCGAACTACGTCGCCGGCGTCTTTAGCCAGGTGAGTGCCCTGTACGCTGATGAAAGCATCAACCTCGTTGTCGACCAGATATTCGTATGGGACACGACCGACCCCTACACGGGCCCGGCCACCGGAGACTACCTTGTACAGTTCCGGCAGCACCTCAATGGCGATTTCGGTGGGGCCGATATGGCGCACCTCGTTGGGTATAACGGCGGGGGCGGCATTGCCTATCTCGATGTAATCTGCAACAATAATGGTTATGGCGTGGCTTACAGCGATATCCATTCGAGCTATAACACAGTGCCTACCTACAGCTGGACCGTTAGTGTGGTGACCCACGAAATCGGGCACAACCTGGGCTCCCCACATACCCATGATTGCGCGTGGAATGGCGACGATTCGCCTATCGATAACTGTGGGCCGGCAGCCGGCTATACCCCCAGCGGCTGCTATAATAACGGGCAAACGCCTGATGAGGGTACCATTATGAGTTATTGCCACCTTTTGAGCGGCGTTGGGATCTCCTTCATAGAGAATTTCGGCCCTCAGCCCGGCGACCTGATCCGGAGCGAGGTCTATAATGCTTCCTGTCTGGCTCCCTGCAGCGCAGTAAGTACCACTGATGCAGGCATTGCCTCTGTGACAGCGCCCAAAGGAGCCGTCTGCGGGAATACCGTCAGCCCGGTGGTTTCGCTGTTCAATTATGGTTCCGAAACCCTGACTTCTGTATCGATCAGCTACTCGCTGGATGGCAACCCTGCCCAGAGTTACAACTGGACGGGGAGCCTGGCCAGCAATCAGGGGGAAGAAGTAACCCTCCCGGCGGTCAGCTTCTCTAACGGCAGCCATACCTTTGCCGCATCTGCCAGCGCGCCCAACGGAGGAACGGATGACGAGCCTGCCAATGACGGCGCTGCTTCCAGTTTCTTTACAGGCGACAATACCCTTACACTTTCGATTACGCTGGATAACTACCCGGCAGAAACCACCTGGACGGTAACGGACAACAGCAATAACGTCCTGGCATCGGGGGGCAGCTACAGCGGTCCGCCAAATAGCACCGTGAATGAGCAGATCTGCCTGGCCGATGGCTGCTTCAGCTTCAATATATTCGATGCCTACGGGGATGGCATTTGCTGTGACTTTGGGAATGGCAGCTATACCCTCACCGATGACGCCACAAATACCGTGCTGGCCAGCGGGGGCAACTTTGGCAGCGAGGAGGCCACCGGTTTCTGCCTGCCCGCCACTCCGCCCTGTACAGCCCCAACCAACCTTCAGGCCACCAACCTGACCGCCAATACCGCATTGCTGAGCTGGAGCCCGGTGTCCGGTGCTAACGAGTATGAACTGCAGTACCTCGAGCAGGGGGCGCCTATGAATAACGTTGTCACCCTCTTCGTCAGTGGCAACAGTGAGCAGTTGACCGCACTGAACCCAAACACGACCTACCTTTGGAGGGTGAGAGCGCTGTGTACCAATGACAATTCTCCGTATTCATCGGTTGAAAACTTTACCACCACAGATGACGCCTGCCCGGACTCGGACAACGATGGGGTTTGCGACAGCGACGATCAGTGCCCGGGCATGGATGACGGCCTCATTGGCACGCCTTGCGATGATGGCGATGACTGTACGGAGAATGATGTGATTGGTGCGGATTGCAACTGTGCCGGTACGTTGATTGACGCCAACAACAACGACATTTGCGACCTGGATGAAGTGGACGACTGTGTGGTCCCAACCAACCTTCAGGCCACCAACCTGACCACCAATACCGCATTGCTGAGCTGGAGCCCGGTGTCCGGCGCTAATGAGTACGAACTGCAGTACCTCGAGCAGGGGATGCCTTTGAATAATGTGGTCACCCTCTTCATAAGTGGCAACAGCGAGCAGCTGACTACGCTGAGTGCAAGCACCACCTACCTGTGGAGGGTGAAGGCGCTCTGCAGCAGTGAAGATTCGCCGTATTCATCGGTAGAAAACTTTACCACTACTGATGACGCCTGCCCCGATTCAGATAACGATGGGGTCTGTGACGGCGATGATCAGTGCCCTGGTATGGACGATGACCTCATTGGTACACCTTGCAATGACGGCGATGATTGTACCGAAAATGATGTATTTGATGCAGATTGCAACTGTCTCGGTACGCTGATTGATACCAACAACAACGATATCTGCGACCTGGACGAAGGCTGCGCTGACCCGACGGGCCTTAATGCCTTCGCGAACTCCGCTACGAGCGCAACCTTTGAATGGGACCCCGTGCCCAATGCCAACGCCTACCGTCTGCAATACCGGCCTATCGGCTTCGCACCGACTTCCATGGATATTGCAGCGGCCACTTATACCGATAATAATCTGCCGGCAGGCAGTACAGTGCAATGGCGGGTAAGAGCGCTTTGCAGCAACGAAAACTCCGGCTTCACCAACGGTTCTGCCGTCACATTGACGGGCAACCTCCCGATGGGGGCTCCCGGTACCACGGTTGCCGGCGCAGCCATTCAGTTTAGCTTATTCCCTAACCCCGCGCGGGATCAGGTGACGATTGCTCTTGAGCATCCGGCTGCAGCCTCCACTGTAGTGGTGCGTAATATGATGGGCCAAACGCTTGGTACCTACACGATGCGCGATGCCGGTCAGCTTACCCTGAATACCGATGAGTGGGGCAACAATCAGGTATTGCTGGTGACCATGTACTCGGAAGGGCAGGAGCCGGTTAGTCAACGATTAGTGATCAGCCGTTAATTTCGGCGGCTTGGTCTTTGCACGTTTATTTGGAAATGCACTCGTTCTTCGTGAGCGAGTGCGTTTTTCATTCCCTGAGGTTGACCAGCCGGGCGTAGCGTTCTTCGTCGTGGAGGATTTCGTAAAGCGCTTCGTGGTATTCCGGGAAGTCGGGCAGGTTGTTGTGGCCGCCGCCTTCCAGAGCAATGAGCTCGCTGTTGGGCGCGGCTTCGTGGAGCAGCTTGCCCTGCCGGAAATGAATCAGCCGGTCACTCGTGCCATGCAGGATAAAAATAGGGCAGGTAACCTTTTTGATGAAAAAGTCAGTCCGGATTTGGTACCGCAGCACCCACTTCAGGGGCAGCCAGAACCCATACTGCCGTACCTGGTATAAAAATGAATAGTAAGGCGAGTCGAGAATGAGCATATGGGGTTTGTTCCAGGCGGCAATCCGGGCCGCAATGCCACTGCCCAGTGACCTGCCGTAGAGCACAATTTGTTCCTCAGGATAGCGCTCACTAAGCCATTTGTAAACCGTCTGCGCATCGTTGTACAGGGTCGCTTCAGTCCGTTTGCCGGCACTCTTGCCAAAACCCCGGTAGTCGATCATAAAGAAGTCATAGCCTTTGCCCAGGAAGTCCTTGGCAAATTTGCCCCAGCCTTTCAGGCTCCGCGAATTTCCCTTGAGGTAAAAGACAACGCCCTTGGCATTGGGCACCCGGAAGTGCAGCCCGTTGATGTAGCCGCCATCCTCCATCTCAAAGTGCACTTCGTCAAACGGGAAGGGGTACTCGTACTTAAAGTTTCCGGGCAGAATCTCAGGCCGAAAAAAGAAGTAGTCCTGCATGGTGTAAAAGACAATGCAAATCAAAAGGTAAATCCCGGCACCGTAAAGCAGGTAAATCAGCATATGCAGTTAGTCTGTTTTCCGTTGGCTAAACAGCCAGCTGAATAGCCCGGGCTCCGCAAAAGCATTGTCCCAGCTGTTGTGCCGGGCTTCGGGGTACTCTGTATACTTCACATTCGCCCCGGCTTGCTTTAAGGCCTCATAGACTTCCCTGGATTCTGCCACCGGCACTACCTGATCCTGAGCACCGTGGAAGATCCACATCGCTACATGTGGGGCATACAAGGGGGCAAGCAAAGGAAGACCGCCTCCACAGATCGGAAAGGCAGCTGCAAAGGTCCGGGGCCGCCGCGCGAGCAGCTCAAAGGTGCCAAACCCGCCCATGGAAAGCCCGCCAAGGTAAAGCCGGTTGGTATCGATGGCTTCGGTGGCAGCGAGTTGGTCCAAAAGCCCCATGACGAGTGCAAGGTTGGGATTGGGGCGCTCGCGCAAAATGTAGCTGAAGCCTTCCCCGGTCCGCTCGATTTCTGCCCAGTAGCCTTCCTTTTTGCACTGTGGGAATACCACCACTGCCGGATAGCGGCTAATGCTGTCGGCAATCGTCCGGGCGCCGTGGGCCAGCTGAGCTGCATTGTCCTGCCCGCGCTCTCCCGCACCGTGCAGAAACAACAGTAAGGGATAATCCTGTCCGCTTTCTCCGTACCCCTCCGGAAAGAGGATGCGGAAGGGGAGGCTGTCCCCTGCTGAATTGACAAAATAACGCGCTTCGTAGGGCAAATCGCTTTGCGCAAGTGCCGGCAGGAACGCTGCGCTAACCAATACAACAAAAAGGTAGGGCTTCATACGGGTTCAAGTTTCGTAGTAGGATGGATTCTCCCTCGAAAGGTAAGAAAATTTGTATTTTCCCGGCATGGACCGAAAACCGCTCAAACGCCACCCCGCTTTAATCCCTTTGTCCCGGCAGCACCATAAAGGGCTGATACTGGCGCAGTTGCTCAAAAGCGATGTGCCCGACTACAAGGGGCTGCCCACAGATGTTCCGGGCAAGGTGGCTTTCGCCAAAAAAGAGCTGGAAGCACGCTTAAGCCGGCACTTCAACTGGGAAGCCACCGTGCTGATCCCCGCCACCCGCGCGTACCACGAACAGCTGCAGGCCATGAGTGATCAGGTGCAGGCGGAGCACCGGCAGATTACCGCGCAAATCCAACAGCTATCCGATACGTCCACGCCCGGTGATTTGGATGAGCTCGGCCGCCTGCTCGAACAGCACATTCGTTTTGAGGAAAGGGCCTGGTTTGCTGCCATACAGCGGGAAGTCCCGGAGACCGTGCTGTCCCAATTGCCACCGCTGGAAGGTTGATCTACCCTGCCCCCGACAATAACAGTTCAGCCCCGAGCCCGTAGAACAGCCCCAGCATAAAAAGCATGATGAGCAGGAACAGTATCGGGCTGATGGCCGCCCAAATACCCCGGGGCTGAAAAGTCGGAACCTGCAGCACCCAGACATAGCCCAGAAATACAATCATAAACAGGTAATAAAAAACCGAATGCTCCTCAAGAGCCGGGAAGAGTACCTTTGCAAAGTTCAGCACTAAGTTCAGGAAAAGGAGTTGTCCCATGTAATAGGCATTGATTACCAGGTGCTCTGCCAAATTGAACCCTGCCCGCCGGTAAACCAGCCGGCTGATGAGGGACAAAATCGGAATGGAAAGCAAGATGAATGTCAGCGCCAGCGGCCGCAGCTGCTTTGCCCGCTCTTCTTCCGACAGCCCGGTGGCATCGTCGTAGCTGGTGAACCCCAGCGCAAAATCCTCATGAAAATAGCGGATTTCCCCATTCGACAGCAAAATCGTCAACCCGTAAAGGCCGGCGACAAAAAACAGGTAACTCACCGGCCTGAGGTAGCGCTTCCGGATGCCTTCAATGTAGCTCCGGCATACCCTTCCCGGCGCATAGCACAGGTGCCCCAACGTTCGCCAGACACTGGAATCGGTATTGAATACCGTCTGGCCAAGCTGGGCAAAAAATCCCCACAGCGTCAGCCTTTCCCGGACAACTTTGGCGCCGCAGTGGTGGCAAAAATGAGCATCTTCGACGATGGGCTGCTGGCAATTCAGGCAGGTGGGCATTTTTTGGAACGAAAAATACAAATAATTGAAAGGGGGGCACCAATAATCGAAGCCAAAAGTCAACAATCAACTACTGGCTGCCTTTAAATCGGTAAATTGAGTATTATGAAAAGGAACTGGACACTCTCCGATATGCCTGACCTAAAAGGCAAAGTCATCATCATTACCGGAGCCAACAGCGGACTGGGGCTGGCTTCCGCCAAAGCCCTGGCTAAGAACGGCGCAAGAGTCATACTGGCCTGTCGGTCGGAAGAGCGGGGCGCTGCGGCCCTGAAGGAAGTGGAGGCGGTACAAACCACCCCTGCCCGCCTTATGCTGCTGGACCTGGGCAGCCTGGAATCGGTACAGGCTTTCGCCGAAAACTTCAAAGCAGAATACGAGCGCCTGGACGTCCTGATGAATAACGCCGGCATCATGGCCACGCCTTACGGTACGACTCAGGATGGTTTCGAAAAGCAAATTGGTGTCAATCACCTCGGCCACTTTGCACTGACGGGCCACCTGCTTCCGGTATTGCTGGCCACCTCCGGCAGCCGCATCGTCAATGTCTCCAGTCTGGCCGCGCGTAATGGGCAAATAGACATCGCTTCGTTCCGTAACCCTGTCAACTATCAGCCTTGGAAAGCCTACGGGCAAAGTAAGCTTGCCAATCTGATGTTTACCCTGGAACTCAACCGCCGCCTGCCGGAAGGAAAGACGATTGCCGTAGCAGCTCACCCGGGCGGTGCTTCCACCAACCTGGGGCGCAATGTGGAGGGCAATGCCGTTCTCCGGTTCATCGCTGACAAAATACTCCTGCCCCTGCTGCCCACCGCCGATCAAAATGCCCGCCCTCAACTCTACGCTGCCGTTGGAGAGGCCGTAGGGCCCGATCATTACTACGGCCCCGGCAAATGGGGCGAAATCGCTGGCCCGCCCCGGCGTGTCGAACTGCCCCCTTCCATCGGGCAGCCTGCGGATTGGTCGGCCCTGTGGGTGGCTTCGGAGGAGCTGACAGGAGTGTCCTTCCTTTCCCAAACGGTATAGGTAGGGGAGAGGCTGCCCGCCCGGTGCTTAACTGAAAAAGTATTGAGTTAAGTTTTGAGCTGTTTTTCTTAACTAAAATTTCATTCAGTTAAGTTTCAGGGTCTTTTTCTTAACTAAAATCCTGTTGAGTTAAGTTTTTGCCGTGAAAACTTAACTGGGGTTTTGAAAAAGAAGCCCCTCCTAAAAAAAGACAGCATCCCAACAGGATGCTGTCTCTTAGCAAGCCGATCTCTTGCCTTTTACTCTTTAATTACCTTCTGCCGGCCAATTACCTCCTGACCGCTGACCACTTCCAGGACATAAATGCCTGAAGGGAGTTCTGCTATGGATAGCTGTGGTGTCAGAGGCTGTGCTTTCACCAATTGCCCGACCGCAGAGTAGATCCGGATGTCGTAACCATCTCCCAGCGCCTCCAGTCCGCGGATGTTAAGCTGACCGGTGGTGGGGTTGGGGAATACCGTGAAGTCCTGCGCGGCAACATCGCTGGTGCTGGTCAGATTGGCATCCACATAAATGGAATGAGTATGTCGGGCATCGCAGGTCTCGTGCACATCCATATTGATTAGACGAACGTTGATATCATACCAGCCTGCTTCAGAGTAGGAAGTCACTGGCGCGTCATGAAGTACCATTTCACCATTGCCAAAGTCCCAAAGCCAATGAGTAGCCTCAGGGGTGATGCCGTGCAGCTCCACCTCTTGACCAACGGCTACTGTATCCGGTGCCGAGATTTCTGGCACGAGCCTATTGGAATAGATCGCAGTCTGTATCGTTTCGCAACCTTCGGCGTTGCAGATCGTCAAGGTGATCTGCTTGATACCATTGTGCTCGAAAGTATGCTCCGGGTTGGCTGCTGTAGAGGTGTGCCCATCTCCAAAGTCCCAACTCCAGCTGTCTACCTCTGCCGTAGAGTTGATGCCGAAGGAACGTACCCCATCGCACATCTCTGCATTCGCTACAGTGATCCTTGAACCGGATAAGTTCAATGTGCCCTGACAGCTGTAGTCAATCCGGAAGCCGCTCTCGTTCTCGAAAATATCGGTATTCTCCACAATAGTGATCACCGTACCGGAGGAGGTGATGGGGCCCGGCAGCTCATTGCCCGTGAAGTAGCCCAGCAACGGCGCATCGGTATCCGCGCCATCGAAAACGGCTACCCCGTCGAACCCATTCTCATAATTGAAAGCCACAAACTCTAAAGTGATAGGGCCGACCGGGCTAATGATCGTTGTTATCCCCGTATTGTTGTCCACGTAGTTGCTGTCTGGCCCACCGGAATCATAGAGGCTTCCAAAGCACCCCTGTATTACCTGCTGCCCATTTACAGGCATATTTTCAATCAAACAGTCAGGGTCTACAGTTATGCTAATGTCCTGCACAATCGTGTTGCAGCCTTCGGTATTGCAAGCCGTAAGAGTTACAGTATAAGTACCACTCTCGGCGTAGAAGTAAATTGGGTTTTGTTCATTTGAGACGCCCCCATCACCAAACTCCCAGAACCAGGACGTGGGGATCTGCAGGCTCTCGTCAATAAACACGATGGGCTCATTGGCACAAACAAGCGTATCAGCTATCGAAAACTGAGGCTTAGGCCGCTGCGTTGGCACAGCGTCGCAGATAAAGGTGGCAACAAAACCACTCAAATTTACAAAGTGATCGGTATACTCCTGCACAGTGAGTACGCCAGAGGCGGCCGTTAAAGTTTGCCCTTGCAATTCATTGCCGGTGAATGAACCCAGCAGCGTGCCTGTACCGGGATAGCCATCGTATACAAACAAAAAATCTGCGTGCTCCTCATAATTGAATTCGCTAAAGGTGATGCTTACGGAAGAGGCTCCGGGTGGCGCAATGGTAACACCAGCCAGGTTGCCTTCCTGGTAAGGCCCATTGGGTCCGCCAGAGTCGTACAGATTGCCGGAGCAGACCGTGACGGTCTCAAAGCCGTGCGGTTGGGCTGGTATGTTTTGGGAAAAGCAATCGAGTTCTACGGCAATAAAATCGACAAGCGTGACGATGTCACAACCCAGCGTGTTGCAGGCTTCCAGTGTTATCGTATAGGTGCCGCTTTCGGTGTAAGTATGCACCGGGTTTTGTTCGTTGGAGGTCGTGCCGTCCCCAAAATCCCAGGTCCAGCTTGTGGGCTGATTCGTACTGACATCTGTAAACTGTACCGGCAGCGCGCCGCAAATGAAAGATGGGGCTTCAATGCCAGCGGTCACCGGAGCAATGACAAAAAGCGTCACGTTAATGGGCACCATAGGCTGAAGCGGGTCATTGGTTTCCAGCTCGTACACCAGGTTGTAAACACCGGTGGCCAGCCCCGTGGCGTTCAGGCTAATCTGTAGGGCAGCGCTTTCGCTGATGGCTACCGTGCCGCTCGTTGGCGAAATAGCCGTGAAATCAGCCTCAGCCGGGCTGCCAAGGGGGACCAATTCCTGCAGCAGACCATCTCCGATGAAGGAGCCCGACGCTACTTCCTGCCCGGAAAGCAGGTCAACCACACTGTAATTGGGCAGTGCACCATCTCCCCAGCTGTCCAGCAACTGAAGCGTGTAGGACGCATCCGCAGATAGCCCGGACAGTTCTACGCTGTATGTGGTATTCGATTCATAGACGATGCCTTCAGAGCTTTGAATGGTGTTGTTCCCGCTGTCCAGAAGAACCCAGGAAAACTCCTCCCCCCAGTCATCGGTAGTGAAGTTGAAAACAAAACCGGTGTTGCCGGACTGTGTATTGACCATGAAATCAAGGGGCGCTTCTCCAACATTCCCTACATCTACAGTCAGGGTGGTGTCCTGCCCTTCAATCAGCTCCACAGTGAAGGCCGTAGGGTTGACGGTCAGGCTCGGAGCGGCTACGCCAGTCCCTGTGAGGGTAACCAGTAGGTCATCACCGGCATTATTGACAAGCGTCAGGGTTTCAGTCAATGCTCCCAGCTCGCCCGGTGCAAAGGAAACGCTGATGGTCTGTGCCGCAAACGGGGCGAGGGTGATACTGTCAGGCCCCTGCACTTCAAAGTCGGCCAGGGCTGCCTCCAATCCGCTGATGGCAGTGGGGGCGGTACCTGTATTTTCCAAAGTGAAGCTCAGCGTGGAAGCCGCACCTATCTGTACCTCCCCGAAGTCAAGGTCATTGGTGGAAATGCTCAGCTCCGGCGTCCCATTCACAATCAGCGTTACCGGGATGGTCACCGTTGGCTGATCCGGGTCATTGCTGCTGATGATGATGGAACCTTCGTAAGTGCCATCCACTAAGTCTGTAGCATCAAAAGTGACCGTGATCGCTTCACAGTCCCCGGCGGGCAGCAAACTGCTGTCTGTGCCGGTTGAAAGCCAGGTGGGCGACCCGCCCGGCCCACCGAGCGGCAGGGGCAGGATATACAATTGATCAATGATGAAGTTGAAAAACCCGGAAAAAAGTTCTTCTCCTGTACCTAAATCAGTAAGGGTGAAGGTCTCGAAAACGGCCGTTCCTTCCGGTACGCCGGTAATCCAGAAATAATACTCCGTATTGGGTTCCAGCCCATTGATAATCTCGCTGTAGGTGGAATTGGCCGCGTAGGTTTGGCTGTTCTCTGCGATGACTTCAAAGTCCTGATTGAAAAGCTGCCAGTTGAAGCCCGCGCCCTCATCAGATGTCGTGAAGTCGAAGCGGTAACCGGTTTGGTTCATCTCATCCTGACTGCTAATGTTGGCCAGCAGGTCCCCCTGCCCGACGTTGCACAGGTTAAGGGTCGCTGTGGTGGCGGTGCCTGCGTCGAGCTCAACGGAGAAGCTGTCCGGGTCAACCGTCAGCGCGGGCGGCTCCTGCACGGTGATTTCCAGGGGCACGCTTGTGTCTGAGCCATTGCAGTTGGTGACGGTCAGAACTACGGTGTAGGTGCCCGCTTCCGGGTAAACGTAGCTTGGGTTTTGTACGCTTGAGGTGTTGCCATCCCCAAAATCCCAGGACCAGGCACCGGGGTTTTCAGTACTGCTGTCTGTAAACTGAATGGCGGTGCCGAAGGGGACCTCCGTGGCATTCGCGGTAAAGGCAGCAGTAGGGGCATTAGCGATGCCGTTGGCTTCCCATATCATTTCAAATCCCGGGAAGTTGCCATCGTGGTCGGCAAAAAAGAACAGCCCCAGCGCCTGCGTCTGAAAGGTGATGGGCTGCCCGTTGTTGGGCAGGCTGTTGCCTAAATAGGTGGCCAGCGGAGTGTAGACGTCGTTGTTCACCGCAAATAAAGACAACTGATCATTATTGGTAGCCGCAGCGCCCAGGTCAAAAGCCGTAAAGGTAACCGTGATGCTCGTCGCCCCCGGAGGCGCGATCAGGAACTGCCCGTTGCTGCCTTCGCTGTAGTTGCCATCGGGGCCGCCATCGTCGTACAGCACGCCATTGCAAAGCGTGGTTGTCTCCAGCCCGTGATTAGGCATGTTGATGCCATTGGTACAGGCGAAGCTCTCCGGGTCGAAGGTGATCGCCTGACTGGCAGAGAAGGTATCACAGCCATTCTCATTGCAAACCTCCAGTTGGACATCGTAAGTGCCGGGCTCCGCATAAGTGTGGATGGGGTTTTGCTCCGCAGAGGTGTTGCCGTCCCCGAAATCCCATGCCCAGCTGTCCGGGAAAAAGGTGGACGCATCCGAAAAGGCGACAGTCCCGGTACAGCTTAGAGCGGGGAAGGCCGCAGCGGCCACGGGAGGCTCCGTAAAGTCGATGCAATCAAAATTCATGGCAAATCCTGCGCCGGTGATGGTGAAATCGCTGGTGAATACCAGCAGGCAGCTGGTGCCCGAAAGGAATATAGGGTTGCCGTTGTTGGGTAGATTCAAACCGGTATAGGTGCCAACCAAAGAGCTGTTCGTCGAAGCACCATCGTAGATGGTAAGAAAGTCAAAGTGATCTTCCACATCAAACTGTGTAAAGGTAAGAGATAGCGCCTCCCCGGAGGTACCATTGATGTAAATGTAGGATTCATTGTCATCGGTGTACGGCGCATCAGGCCCACCGGAGTCGTAGAGGATGCCATTGCAGTCATTGATTTCCAGGTCTCCGAATTCAGGAGCATTGTAGGTGTTCTGAGCCGTCAGGGCAATTGTGCATAACAGGGCCAGGAACAAGTATAAATTTTTCATACCAGGGGTGTTGTAAAGGAGTGAGTGGATTTGAATGAAAAAAAACTACTTTGTTGTTAAATTTCAACAACTGGGTAACGAGCCAAAGATTCGTTGGTTCTTGGAGCACGCGTAATAACGATAGATTGCCCAAATGTTGACAAAACAGAGCACGATGACAGACCAAAAGGACTACGCTCAGCTGCCCCTGGAAGCGCTGCGGGCCGAGGCGCAAAAACTGAAAAGACAAAGTTTTACAGGCCATTTATTGATCGGCTTCTTAGCCGGGGTAATGATCTACGGGCTTGCAAAGAATGGCTTTGGGCTGCTCTACACGGCCATCCCCCTGCTGATTATTGCCGTTGTGGCGAAAAATGGGCAAAGCCTTCAGGCGAAGTTGAAGGCGGTGCGGGCGGAGATGGTGGGGCGGGGTGGTGTTTGAGCGGGTACGGGAGTAGGTTCTGCTTTTTCGAAACACATAAGCCACATAGGGGCACATAGGTTTTTTGCTCTTGGTGTTCGGGCGGAATGCTATGCCTGCCCCGGAGCTTTCCACCAGCTGAGTTCTACGCGGAGGTGTGATGTGCGAAGCGGCTGGCTCTTGGCTTGCGTTCTTTTTTGGAAACACATAAGGCACATAGGGGCACATAGGTTTTTTGCCCTTGGCATTTGGGTAGAATGCGATGTCTGCCTTCGGGCTGTTGATTTGCTAAAAGCTAAAGCCAGAATCTGCTAACCGGCAGCCTTTCTCTTGTTTCATAAAAAACAAAAAAGTAGTGCCATACTTGGCATCATGCAAAATACCTACGTATTTACATGCGCCACCTACTATGTGCACCTATGTGCCTATGTGTTTCAATCACCTACTCACCTAATGAAACACCACATGCAACACCACCAAAGACCCCAACAGCCCCCATCCAATCAACTGTATACGGCGGGAGCCCGGGTGGAAAAGCGCTCTCCATGGCCTCCAGCCGCCCCGCCAGCTTCCCAGGCTGAGCAGTGTAAACGCCAGGGCTATGACCCAACCCGCCCGCACAAAGTAATTCATCTCCGGGAAAAAGTACTGGAAGACCAAATGCAACGGGATCGTGCTCAAAAAGGCAATCAGGGCAACCCGGTGATTGGGCAGCAGCAGGAAGGCCGCTCCGCAGATGAGCACCACGATGCCGCAGTTGATGTAGTAGCGAAGCTCGTTAAGCGTGTGGGTGAAGGCAGCCTGCGGATTTTCAAACTTGATATACAGCAGTACCAGACCCATCATTACCCCGGTGAAAAGCGTGACGAGAATGACCCGCCGCCCGGCATTGACCACTTCCAGATCACTTGCTTCTTTATTCAAATAGGTCTTGTAAATATCGATGGACCAGAGCGTCGCCAGGGAATTGAAGGTGGAATCCACCGTGCTCATGAGAGAGGCAAACAGGGCGCAGAGGATGATGCCCTTCACGCCTACAGGCAGGTAGGTTTTCACCAAATAGGGGAAGGCAAGGTCGGGCTCTGCCAGACCGTTTTCCCCCAGAATGCCTACCAGCGCGATGCCCGGTATGACGATGAGCACCGCCATCACGTATTTGGTCAGGCCGCCTACCATCAGACCGATTTGGGCTTGCTTCAGGTTCTTGGCGGCGAGGGAGCGCTGCATCACCGTTTGGTTAGCGCACCAGTAGTTGATATTGAGGAGGAAGAGGCCGAAGATGTGGGTCCAGGGGAGCTTTTCATGGTCAGCCGGGAGGTGCAAGTGCATTAGCTCGGGCGTTTTGACGTACAATTGCCGCCAGCCGCCCAGGTGATAGATAGCCACAAAGAGCACCACAAAACCGCCCAAGAGCAGTATGGTGAATTGAATGATGTCGGTCTTGACCACGGCATTCAGCCCGCCCAGATAGGTATAGGTAGCAGAAAAAATGCCCAGCCCCACCACCAGTATGGCGATGCGCGTGATGCGGTCCGGGTGCAGGTAGCTCATGTACTCCGCAAACACCAGATCCGCGGCATAAGCGCCCCAGAACAGCGCCGCGCCCAGGGTGATGGTGGAAAACAGCGCGATATTCGCCCCGGTATAAAACAGCGCTACCCGCTCCCCCAGCCGCCGTTTGATAAATTGCGTGATGGTCACCACCCGCTCGCTCAGGTACATCGGCACAAAGATGAAGGCCGCCATGAGGATGCCCTGTATAGCATTGATCTCCAAGCTCGCCTGCGCCAAACCGTATAGGTAAGCAGAGCCCATCATCCCCAGAAATTGGTAGCCGTTGATATTGGTGGCTATAGTGGAGAGCGCCACGGAGGGCCAGCGCAGATTGCGGTTGCTGAGGAAGTACTCTTCGGTGGTGACATCCGCTCCCGTCCGCCCGCTGAGCGCTGCCAGGAAGACAAGGGTGAAGTAGGAAAGGACGATTAGGAGGTCGATCACGGGGTTGTAGGTGTTACTTTTATTACAGTAATTAGGTTCTGTTTTTTCAGATAGCCAGTTGTGTAAAGAAAAGAGCCTTTTCTTTACACAGTCCCTTTCAAATGTAAAGATTTCAGGTATTTCTTTACATAAAACGCCAAGGTCGGCACCTTGCTACGTCTGAAAGAATCAGAGGAGTATAATCAGTTGCTAGAGTAACGATATGGGGCGCAAACCAGATTGTCGCATCAGCTCTTATTTTCTCCGGTAAGTGTGACACCTACAGCGTCAATTAAATTATGGGAGCGGTTTTTTACTAATAGTCGACCCCTATGGGGCCGTACATCAGTAAAATCACCCCCGTACCCCACCCCCCAGCGGCGTATCCGGCATCCCCGCCGGCTGCCTGCCCTGCACCACCGGCATAGAGAACGTCTTAATCCGTGGCAGCACGTAGCGCCCGAAGAGGTTGCACTCATCCAGATGCGGGTAACCAGAAAAAATGAAAGCCCTGATACCCATATCCATGTACCGCTGAATTTTAGCAAGCACTTGATCGGGATCACCCACGATAGCCGCGCCGCAGCCAGAGCGCGCCCGGCCAATGCCGGTCCAGAGATGGTCCTCCACAAAGCCTTCGTCGTCGGCTTGCTCACGCACGGCAGTTTGGCGGGAAACGCCGTAGGATTTGCCATCCTGTGCGCGCAGGCGGATTTCCTCCCCGCGCTGATCGTCCACATAAGTCATGAGGCGGCGGGCGGCGGCACGGGCTTCCGACTCCGTTTCCCGCACAATGACGTGCACGCGCAGGCCAAAGTCGACCTCCCGGTCATAGCCGGCTGCTTTGTCACTCATATTTTGCATCAGCTGCTGCAGCTTGTCTTCGGTTTCCGGCCACATCAGGTAGACATCGCAGTGCTCGGCGCAGAGGTCTACGCCGGGCGGGGAGTAGCCGCCGAAGTAGAGCAGCGGGCCGCCGTTTTGCTGATAGGGCTTTACCGGCTCGGTAGTAGGCAGCTGTAGGTTGTAAAACTCGCCTTTAAAGTCGATATGGTCCTGCGTCCAGCACTGCTTCAGGATTTCTATCACCTCCCGGGAGCGCTGATAGCGGGCGGCCGATTCCAGCTCCTCTCCCGGCATATTGGAGGAAATGATGTTGATGGTTAATCTTCCGCGCAGAATATGGTCGAGCGTAGCGATGGAGCGGGCCAGCATGGGCGGGTGCAGCTCTCCGCAGCGGATGGCGCCCAGGATGTTGATTTGCTGCGTGAGGGGGGCGACTGCGCTCGCGAAGGTCCACACATCCTGCCCCACCTGATAGGAAGAGGGGCAAAGGATATTGCGGTAGCCCAGCCGGTCGGCAGTCAGCAATACGTTGGAAGTATTGCTCCAGTTGCTTTTGTAGCGGAAGTCATGCCGGCTCAAAAATTCATCATCCCCATTGCAAAGCGGGGCGAACCAGGCGACTTCGGCACCTTCGAGGTGGCGGGAACGGACGTTGATACTCATTGGCTTCTTTTGTGAGCCATCAAATTAAGCATTTTTGCCAGTCCGGCAAGTGCTGTTTCCTAAAGATAAAGATGAAAAATAGCTTCAGTGCTGCAGCTTCACCCGTTCTTTGGCCAGGTATTGGCCTGCTTCCAGTTCGGCGATGTAAGCGACCATATCTTCCCGCAGTTGGCAATGCAAATCCCAGGCTACCGGTGCATTCTTAGCACTGCACAACGCCCGGATCACAATAGCTTCCTTAGAGCTGTCCACCACCTGTACTTTTGGGGGCAGTGCTTCATCGTAGGCGTCGGCAGCGCGCAGCAGCTCGGCAAACTTATTGCGCACCAGGTTGACATCAATTTTATAGTCGGCGTGCAGCACAATGGGTTTGAGCAAATGCGCATCGTACATGGTCCAGTTTTCAAAAGGGTGGGTGATGAAGTACCGGAGGGGGACCACCACGCGGCGCTTGTCCCAGGTGTTGATGACCAGGTAGGTGAAACGTATGTCTTCCACAGTTCCGTACTCCCCCTCAAACAATACCCAGTCCCCAATACGTACCGGCTTGGTAAAGGCAATCTGCAGCCCGGCAATGATGTTGCCCAGCGTTGCCTGCGCGGCAATACCCAGAATGACAGTCGCAATACCAGCGGAAGCAAACAAGGACAAGCCGAGGTTTTGCAGAGAAGGGAACTGAGAAACGACCGCACCAATGCCCAGGACAATCACAACGAAGGCAATTACCTTTCGCGCAACGGAGATCATGGTAAGGTACCGCTTGGACTCCAGGTTTTCCTCATTGGTGATGTCGCCTACCTTCCGTTCTGCCACCCGGTCCATGAGGTAGTCAATGGTGCGCATCAGAAGCCAGGTGATGGAACCAATCACTACAATCAGCAGAAGGGCGTAGAGGTAAGGTGACCAGGTGCCGGAAATGGACAGGACTTGCTTCATGCCAGCGTAGAAGAGCAGGGCGCTGATGGCCAGTGCGGCCGGCTGCCCCATTTTCTCGCCCAGCTCATTGGCCCACGTTTGTTCAGAGCGCCTGACGGCGGTGTTGATCAGGTACTGGCTCAACCGGGCGATCAAAAGGCAAAGGGTGATCAGAATGGCCAGCCCGATGATCTTCCACCAGGCAATTCCGATGATTTCCGTTTTGGCCCAGGCCGGGATGCGCTGCGCCAGCGGGCTGGGGCCATAGGCTTTGTACAGCGGTATGATGTTTTCAACAGTATTGGCAGAGACCACCCATACCGGGGATTGCTCCTCTACCCGCACCCGCTGAATGCGCAGGGGCAGGGGCTGCCCGTTCAGGTCAAGGCTGCCAAAATTGATGCTGCGCAGCGGCTTGCCGGTCACCGCTTGCTGCGCGGTTATCCCCTGATTAATCTGCCCGTCCGGGCGATCAGAAAGCAAATCCCAGTCGATGCGTACACTCTTGGACAGAATGTAAAACAGCTCCCGTGCCCGGGCTTCTGCCACTTCCTGCTGCTGTGCTGCGGGCATCAGGTTGAAGTTCAACGCATGAGCCGCCTCGCGGAATGCCTCTTCCCGGCAGGCCCGGACAAAGTGTTCCAGGCAGGCTCGGGGCGTCTGCAAATTCACGCCGGGCGGCCGCTCGGGCAGACCGGTGTTGAGGGCGCTGAGCGGGTAAAAGGCACTGTTATACCCCTGAATCTGAGACCGGGCTTCCTGGTATTCTGCCCTGGCCTGCGTACTGTCCACAGGAATCTGAGCCCTGCCCGGGAAGGAAGTGCCGAGCAGGAATACAAGAAAATACAGTGGCTTTATCAGGGTCTTCATACCAGTAATTTTGGAATAGCGGCCAGCTATTTCCTCTAAAAGGTATGAAGCAGGCAGATGTTTGCCAGCTTAGCTTACATCGAGGGGCTCGTCCTTGCGCAGGGCTTTATACCGGCCTTTCCCAAACTTGGTGCCGTTGAACTCCACCTTGCCTTTCAGGGCTTCCCGCTCCGCTTCGGGCAATGCCTTAAAGTCATCGCAGGCCTTTGAACAGCAGGCATTATACTGCTCGGCGCAGTTTGGGCACTGAATAAATAGGATATGGCAGGCGTCATTCGCACAGTTGACATGCGTGTCGCAGGGGGCACCGCACTGATGGCAGCGGGAAATCACATCATTGGTGATCCGCTCGCCCATGCGCTCATCAAAGACGAAGTTTTTGCCGATGAATTTCTTCGGCAGCCCTTTCTGATCGCACTGACGGGCGTACTCAATGATGCCGCCATCGATCATGTGCACTTTTTGGAAGCCTCTGTGCAGGTAATACGCGCTTGCTTTCTCGCAGCGGATGCCACCAGTGCAGTACATGATGATCGGCTTGTCTTTTTGGTCCTCCAGCATGTCCTCCACCAGCGGGAGGGCTTCGCGGAAGGTCTCCACATCCGGCCGGATCGCGCCTTCAAAGTAACCGACTTCGCTTTCGTAATGATTGCGCATATCGACTACCACCGTGTCCGGATCGTCCATCAGCGCATTGACTTCCTCGGCGCTCAGGTGGCTGCCGCGCTTGGTCACATCAAAGCTGTCATCGTCCAGCCCATCGGCTACGATTTTGTCGCGTACCTTGATCTTAAGCTTGTAGAAGGACTTGCCGTCATCGTCTACGGCAATGTTCAGGCGCACCCCGTTCAGCCAGGGAATGCTGTACATATCCGCTTTGAAGGCTTCAAATTTGGACTCCGGCACAGAAATCTGCCCGTTGATGCCCTCTTTCGCCACGTAGATGCGGCCAAAGACGCCCAGGCTGCTCCAGCGCACGAAGAGCTCGTTGCGGAACTGCTTCGGGTCCTCCAGGTTGTGGTATTGGTAAAAAGACAGGGTGACGCGCGCCTCGTCACTCTCCAGCATACGACGCTTTAGCTCGTCGTTGTTGACGCGGTTGTGTAATATCGGCATGTTGTTTTGTTAGTACGTTAACGAATCACAAGTTGCAGGCTTGCTGGGATCACTCCCGGCTGCTAACCATACTATGCTCAAAACCAGGTAGCTCCTGATTTTTTGCGGGTGCAAAGGTAATAACTTTCCTGACACCCTGCCAAATCCTATTGCCTTACTACCCGCGTGCTGAAAAGCGCCCTGCCCATCCGGGCTTGAACGATATAAACGCCTTTCGGCAAATCGCGGATATCCACTTCCAATTGTGTAGTCATTGCAGGCCAGTTCACTGTTTTAATAAGGCGGCCTTGGGCATCGAACCACTGAACTGTTGCCGGAGCGGCAGGGGGCATAACGCTCGTCAGCAGCACCGTTTCCCGTGCCGGGTTAGGGGCGGCGTGCAAAGCTTGTGCCGTTGGGATGGTTGCCTGACTGGAAGTGCTCACCGTTTCCTGTACGGCAGCCAGGATGTCCATCCGGCCATAGCCGTAGACCGCATTGGGCACTTCCATGCCAGATACACCGCCGCAGTCCTGATCGCTGCGCATGGGGCGGGCTGTACTTTCCAGCAGCTCCTCAATGGCTTCCACCTGCCCGGCCAGTTCCGGATTGGCAGAAATCAGCAGGGCAACGGCGCCGGCTACGTGAGGGCCCGCCATACTCGTACCCGAGAAGGTGGCAAAGCCCCCGTTCCTAATGCTGGAGCGCACGCCTACGCCCGGTGCGGCAATATTTGGCTTCAGCCGGTTGCTGCTGTCCACGGTGACGGTGCCCCGGCTGCTGAAATTGGCAATCGTATCGGTCTGACGGGTAGCCCCAACGGTAAAGCTGTTCTCAAAAATAGCGGCAGGGGTGCTCACCGTGTGGCATTGGCTGCCGCTGTTGCCCGCAGAAACGACCACTACCACACCGGCTGCTTTGAGGTGGTCCACCGCAATCTGCATGGTCTCAAAATTGGCTGGCGTACAACCTTCAATCTCCGGGCAGCTCCAGGAGTTGGCAATAACGTGGGGGGCTTTGGATGGGTCTGGGTTTTCCCCGTTTAGGTCTGTGGGGGCCAGGAACCACTCAAAGCATTCGATGTAGGAGGCCGGGCTGCCGTAGCCGCGCTCCATATTGCGGCAGGCAATCCATTTGGCACCCGGCGCCACGCCTATGCTTTTGCCTTCATCGCTGACCGTGCCGGTCATCGTGCCCATCGTGTGGGTGCCGTGGTTGTGGTCGTCGCAGGGTACAAGGCTGCTCAATCCGCAGGGGTTGGCTTCGGCGATGTAGGGCGGGCCGTTCATGGAATCAATTTCGTGTATGGCGTCGTGCCAGTTGTAGTTGTGGTCTGCCTGGGAAAGCGTATCGTCCCATCCGCGGTAGCTCTCTTTGAGAGCGGGGTGGTCCCATTCGTAGCCGGTATCCTGCCCGCCTACAACCACGCCCTGACCAGTGAAGCCCATATTCCACACCTGATCCGCACCGATGGCAGCAAGGCCCCATTCCACGCCTTCCCGGAAATCAATGGCTTGTTGTTCGCGCGCTTCGGGCAGCAGGTCTACCGCTACCGTTGGGTTGGGTTGGATAGCCCTGACTTCCGGTAAGCCAGCGAGGGCCTCTACCAGCGCTAGGTCTCCTTTGGCCTGAATGGCATTGACGATGTGAAAGCTCCGGTAAGGCGCCTGCTCTGCCCGGAGCAGCCCGATGGCTGATTTTTGCGCTGCAGCGGCTACCGTACGGGTACGCTCAAAGACGTAAGTGCCCATTTGCACTTTACTGCCCTGCTGACGTGCGGCGGATACATCAGCCTGCTGCTCAAACAAGACAAGGAAAGAGGCATAGCCATCGCGTTGCAGTGCGGTCATCAGCGCGGGCTCCACTTTGTCCTGCCATGGAGTGGGAGGGGAGGCCGGAAGCAGCAGGAAAAGGCTGAGGGCAGGGATAAGGAGGCTTAAAATCGCTTTCATATTATTGTTTGTTGTGATACTCTGCTGAAAATCAGAAAGAAGTGAGCCGAAAATTTGAAATGCTAAAGATAATCTTTAACTTGTCTACTGTTCGTTCTTAGAGCGACAAAACTTCACTTTATGATCAACACTCTGTTTACCTGATTTGACACCGGTTTTTGCCCAAAGCCCTGCCTGTTCAGGCAGCGAAACGGCTGACGGGCGCCTCTGTCAAATTGAAGCATCCCTGAACATAGCCTAACTATCTACTCTATATGCTCCTCAACGGAGCCCCAAACAGAGCACTGATTAGTGATGCAGGCTTAATAGCTTGCAAACACTTTCCCAAAAACTTCAAGCAAGACTATAATCCCTTTTTTAGCGAAGCCTTTATTCCTAATGGCCTTTTAGCGGAGATATCCCCGTAGTCAGGTCAGCAGCCCCGGTTGAACCAACACTCGTGAACGGTCGGCAATCTAACGCCTGATCTTTGCGTTATGCATCGGTCGGCTCCAGGAAAACAGGTTTAACAGTTATTTTTTTACTGCTTTGAGAGAGCGAAAAGACGATTTAAAATGGATTATCAGTATCAGTTGTACGATGCCTTTTCAGGTATGAGCCCGATGGAGAAAAGTCAGGTGGTCCGCTTCCTTATGGAGCAGGAGGGGCATAGTGAGGGTGACAGTATCCGGGAAGCAGTAGAGTATGCTATGAAGCTCAAACCTTCCTTCGGCGGTTTTGTACTGGTAGCCCGGCATCAGCAGCAGATTGTCGGTGTCATCATTGCCAATCGTACCGGCATGGAAGCCTATAACCCTAAAAATATCTTTGTTTTTGTAACCGTGGAAGACAGTTACCGCAGAAAGGAGGCTTTTGTAAAGCAGCTGATTGATCAGGGCATCAAATATGCGGACGGTGATATCGCTATGCACGTCAAATCCGACAACCCGGCCCTGGCCATTTATCAGAAGCTCGGCTTTAAAGCACAGTACCTGGAGCTCCGCCTCCCCAATCCTAAATCTTCTCCGGCGGTGGCTTCCTGAAACAGTAATCTGTGAAGCCCTTCCTGGCCCGCTTCCTTTTTTTAGCGAACTCTCGTATATTGGCAAAATGGACCGACCGGTGGGCAGCACGCCTGCCTTCAGCGAACCACGAGATAAGGAGTCATGAAGGAAAAGCGATTAATAGGAAGGCATACCGGCCAGGAAAAAGGGCCGCTTTTAATTTGTTTCGGAGGCATGCACGGCAATGAGCCGGCTGGTATTCAGGCGCTTAGCATTCTTTTTAAATTACTGGAGCTAGAGCCGGAATCGAACCCTGATTTCCGTTTCCGGGGCCGCATCGTAGGGTTTAAAGGCAACCTTCGGGCTATTGAAAACGGTGTACGCTTTCTCGACCGGGACCTCAACCGGCAGTGGCGGCCAGAACAGGTGAGAAGGATTTTGAATACCCCGGTCAGTCAGCTCCGCCACGAGGAACTCGAAATCCTGGAGCTGCATACCGCCGTTATGGAGGAAATCCAGGACTATCAGCCCGATGAAGTGATCGTCCTCGACCTCCACACCACTACGGCCTACGGGGGCATTTTCTCTATTGCTACCGACGATCCTAAGAGTGTGAATATCGCCGTTGAGCTCCACGCCCCGGTGATCACCGGCTTGCTGGAAGGCATTCAGGGTACGACCCTGCATTATTTCAATACGGAAAATATCGGTATAGAAACCACTACGGTCTGTTTTGAGTCAGGCCAGCATGAGGAGACCCTGTCTGTGAACCGGGCCATCGCAGCCATTATCAACTGTATGCGTACAGTAGGGTGTGTCCGCTCTGAGGATGTGGAGAACCGCCACGATGCGCTGCTCATTGAGTACGCCCGCGGCCTGCCCAAAGTATCAGAGCTGATTACCACCCATTCCATACAGCCCGGAGATCAGTTCCGCATGGTGCCGGATTACAAGAATTTTCAAAAGGTAAAACAGGGAGAGATCCTTGCTTTCGATTGCAATGGCCCCATAGAAGCTGTTGAGGACGGGCTGATCCTAATGCCATTATATCAGAAGCAGGGCGAGGATGGTTTCTTTCTGATCCGGGCGGTTTCACAGGCGGTTTTTCAGTAGCTACTCTACTCCCCTTCTGCAACCTGAAGGAACTGCATCTCATACAGGTTTCGGTACTTGCCATCCTCAATCTGCAGCAGCGTTTCATGAGGGCCAAATTCCTGTACCTCTCCACGACTAAGAACCATAATATTGTTAGCATGGCGGATGGTCGAAAGCCGATGCGCAATTATAATAGAGGTTCGCTTGGCAATCAGCTTTTCAATAGCGTACTGAATAACGGATTCGGTCTCCGGGTCAATAGAGGAGGTCGCTTCATCCAGAATGAGAATATCGGGGTCAAATACCAGCGCCCGCACAAAGGAAATGAGCTGCCGTTGCCCCATAGACAGGGTTGCGCCGCGCTCCATCACCTTGTAATCATATCCGCCAGGTAGTTTTTCTATGAATTCATGTGCGCCAATAAGCTTCGCCGCATTGATCACCTCCTCCCTGGAAAAACGGTCATCCCTTAGTGTTATATTTTCCAGTACAGATCCGGAGAACAGGAACACATCCTGCAATACAATAGCGATACGCTTCCGGTAGGCCTCCAGGTCGAAGTCCTGAATTGGCGTGCCATCTACCCTGATCTCCCCGCGCTGAATTTCGTAAAAGCGGTTGAGGATATTGATGATCGTTGACTTGCCGGAGCCGGTACTGCCCACAATGGCCAGCGTTTCCCCGGGCTTCACCTCAAAACTGATATCCTTCAGCACATATTCGGGCGGCTGATAGGCAAAATGGACTTTTTCAAATTCAATGTGCCCCTCCAGCTTTTCAGGTTTGAGCTCCCCCTGATCCTCAATCCGGTCATCCTGATCAATGAGGTTGAAGACCCGCTCCGAGGCCACGAGCCCCATCTGCAGGTTGTTGAAGTTATTGGCTACCGTCCGGATAGGGCGGAACAGCATATCGAGGTAAACCGGGAAGGCAATCAGTGCACCCAAAGTGACGCCACTGGCTCTCAGCGCATCCTGAGCGCCCCACCATACCATCAGGCCCAGAGAGGCGGCTGAGATGATTTCCACCACCGGGAAGAAAACAGCGTAGTAGAGAATGCTGTCCAGGTTAGCCTGCGTATAGTCCCGGTTGATGGTTTTAAACTTATCCATCTCTTCCCGTTCCGAGTTGAAGATTTGCACGATCCGCATGCCTGAAATACGCTCCTGCAGGAAGGCATTCATAGCGGAAATTTGCGAGCGGACCCGCTGATAAGATTTTTTGACCTTTTCTTTAAAAATGTAGCTCGCCAGGATCAGAAACGGCATCGTCGTCAGGCAGATCAGGGTCAGTTTCCAGCTGGTGTAAAACATGACGCCCAGCACCGTCACCAGCGTCAGTAAGTCCGCGATAATGGTAATGGACCCCTGCGAAAACACGGTATTGATGGCCTCAATATCATTGATCGTCCTCGTGGTTGAGGTCCCGATAGGCGTGCGGTCAAAGTATGTTAGCCGGAGCTTGGTAATATGCCGGAATACCTTCACCCGGAGGTCGCGTATGACGGACTGCCCGAGCAAATTGGTCGAATAGATAAACCAGTACCTGCACAGCGAGTCCAGGAACAACAGCCCCACCAGAATTATCGCCATTTTAGAAAGCCCCGGGATATCGTTGGAGAAGATGTAATCATCTACCATCACCTTAATCAGGTAAGGGCGCGCCGTTGATATCGGAGCCAGGAGGACCGCCAGGGTTGCTGCGGTGATGAAAACCGTCCGGTAGGGTTTCGCCATAGCAAAGACCCTGCCCAGTAATTTGTAGTCTACCTTATTCTTATCGCTTGATGCCATTCCGGTGTTGTCACATTATTCTCAGGACAGTCTTAGAAACACAGCAGCAGGCGATAAGTTGCAGGAGCTTACAGTTTCCCTTCATCAGCGAAGCTGTAGTAGCCGCGTTCCGAAACAATCAGGTGGTCCAGCACGGGGATATCTACCGCCCGCCCGGCTTTTACCAGCTTTTTAGTGAGGTCCAGATCGGCCTGGCTCGGGAACAGGTTACCGGAGGGATGATTGTGGCAGAGGATGATGGCGCTGGCCTCCGCATGAAGGGCTTTGCGGAACAGGATTTTGGCATCCACCACCGTGCCTGCCATGCCACCGGTACTGATGCGGCTGCGGCCCATGACCCGGTTGGCGCGATTGAGGTTGAGAATCCAGAACTCTTCGTGCTGCAAGTCGACCAGAATCGGGGCAATGGCATCAAAAGCGTCCCGGCTGCAATTCACCTGCGGCTTTTCAGCAATACGGGAGAGCTGCCGCCGGCGGCCCAGCTCCAGGGCAGCGGCAATGGTGACGGCTTTGGCTTCGCCTATGCCTTTAAAGGTGCAGAGCTCGGCAATGCTGCGCCGCCCCAGGTCATTGAGGTTGTGGCTGACAGACTTCAGCACCTTCTTGGAAAGGTTGACCGCAGAGTCTTCCCGTGTACCCGAGCCAATGAGAATAGCCAGCAACTCCGCATCAGAAAGCGCTGATTTGCCCTGATGCAGCAATTTTTCGCGGGGGCGGTCTGCTTCCGCCCAGCTTTTGATCGATAGGTTTTGGGGAGGATAAGTCATTTGGGGTGTTTTTTGAGTGCCCTGCTTCAAAACAGAAGGCAGGGCACTATGTGTTAACAGAGTTTGTTTGCGTCAGGGAGCTCGCCTGCTTAGGCAGCCTTCGCTTTTTCAAGCCCGGCGTAGGCCTTCATGGTATTGGCTACAGCAGAGGCGAACTTTTCAAAATCTTCTTCGAATACAAACGTGCGGTTGCGCTGAAATTCCCCTTCCTTGTTTTTGGAAGCTTCGGTGATGCAAAGGTAAGGCTTGCCGTTGCTGGCTTCTTTCATGTCGAAGAAATAGGTGCGGCCTTCTCCTTTAACCGTTTCCGTAAATAATACTTGCTTTTCCATAAGTGGTTTGGTTTAGTGGGTAAAAAAATGTTGCCCGCTTCAGCAGGGCTTCTACTTATTTGTCGGAGAAAAGCACAAATTCCATAACCGGAGCGAAAAAAAATTTTAAAAAACCCGGAAAAACCCAGTAATTACAGGCAATGAAACCGAAAAGAAAATTTTTGAAAGCGGAGCGCCTGAAGAGCCGAAAGGCCATTGAGCGGCTGTTTTCCGGGAAGTCGCCTTCCTTTGCGCAATACCCCGTGCGCCTGATTTTTCGCGAAAGCGAGGAAAGAGGGGAAGCGCCGGTCCGGGTGACCATCAGTGTGCCTAAGCGCAAATTCCCCAGGGCTGTGCACCGCAACCGCATCCGGCGGCAGGTCCGGGAAGCCTGGCGGCTGAACAAGCACCGGCTTTATCAAAAACTGCCATCGGATACGGCAGGCTATGACTTTGTCTTGCTGTATGTGGCCCGGGAACCCTTGCCCTTCGCACAGATCGAACAAGCCATTCAGGTGATGATCCGCCGGTTTCTTAAAAAGCAGCGGCCAGCCAACCCAACGGCCCAATAAATGTTCCTTTGATAAACCGAACTCTTTGATATGCGTCTGTTTACCCTGCTGTTTTTACTCTGCTCCACTTACAGCCTTACCGCTCAAAAGGTATTGCAGATCGAAAAATACGGTAACCCGAAAACGGAGAAAATCCATATCGGCACCGTGATTGATTATCGACTGGAAGGGGAGGAGTACTTCCGGGAAGGCTATATTGAAGACATCCGGGTGGAAGACAGCCTCATCGTTTTCGGCGACCGCTACGTAAACGTTCACGATATTGCGGAGCTGCGCTTCAAACGGGGATGGGGAAAAGCAGTCGGCACTTCCCTAATGATATTTGGTGGCTCCTGGTCGGGCTTCGCCCTGCTTGGCTACGCCACCGATGGCAACCCGGACACAAGCTACAGCGCTACGGATGCGGCCGTAACTGTAGTCTCTGCCGGACTGGGGTATGCGCTCGCCAAATTAGTGCGGTACCGGAAAGTGCGGGTAGGCAGGCGCTATCGCTTGCGATTGCTGGATTTGCGCTTCAGTGTAGACCCAAAAGCTTAACATTGATTTACTGTCTTTTTGCATGCTTTCTATGTTAAAATTGAACAAAAGATGGCAAAGGGTGTATAAATAATCTATTTTTATAGGAAAATTTTTAATATGTCTGGCCGAAAGCCAGCTCTATTTGACCAACACCAAAAAGCAACACGATGAAGAATTGGCTATCCCCCCTATGCCTGTTTTTTTTCTTTAGCCTGGGCGTACAGGCCCAACAGCAAACCCCGAACGGCTGGGCCTACGAAGAACTAAAATCGGGCAGCGGCCCCACACTGACCGCTGAGCACGGTGCCCTAACCCACAATCAGCTCCTTGCTTCCAATGGGCAGGTGCTGGTTTCCACCTATCAGATTGGCGTGCCGGACTATCAGCGTATCGCTGCGCTTTCTCCCGAATTGCAACAGGCTTTTTCTGTAATGCAGGAGGGGGGCAAGTACCGCTTCCACATTCCGATAAAGGATTTTGAAAAAGCCATGCGGACCAAAAAAGCCCTCAACCTTCCCGGAGAAGAAGTGACCTGGGAGATGGAATTGCTGGAGCTGCTGCCCTCCCTGCCCGATGGCGCGCGGGTCGTGCGGGAGACCCTGCAGCAGGAAGGCGCACAGGCCGCTATTGAGCACTTCAATGAGCTCGCCCGTTCCGGAGGCGCTTACCTGGGAGAATGGGAGGTCAATCAGATCGGGTACTTTTTCCTGAGCGAAGGGCATAAAGAAGAAGCGCTGCGGGTGATGGCCTACAACGCCAAACAGCACCCCAATTCTGCCAATGCCTTCGACAGCCTGGCAGAGGCCTACTATCAGAACGGGCAGGAAGCAAAGGCCCGGGAATGCTATCAGCGTTCTTTGGAAATCAATCCGGATAATGCCAACGCGCGGGAAATGTTGTCCAAGCTGAAGTAGCGATCCAACCTTTTTCGTTGTACCTTTCGTCTTCACTGCAACAACAAGTACCTGAAGATGAAAAGATTGCTAATTCTAGCCCTGTTGGCAGCGGTTTTCGCCTGCGATCATTCGGAAGACAGCGTGCTGCCGGGGCACGATGGCGCCGCCCTGCGCATCATCAATAACAGTGGTTTCGCCATTTCAGCGCTGGAAGTGACCCCGGGAGGTGGTGGGACTCAGGTATATGAGGACATCGCTCCCGGGGCCACTACGGCATACCTCCCTTTCGATTTTATCTACAGTTATGCCTATCTGGAGGCGATTGTGGAAGGGGACACCCTGGTTTTGCAGCCTATTGACTATGTGGGAGCGACGGTTTATGATAGTGGCGCCTACACTTATCTGGTGCACATCAGCGGAGATACGGAACCTGAATCGCTTTCCATAGAATTTCAGGAAGATTAGCAGGCAGGAATACCGGTTTTTCAAATGGCAAAACTATTTTTGGGGCTTTAATTGGAGCTCCTATGGAAAAAATTGCTGCTTATTTGGAAGAAGGCGGGCGCCTGCTCATGGGTTACCTGCCTAAAGTTGCACTGGCGGGCCTGGTCCTTTGGGTCGGCTTTAAGCTGGTCAACCGTATGACAAAAGGCCTCGCACTGGCTATGGAAAAGGCAGGCCTGAGCAAAAGCCTGATCCCGTTTTTGACTTCACTGGCGGGTGTTTCCCTGAAAGTGCTGATCGTTTTTTCGGCAGCAGGCCTGATTGGGGTGGAACTGGCTTCCTTCCTTGCCGTTCTTGCAGCGGCTGGGTTTGCTGTAGGTTTGGCGCTGCAGGGGAGCCTGTCCAACTTCGCAGCGGGCATTATCATCCTGCTATTCAAGCCCTATAAAGTGGAAGACTGGATTGAAGTGGACGATAAGTTCGGGAAGGTGGAGGAAATCCAGATTTTCAATACGCTCATGGTGACACCGGGCCGCAAAACGCTCATCATCCCTAATGCGCAGGTGGTGGACAATATCGTGACCAATTATTCCCGGAAGGGCTACATCCGCATCGAGCTAAGCGTGACCATGCCGTATAGCGAAAGTTTCCCAAAGGTGGAGCAAATCATCATGGGGCAGTTGCAGTCCATCCCGAAAGTACTGGAAGACCCGGCGCCGGAGGTGGGTATTGAAGCTTACGACAGCCATAATATCGTCGTGGCCGTGCGCCCGTATGTGGTGCCGGATGATTTTTGGGAAGTCAAGTTCGAAGTCTACCGCCGCATCAAAGCCGCTTTTCACAGCCACAATATCAGCGTGGCCTACTCCGAAGGGGTGGAAATGGGGCAGATTGGGTCTTAGACTGTGTTTGGAGGTGATTTGTAACGTAAAGGTGCTCCAAACATTGTCTTAACGCCTTGGTTCATCCTCGTCCGGCAGGTCATAGATAACCGGGTCGCTTTCCTCCCGTTGCACCTTGGCGTCTTCCAGGCGGTCCATAAAATCCACGGAGTGGTCCCAGAAATCTTCTAAAATCGGCTTGGCTTTGCCTCCGTAGTACCAGACAATTTCCGGATACTCCTCCAGGTAAGTGTAAGTCATGGATTCCTGCTTGGCATCCTCATTGATGAGGTGGGAGCGGTCGCCAAACCAAAGGAGCACGCTGTACAGCAATACCATCAGCCCGGCCATTACGACACCTCCGACCGCCTGATTGATGAAGTTGATGTTGGCAGACTCGAGTGCGCCCTCCAGAAAACTGGCGAACAGGCGGATGATAACCATCGTCAGCACAAAGGTGAGCAGAAAGCCGGCCAGGAACATCAAGGCGTTGTCATTAACGGCCGACTCCAGAAACTTCGTCATATCCGGCCCGAAACGGAATGCGATCATCAGGCCAAACACTACCGACAGGATCGTGAAGACCGTTTTGATGATACCCCGGGAAAATCCAAGGTAAAACCCCCAAAGGGCAAATACCGCGAATATGACATCAATAACCATGGGTGCAAATAAAGGCATTATCTGGCTCCAATGCCTGTTTTTTAGACCACAAACCCGGCAAAATCGATGAAATCAGGCAGGCGCTGCTTCTGTGACAGACCGGTGCCGTAGTGATTTTAACAGATTGAAAAGGTATTCGACCGTGATATATTGCTAACTTTACACTATGTCTCAAGGTAATCATAATTCAAAAACTTAAACGACAGGGTTCCCGTTTGACGGGGAGCCAAAAAAATTACTTACCGTATGAAATTGCTATGCTCAATTCTTCTGGTATCCACAATTTGGGTTTCTGCAGCCACGGCGCAATCTGCTGAATTGCCGGCCGTGTTCCGCTTAGGGCAGAACGAAGAGGGGTACGAAGTTGCCAAACAGGAATACCAGCAAACCCTCCTTGAAGTATCCAATTATGATACACAGGACGCTTTTAACCACTGGATGTCCATGATGCAGGAATTGCAGAAGCATGCCGACAAACTGGATATTGACCTTAAAGGTGTGAAAATCTGGCTGCACGCTTTCTGGAATACGGATGGCAGCATCGACCACATGGGATACCTGCTGCGCCCGGACAGCCGTAATGTAGATGAGCTTGAACTGGCTGCCGTGCTCAAAACCTTTATGAAGAAGTACAGCTTCCCGGTCACTTCCGGCAAAAAGTTCAGCCACTATACCGGAGCGAACTTCCCCATTTACAGCGAAAAAGTGGATAACTAATTGCACATCAGCTAAAGCCTTAGAAATCAATACAAAAAGTCAAACGACAGCATCCCCGCCTTCATCGGAGGGGGTGCTGTCGTGGTTCTATGGGCAACCATATTAAGGGATTAGCTGGCGAATCGCAGAATTTAAGGGAAAAGACTAGTTGTTTTCCGTAAAAAGACCTATTATTCGGGGTATTCTGAATCACAGCCGGTGGCATAGTGCCCACCTGCTTAGTGGTTGACTTGGTTCCAATGGGTGCGCTGCTTTCCCTGGCATCAATCCCCTGGCACCAATCAAATATTCAATCACCTAAATGCCAAAGATAAATGGTAAAGATATTGGCTACGGACGGGCTTCATAAGGATGGTATAACCTTATTGCATGAGGCGGGCTACACGGTAGATGTTGAAAAAGTGGAGACTGACCAACTGCCTAAGGTGTTGCCGGACTACGATGTCGTGATCGTCCGCAGCGCAACTGAAATCAGAAAAGCGCTCATTGATCAGTGCCCAAACCTGAAAATTATTGCCCGGGCGGGGGTCGGGTTGAGCAATATCGACGTAGAGTACGCGTGCGAAAAAGGCATCACCGTTATGGATACGCCTGCAGCTTCTTCCAAATCTGTCGCTGAGCTGGTTTTTGCGCATATGTTCTCCATCAGCCGCAACCTGCATCTGGCACACCGGCAAATGCATCAGCGCGGAAGCAGCGAGTTTAAAGAAATGAAAGAAGCCTGCTCCAATGGCCTGCAACTGAACAGCCGGACCCTCGGCATCGTCGGTTTTGGCCGGATTGGCCGGGAAGTGGCACGTATTGGAGTCGGGCTGGGCATGAAAGTAATGCCGGTTGACTTGGTTGTGGATGAAGCCGATATCGGTATCAACGTCTATAACTCCGGCAACGTCCGCCTTTCCGTCCGCCTTGATACCTACGAATGGGAGGAAGTACTGGCGAATTCAGACTACCTGACCATTCATGTGCCCTTCAAGGGGGGGAAGGCGATTATCGGGGCAGAGGAAATTGCCCAGATGAAAAACGGTGCTGTCCTCATCAATACCGCACGCGGCGGTGCCATTGACGAAGATGCGCTGCTCGATGCGCTCAACAGTGGCAAACTGAGCGGTGCCGGCCTTGATGTTTATGAAAATGAGCCCACGCCCCGGCAGGAACTGATGGAACACCCCAAAGTTTCCTGCTCCCCTCACATTGGCGCTTCTACCCTGGAAGCCCGGGCCAATATCGGGCTGGAGCTGGCAGATAAGATTCTGGCCTTCTTTGGAGACGATAAATAGAGGGATTTACAAAGACATTAGCTCACAGAGCATGCCTTCCTTCATGGCGAATGCAGAGATGATAACTTCCTCTGTATTCGCCATTTTTAGTACCTCATCCACCAAAATGAGCGCAACGCTGAGCATGGCGGCGCGGGCCCGGGGCATCCCCGGCAGGGCATGGCGTTCTTCCAGCGTCATACCGGTGACCTGCTCGTAAAATGGCTCAACGGCCGCTTTTGCAACCCGGCTGCTGTAGCCTGCCTCCGGGCGTTGCCCCACAAACTGTTCCAGCACATCAAAAGTACCGGAGGCGCCCACAAGGAATGGCGTAGGCCACTCAGCCAGATGGGCGCTTAGCGGCTGAAGTTGTTCCTGCAAAAAGGCACGCAGCCGCTCGCGCTCTGAAGGGCTGATCGGTTCACTCCGGTGGAAATCGCGGTACAGGACCGCCACACCAATCGGGAAACTTTGCGCCCACAGAACACGGTCCTGCTCAGCAATAATGAACTCCACACTGCCCCCGCCAATGTCCATGATCAAAAGGCGGTCCTCGACATCAGGCACGGCCAGCTGAACACCTTTGTGGATCAGCCTGGCTTCTTCATCCCCGCTGATTGTAGTAACGGTAATGCCGGTGGAGGCTTTTATCTTTTGAACCAGGCCTGCCCCATTGCTGGCCGTGCGCAGCGCAGCCGTACCAAAGGCTTTGACCTGCTCAACGGGGACTTGATGCTGATCCAGCACCGCCCGGAAGTGGCGGAGGGTCTGAAGGGCTCGTTGGTAGGGGGCATCGCCAATGGTGGCAATCCCTTCTTCTGCGAGCTGCACAAATTGGTGCTCCCGGTAAACTTCCCTGATGGGGGTATCCGTACCGGGCTGCGCGATGAGCAGGTGGAAAGTGTTGGTGCCGAGGTCAATAACGGCATACTGTTCCTGGTCCATAAGCGGTTTTACTGCGCCGACTGTGCGCTTTGGAATATTTTGGTGTAGAAGTCAATGCCAGCGGGCATGATGAGGTTGGCGTAAGCGGGCTTCCCATCCTGAAAAAAGAGATAATAAATGCAGCCCTGATTCGAGTTGAAATACAAATCGGCTTCCAGCCGGTTCTCGCCTTCCACCTGATAAAACACCCGCCCGACCGGCTGGCAGTTGGGGTTGATTTGCGGGGTCTCTGAAGCGATATAGGTAATCGCTGTCTGAATATCCCGCTTTTCCTTCTGGCTTACACTAAAATTAGTATAGTAAAACACATAATCAATGTAGTCGCACTCATTATAAAGCGCTCTGATTGTGTCAGCGGGTATGCTGGGGTAGGTAGGCGCCGGGGCGGTTTCGGCAGGCGCCGGCGTGGTGTTCGCTGTTTTGGAATCTGTTTCGCTTGCCGTATCGCTGCCGCAGCTGTAAAGCAGGCTCGTCAGCAGCAAGCCAATAAAAAAGTATTTATTCATGAGTTTTGTTGGATTTCAAGTTGCTGCTCCGGACCGGGGCATTCCTGAACGTTGCAGTAATTTACGGGCGTACCACAATGAGCCGCTTTGTGACGAGTGTCTTGCCCCGGCTATCTGCGATGCTGTAAAAGTAAGTGCCTTTGCGCAACGAAGAAATATCCACTTTCTCCGTACGTGCGCCATCCACGTAATAGCGACGTGACCACTCCTTTACACCCAGTATGTTGAAGATGCTCACGGTATAGTTGTCGGCAGGCAGGTTCGCAAACTCAAAACGGACATTCACAATCGCCGGATTTGGGTAGGCATACACGCCAGGCAGGGCTGTTTCAACCGGGCGCAGGCTGGAAATGGTGCCAGCCTTGTAAGTAACGCTGCCGATGGTTGCCCCCTCGTTCAGGGTTTGCACTTCAGCAATAGGCTCCACGGCTTCGTTGCTGAAAAAGCGGTAGCTGATGGTGGTGCGGGGCTCAAGCGCTTCCAGCTGGAGCAACTCAAGCGCGATATCCGTAATGTCGAACCAGTTGAAGAACCCGATCTTGGCGTCCAGGCGGATCTGTTGTTCTTCCGTCCGCTTTTCACGCAGCACATCGTAGATGCCCCCGGGAATGGTCAAAGTGCCCCAGGCATCCGCTTCTTCGGTGCGCTCGGAGTTAAGGCGTATACGAATGGAATCCGGAGAAATGGGCAACAGGTCCGTCACCTGATCCGGCAAATCATCGGCAGAGAAAGCAAAGCTGATATTGGTAGTGGACGTATTGACATCCAGGTACTCCAGAGGCGCTCTACGTTCAATAAGGGGGGGCTCGTAGCGGAAAATTCCTTCGATGCCCAGCCCGGCGGGGTCTTCTCCGTAGAAGCCCAGCAGTTCGACTTTGCCGGCAGTGGCCCGGTAGAAGAAGTTGGCATTATCACCCACTACTGCATAGTCCGCTCCTGGGAAGCCAAAGTAGCCCTCCGCCTGCTGCACCGTCACTACAGGCGTGGTATTGACAAACGCCGATTGCAGCGTGGTGAAATCCCAGCTTTGGTTAGCTGCGGCTTCCTCCAGGTCAATGCCGGAGGGAAGGTTGTCCACAGAGACACGCAGGGAATCCCCGACCTGTGGAAAGGTGCCGTTTTGGATGACCGGCTGTGCGGCCAGTCCGATCAAACTAAAAACAGCAAGTATAGCGGAAAGTACAGAATGCTTCATAAGGATGATTTCTTAGTGGTCCGTAACTGCAAAGGTAAGCATTAAAGCAATACGCCGAAAGCGGCCGCCGGTCTTGATTTTTGACCGCCCGGTCGTAAAAGGGTGTTTATTTCATCGACGGGCGGTAGTCGTTCATAGAAGATACTGGGTCTTGGCAGGTACTTTGTATTGCATAGTACCTGGGCAGATCGTATATTTGTGGGCATGAAAGCTAAAGATCTGGATAAAACCCGACAGCAGCTAGTCCGTCAGATGCGGCGCGGCGTTCTGGAGCTTTGCGTGCTGGCGATCGCAGCGAAGAAGGAAGCTTATCCTTCTGACATCATCGCCGAGCTCAAAGCTTCAGAACTCATCGTCGTGGAGGGCACCCTCTATCCGCTGCTAAGCCGCCTGAAAGATCAGGGACTGCTGGAGTACAACTGGCAGGAGTCCAATATGGGCCCGCCCCGCAAATACTACTCCATTACCGAAACCGGCCGTGCATTCCTTACCGAATTGCTGCAGACCTGGGGCTCCCTGGTGCAGGCGGTCGATCATTCCACGCAAAACTTCAACCACGATGAATAAGGTACAGCAAATCAACCTGGGCGGTGTACCATTTACTATTGACGAGGATGCCCTCGAACACCTTACCCGGTACCTCGACACCATACACGCCCACTTCAGGCAATCGGATGGGTACGAAGAAATCACTCAGGATATCGAAGCCCGCATGGCGGAACTGTTTCAGGAAGGCATGGGGCAACGGCAGATTGTCACGCTGAAGGATGTCAGAGATGCCATCGTCATCATGGGCACGCCCGAAGACTTTGGAGCGGAGCCCATCGATGAAACCCTGTCAGCGGAGGAGCCCAAGCGGTCGCACCGCCGTACGCATGACTACCGGACCGGCCGCCGCCTGTTCCGCAACCCCGACGATGAGGTCATTGGAGGAGTCTGCTCTGGCATCGCCGCCTACTTTGGCATCAGTGACCCGCTTTGGATCCGGCTGATCTTTATCATCGTGACGATCTCAGGAGGCTTTGGCATCCCGGCTTACATCATCCTCTGGGCTATTTTGCCAAAAGCGGAAACGGCCAGCGACCGCCTCGCCATGCGCGGAGAACCGATCAATGTATCCAATATCGGCCGCATCATTGAGGAGGAGATTGAGCATATCTCCAATAAAGTCTCTGAGTTTGGCAATGATTTTGGTGGTAAAAAAAAAGGGGAAACCGGTGGTGGAGCACTAGGTGAGGCACTGCGTCAGATCGTCTCCTTTATTGGAAAGGTCGTTGGCGTTCTGGTGCAAATCATCAGCAATCTCTGGAAGCCGCTGCTTATCCTTTGCGCGGCTTTGATCGCACTGGGCTTACTGGCTTCCTGGATTGCCATGTTTACCGGCGGGGTCTTCTTCTGGCCTTACGTGGATTACTTTGCACCCGAATGGCCCATGGTGACCATGCTGGGCGCCTTCAACATCCTCATGATTATCGGTGTGGTGCTCCTCAGTGCGGGGCTTACCATACTGCGTACCTTGTACGGCACCCGCATGAGCCGGCCCTGGCAAATTGGCCTTACCGCTTTCTGGGTGCTGAATATTGTCAGCTTTTTCGGCGTCATGGCATTCATGGCGCGCGATTTCAGCAACGAAGCCCACCTCGACCGCCGCGTGGAGCTTACTGCCATTACCACCGATACGCTCAATTTCCGTATTGACGAAGCAGTACCGGGCAATGACGAGTTCAATATCGATGGCGAACTCTTCTTTTACCACGACGCCCTGATCAGCGATAATGTGGATATTGAAATCCGGAAGGGCGAAGGCGAGGGCTTTGTGCTCGAGGAGCGGCTGGAGTCCCGGGGCACCAACCTGTCGATGGCCGAAGAACTGGCTGCTGCCATCAATTATCAGGAGCAAACCACTGCTGATGCACTGACCGTGCCGACCTACTTCCAAATTCCGCGCGGTACCAAGTGGCGCGCACAGGGCGTACGGGCTATTCTGGAAATACCGGTTGGCAAATTCATCCGCTTTGACGGCGAGACCCGCTTTTATATCGATGATGCCGACAAAGTGAATCATCGCCCCCGCATCTACGATAACCCCGGCAGCATCTGGCAAATGACCGAAGCAGGCCTGCAGTGCCTGGACTGCACCAAAGAATAACCATACACAAGTCACCCGACTGAAACCGAATACCCATTGCCCCGAGAAGGGATGCAATGGGTATTTTTGCTACAACTCCTGCCGGTCCAGCAGCTTCCAGGGGTTCATCCGCTGCAGGTCCAGCTGAAATCCGATGCGGGTGAAGTAATTGCCCCTGATTTCAAGCTGATCAGCGATATTCTTGGAGCTGATGAGCGGGAAGTAGACCGCCACGCGCTCGTCAAACAGCTCCAGCATCAATCCGCCATTCCACATCAACTGATCCGAAAAAGAAGGGTCGCCCCCGACAGAATGGTTGTCATCAAAGTAGCCAATATCCAGATACGGTTTAAGCGGAATGCCCAGCATCGCCTGACTGGGCAGGTCTGCTTTGAAGTTAGCCGCCAGGAGGAAGCTGTTGCTGCGCCCCAGTCCGGGATTGTGAGGCAGCGGCACCTTGAACCCACCGTCTCTGCGGCTGATTTGCTGTGACCATATGCCAGACGTTTCGGTCCGGCCCAGGTAAAGGTCATCAAAGCGATAGTCGTTATTCCCGTTGGAGGAAAGGTTAAAGGCCACCGGGCTAACTACTTGCGATTCCCGGAACGTACTGTACAGGAAGTAGCCGGCAAACAGCCGCAGGTGCACCGCCTCCCGCTTGCTGTAATTGAAGTTCCAGTCGATCTCAAAAGCAGCTTTCACATAACGGTCCTCTTCTCCGAAGACATTCTCAAAAGCCTGATGCTCCAACGCAGCAGACCACTGATAAGGGTTGATTTTCCGGCGTTGCTCAAAGGTGAACCGCGCTTCTTGTAGCCACTGTCTCTCATAGTCTCGTGCCAAAGGTTCGTTAGGGCTTCGGAAGTCCGGCGTTTCCGCCCGCAACCAAATGCCGCGCAACTGAAGGCGGGCATAGGTATTGTCTGTGGGGTCAGGCGCAAAATCAAAGCGCAGGTAAGGCTGAAGGCGCTCGTAGCCGATAGGCTCCTCCTCGTTGAAACGGGAAAGGAGATCGGTATGGAAGCGCTGCCCGGTAAGCCCCAAACGGATGCGGTGGAATACTCCCTGATTTCGGGGATATATATTGTAATGGAGCGCACCCAGCCCAGCCAGGTCCCGGCTGCCAAAGCCATACATGGGCGCTGCCCGCCATTCCAGCCGCTGTTCGGGCAGGGTGTGGTTGCTCAGGACGAGGCCCGCCATGAGCTTGTCATAATTGTTCCAGCCCAGGGCGGGACTCCAGAGGAGGTTGCCCCGGGTGTCGTTGGTGGCGGAGGGGAGGAAGGTGAAATCCGGCCGCCGGGCCCATTTGAGTGGACCGTCCAGGCGGTAGTCGTTGTTGCGGCGGTAGAGCTCCGGGGCATGCCGCTCCGCATCAATGACCAGCAAATCGCCGGCTGCCTTATCAATGCGCATCGTACGCTTGCCGCTAAAGCCTTTGGACCATACCGTGGCCACCACAGAGTCGCCCCTGACAATGGACAGCGCAACCGGGCTTTCAACGGCGCCACGGTTCGCCACTTCCACCCGGTAGGATTGGCTTTGGTCTTCCACTTTTGTAATGGCATAGTCAATGTGCCCTTTGCTGTCCATCAGCCCACTGAACAGCCAGTTCAGGTCTTGTGCCAGTGCTTCCTCCAAAGACTGCTTTAAATCTGCGGGCTGCGGATGCCGGAACTGCCACTTTTGGTAGTAGGCATGCATGGCACTGTCGAGCGCCTGCGTGCCCACGTAGCCTTCCAGCAGGTCCAGCGCCAGCGGTGGCAAAATATAGGCACTGACGAGATAGTTGATCGGTTTAAAATCATTGGAGTGGGTCTCCGGAGGCTGATGCAGGTGGCGGCGGGCCTGGAAAAGATAGCCAAACTCCCGCTCATTCATAGGGGTGCTGCGCAACAGGTAGTCAATGGCGCCGTCGCCTTCGCTGTCTGCGTAGTAGGTTTGGGCATACCGCGCTTCATAATAACTGTTCAGCCCCTCGTCCATCCAGGCGTGGTCGCGCTCATTGGAGGCCAGGATGCCGTAGAACCAGTTGTGCCCCACCTCATGCGTGATGACCATGTCCAGCGACTCGGCACTGCTCACCCCG
>JANSXW010000025.1 GCA_024742755.1 bacterium | reverse complement strand
TCAGCCCTGATCCGGGAAGAATAAGCCGTCTTTCTGCAAGCCTTTTGTCCAAATCAGGTTTTCCAACCAACCAGAGTGCCAGAATTTTGTCTTATGTTCGTTTCGGATTAATATTGAAACAACGAACCCATGAGGCAACTGTTACTACACTTCGCCCTTCTCCTCTTTGGAGCACAATTCATTTCAGCACAAACCACTTACCACCGGGTACGTGTCGACTTGTCCCGACACAGCATTCAGGAAGTGGGCGCACTTGGCCTGGAGACCGACCACGGCATTATCCGCCCGGGCGCCTTCCTTGTAAATGATTTTTCGGAAAGGGAAGTGCAATTGCTGGAAGCCGCAGGCATTCCCTACCAAATTGCCATTGAAGATGTAGGCACCTATTATCAGCAGCAGCCTCAGCAAATCGGGTTCCGCAATGGCGATTGCACCACTGATGACCCCTTCGAAGATATCCCTACGCCCGAAAACTACGTGGACGGCACGATGGGCGGCTACTTCACCTACGAGGAGATGCTAACCGAACTGGAGCGCATGCATGACCTCTTCCCCGAGCTCATCACGCCGGTCACCCCGATTGATACCTTCACCACCTTCGAGGGGCGCCCCATCTACTGGCTTCGCGTTTCTGATAATGCCGCTATGGATGAGCCTGCCGAGCCCAAGGTGCTGTACACGGCCCTCCACCATGCACGGGAACCCAACAGCCTTTCCCAACTGATTTTCTACATGTGGCACCTTCTGGAAAATTATGACTCCGACCCACAGGTACAGTTTCTGCTCAACAATACCGCTATGTACTTCATCCCCTGCCTCAACCCGGATGGCTATGTGTACAATGAGCAAATCATGCCACAGGGAGGCGGGCTATGGCGCAAAAACCGCCGCCCTTTTGGTGGCAATGTGTTTGGAGTAGACCTCAACCGCAACTACGGCTTCGAATGGGGTTTTGACAACAGCGGCTCCTCCCCCGACCCTAACAGTCAGGTTTTCCGGGGCGACGCGCCTTTTTCCGAACCCGAAACCCAAGCGGCAAAAGCCTTCTGTGAGCTCCACAATTTCGAGATCGTACTGAACTACCACACCTTCGGCAACCTCCTCATCCACCCCTGGGGCTACAACGATGTGCCCACAAGCGAGGATGCCCTTTTCAAAGGTATGGGCAATGTGATGAACCGCTACAACGACTTCAGGCTGGGCACCGGTACCGAAACCGTGGGCTATGTGGTCAATGGCGGCAGCGACGACTGGATGTACGGCGAGATGGAAACCAAAGACAAAGCTTATTCCTACACCCCGGAAGTTGGCCCCGGCACCTTCGGCTTCTGGCCTCCTGCCTCCGCAATCGACCGGCTGAACAAGGGTGTGCTTTGGCAAAATCTGGCAATGGCAAACCTGGTCCACTATTACCTGGAAGTCCGGGACGAAACCCCGGAAACCCTCAGCAACCTGCAGGGCACAGTCCCGCTGAACATACAGCGGTTTGGGCTGAAAGACGGCAGTGCCACGCTAAGCGTTACCGCAGGCAGCTCTAATGTGGTGGTGGCCTCAGCCCCGCAGGTGCTCACACTTGACTTGTTGGAAAGCACAGGCTACTCCTTCGACTATATGGTGATGCCCGGCTCGGCTATCATTGAAGAAGTACGCTTCGCTATTGCGCTGGATTATGGCGGATACGTTTACCGCGATACGCTGGAAAAGATCTACCTCAATGGGGAAACCAACCCGGTCTTTGCAGACCCTATGGACAGCCCCTCCAACTGGGCGAGCAGCGGCACCTGGGCACCGACTACAGAGGCTTTTGTCTCCGCCCCAAATTCCTTCACCGATAGCCCTTTCAGCAATTACGCGGCCGGAACGACCAACCTGCTGACGCTGAATGAAAGTTTACAGCTCAGCGAAGAAGCCGGCAAAGCCTTCCTGCGCTTTCAGGCCCGATGGGCAACCGAGGAGGACTATGACTACGCTCAGGTGCAGCTTTCTACGGATAACGGCAATAGCTGGACCCCACTCTGCGGCCGCTATACCGTGACCGGCAACGGGGGCTTTCAGCCTGCAGAGCCGCTCTATCAGGGCATTCAAAATGAGTGGGTACAGGAAGAGATAGACCTGACTGAATACCTCGGCGAGTCCGTCTCCATCCGCTTCCTGATGGCGTCTGACAACTTCATCCAACTCGATGGCTTTTATGTGGATGACCTGGAAGTGGTCACGTTGGATTCCATCATGGTGAATGCCTCAGACTTTCAACCAACAGCGCCTGCCTTGCGCGCCTTTCCTAACCCGGTGCAGGAAGAACTGACGGTGCAGGTGGAGGGCATATCTGAAAGCGTAAGCACACAACTGGTACTCCGCAATGCCCTTGGGCAGATGGTATACCGCAGGGCACTCCTCCCTGGACAAAAGCATACCTTTACATTGGATATGAAGCCTTACGAAGCGGGGCTCTACATCCTTTCATTAGAGTCTGGAAGCACTGTACTTCAACGGCAGAAAGTCATTAAATAACTGGTTAGGGCAGAAAGACAGCGACTTACAGAACAACCCCTACACCCCAAGATACTTTTGCGTATCGCCTCTTCTACTTTTGCAGCAGGCATTTTGCCTACTCCTGCCGGTCTACGAAGCCTGTGTTTTCAGGTAAAAAACCGGCAGGCAAGCGCAAAACCTGAAAGAAAAAAGTAAAAGAGCAATGGACAGCAAAGCAAAAGATCAATTGAAACCTCTGCCTGCGCGTCAGGTCGCGCTGTGCTTCCTGTGGTTACTCCACCTACTGCCCTCCCATGCACAGGAGGCATTGCACTTCGATGCTGTTGCGGGCAGGGGGCTACCCGAAGCCCGGGTGTGGCTACCCGATGGCTTTGAGGAAAACCTGGGCCCCTACCCGGTTTTGGTGGTGCTTAATGGCAACCGTTACGCATCGCTCGCCTTTCATTTAGTGGCAGAACTGGCCCGTACAGGGCAGGGATTGCCATTGGTTGTGGTTGGGCTGGATATGCCCGACAACAGCGACTGGACCGTTAGTGCCTGGCCTTACCTTACAGGGCAGTCCCCTGGGCAAGCTATGGGCGATACAACTCTAAGTTTCCTGGAACACAGCCTTTTCCCAACATTGGAACGGCAATACGCCCCCCGCCTCGCGCCCTACCGAATTCTGGCCGGCCACGGAGATGCCGGCTACTTCACCCTCGCAGCAATGATGCTGCGCCCCCATCTTTTTGATGCCTATCTGGCTGCGGCACCAACCGTCCACCGGTTGGCAGACCCGGAGCGGGCGTACCGTACCTTTCTGGTAGGGGAGATGGATTTTGATGGCTTTCTCTACCTGACTACCGGTTTTGGCGACCAGCCCGAAATGATGGAAACCCTCAAGCTGGCCCGTTTACTCAAAGCCCACTGTATTGAACGCCCTATGGCCTACCATACTGAAATGATTGAGGAAGAGACCAATGCCAGTATCATGCAGCGCACCCTTTACCAGGGCATTCAAACCTTGTTCGGGGACCTGAGCCTACCCACAATGCTTCCCGATGGAGGCCCTGAGGTATGGTGGGAGCGCAAGCAGGAACTCATCAGTAAATACGGTTATGACCCTCTTCAACTGACCATCTCTCCGAGGTCGATAGCTCAGGAGATTGCTCCGCTGAAGCAGCAACCGGTAACCGTCATCACAGCCACGCTGCAATTGCTTCGGTCCGATACCACCGGCCGCTTCTACCACAACCCCATCGAGTTTTATAATGTCTGTGCAGCCTGGCAAAGCACAGGACATACGGATGCTGCTTCCGCACTGGCTCAGGCAGCCCTTTCGTACTATCCTGAAAGTAAAGCATTGCAAGCAGCTGCCCGCCATCAGGCACCGGATAGCCTGCCTCACTCCGCCAACGCCTACGGCAAGAGCATAAACCTGGAACGAGGCCTTGCTGTCCATTTGAGTTTTGATACACCAATGCCTCATCCCGCTATACGTTCCAATACCGGTGCCCGCGTCCTGAGTGGAATCAAAGGAAAAGCCCTACAGTTTGACGGGCAGGATGATTATCTGGAGCTAGCCCTGCCCACGCTCGACGGACATCAGGGCTCAGTAAGCTTTTCGGCCTGGGTTAAGGTTGGTGAGCTGCGCCGTTTTGACCGGCTCCTTGGCAAACCCAGGGATGGGGCAAATAAGCCCGTCTGGCAGTTTGGGCTGGGCCCATTGGGCGATCTGCAATGGGGTTTCTCTACTTACACCAACGGCTGGAAAGACTACTGGATTAATCATGCCCTGCCGGAAGAAGAGTGGGTGCACCTGGTTGCGGTAGCAGACCAAAGCCTGGGGCAATGCACCTATTATGTCAATGGAGAACCAATGGGACAGGTGAAGGAATTGTGGCCTTTTCCTGCCTCTCAGCAGCCTGTATTTTTAGGGTGCAATTTTGCACGGCGCAATTTTTTCAAGGGAACAATAGATGAAGTCCGGCTATACTACCGGGCGCTATCGCCGGCTGAAGCTCAAGCGCTGGCCTCAACCAAAGGGTAGCCTAAAGGTATATTGTACGCCTATCCGGCTCCATGGCAGTGAAAGTGAGGGTATGCACGCCCGGTTTCAGGTGGCCGGGGAGCGGAGCTTTCCACAGGGGGCACAATCCTTGCCTGTCAGGGTCGCTTGCTCCATGTTCTGTTATTTTTTGATATTGGCCAGGGCACCGTAAAGATGGGCATTAAGTTGAAACCTCCGGCTATCATAACAATGATTTTGGCAATGGGAACGAAACACGATTCCTACAGAAGTGTTAACTGATTTTGTAATTTCCCCTTCAAAACCGGAATATGCCAGTACGTATTTTATCCATCCCCTTTGTACTTGGGGCCATTCTGTTTCTGTTCCTGGCCTGGGAGGTCCGTTCCAGCTACAGTATTTATGTGGTGCCCTTTGTGATTGCGCTGGCGTTGATCTACACCCTCAGCCCGCAGATCAACTGGTGGTGGTGGACCCGCCGCCCACCGGATATGCCCCCTAAGCTGCGGGGATTGCTGGAACGCCACCTGCCCTACTATCAGCGCCTTGCAGATCCTGAAAAGCTGCGCTTCCGCCGCCGGGTGCGCCTGTATATGGAAGCCAATGACTTTATGGCAAAAGGGATGGATGAGGCAACGGAAGACCTCAAAGCCGTCGCTGCCATCTGTGCAGTGCAACTTACCTTCGGGCGCAAAGACTTTTTGTTGTCTAAGTTTGAGCACCTCATCTTTTTTCCGCAGCCTTTTCCCTCTCCTCAATACCCCAAAAACTACCACGCTTCCGAAATCTACGAGGAAGACGGTGCCATCCTGTTCTCCGCCGAGCAGCTGATGAAAGGCTTTCTGGAGCCCCACAATTTCTACAACATCGGGCTGCACGAGTATGCCAAAGTCTTCGGGCGCTCCTACCCCGAGCTCGCCTTTCCGCCCCTGGGCGAAGACCACTGGCTCGAACTACAGCAAATCAGCGGCTTTAGCCAGACCTGGATACAGCAATGGATCAACCTCGACCCTATCCCGCTCCGCCCGGTGAGCATTGCCCATTTTTTCACCTGGCCAGCCGCTTTTCAGGCACAGTTGCCGGAGCTTTATGCAGCTTATGCCCGGTTGTTTAATCAGTCGCCGGGGAAGGCGGGCACGCCGGTGCTGGGGGAATTGGTTTGAAGGATAGGGGCTGTATCTCTTCTGTGCAGGCAGATATGGGCCGGTAGCATATCCCAATTGGAACGGAACTATAAACTTCAATAAAAAATTGTACTTTGTAGAGCCACTAAAATACTATCCCTATGATTAAAAACACTTTGGAAAAGTACTCCCTGCTTGAAACAAAGGTTAATGTCTTGGGCGGAAAGCCTTGCTTAAAAGGGACTCGTATTAGTGTGGATATGATTTTGGAGTGGATAGCCTCGGGCGCTTCCATACCCGCTATTGTTGAGCAATATCCACATGTGACAGAGGAGGCAGTTGTCCAGGCCATACGATTCGCTGCAGAGATTGTCCAAAATGATCAGTTTATTCAGGTAAAACTAGCTTCATGAGCTTGGTTGAGTTTCGCATTTTAACCGATGAGAATATCAATCCAGCACTGGTGTCATTTCTCAGAACTCAAAATATGGATGTAGTTGATGTTAAAGAGCAACGATGGGTTGGTGCAAGTGATGAAGAGTTAATGCGATATGCCTATAATCAAAACCGAATCATTGTAACTCATGACAACGACTTTGGCAAGCTCGTCTTCACGAGCGAGATCAATGTATCTGGAATCATTTATCTCCGGCCAGGCCACTTCGATGTCAATGTTTCCATAGCATCCTTTAAAGCCTTGCTCAACGCTAATATTGAATGGAAGCTTCCTTTTATTTGTGTTGCAGAGCACACAAAAGATGACATTAAGATTCGATATCGACCGTTGTAAAACTTAGTATTTGCCCACGCATCAGAGCCGGCGAACCACAACCACTTCACCCGCCCCTATTTTCAGTTTCAACAATGCGCTATCCTGCACCACGCCATTCACCTGGCAGCCCTTGAGAAATGGGGTTTGCACCAGCAGCGGCTGACCAAACTTGCTCTCTATTTCGATACGCTCCACTTGCCCGTTTTTCACCTGCCCGGCAATCACGAAGCCACCTGCCGTATGCAAGCCTTCAAACTCGAAATCCCGCCACTTCACCGGCAGGTACGGTAGGATATGCAGGACGGAATCCCGCTGCTGGAAGAACAGGTTGTGCAGAGCATCGAGCACGCCAAAGCCGCCATCCAGCTGCATGACTTCATTATGGGGTGCCATGAAATCCACATTATTCCAGTCCATTGGCTTGGAGGCATCGGGGCGTATGTCAGGCCCAATACCGGGTTTGATGAGGGAGATGCCTTTGTAGTTAGCATCATGCAGGGTGCCCCGCCCCAGATTGGTGTAGTTTTCCTCCCAGTAATGCAGCCAGGAGATTGCACCGTCCGGATTGCCCAAACGGGCGTGGAGGGTAGCCGCCCAGGGCACACACCACCCCGACCATCTCCCCGCACCTTCTGCTATCCACTGATTGATGGAATGACGGACGATGGCGGCATGCTTTTCATCAAAAGGATCAAAGGACTGAAAGGGGTATATGCCGGCCAAGTGAGAATGGTGTCGGTGGCTCTCCACCAAATCCATACCTTCCCAGAGGGCAATCCGTTGGTTGGTATTTTCCGGATATTCCAGACTTCCCGGCCCTTCAATGATGGCGTAGTCGGGGAGCTTTTTCAAAACCTCTGTCCAGCGTTGATCAAGAGGCTGACTGAGGATAGCACTTGCAGCAATTAGGTTTTTGGCCGTCATCTTGTAGGCTGCCAGCTGAAAGGAAGCATTCCGCCCCCAGGCATCAGGCCTTGCGCCCTTGAATTCCGGGCTTACGGAAACAGGAAGGCTCAGGGTTCCATCTGCCGATTTTTCGGTCATCGCGTAGTAGCCCTCGAAAGTGCCTTGCATTAGCGGGAAGGCGACTTCTGCCAGCAGTTGCTCGTCCTGTGTGTGCTGATACTGCAGCCATGCCAGCTGTGCCATCCATGCCGCACAGGCCTGATCGATCATACCGGTCCAGAAGTTGCCCACCACGTGCCCGCGGTTGTCTACGGCGTGGGGCATCAGCAGGGCTTTGTCATTTTCATAAAAATAGCGTCCGGCGGCTTCCAGCGCAGGCATCCACTCTTCCAGCATAGCCCAGAGCGGGGCCAAATGTTCATATTTCCCTGAGGCCAGGACCGGCCAGTAGATCATCTCGATATTGATGTTGAAGTGGTAATCGTTGCTCCAGGGCGGAATACGCTGTGTTTCCATAAAGGGCCCCTGCAGAGTGGCAGCTACCCCGTGCGGCGGGTGCACACACCCCATTTTGTAGAGGCCGTAGTCGTAGGCTTCCTGTAGCTTTGGGTCCGGAATGGTGATTTTAGGTAAGCTTTTGGAAAAGTTGGTCCACCAGGCAGTGGATTGTTCGTCCAACGCTCGCAGGTTGACCGACTGAAAGGAGGCGATTAGCGCAGACTCTGGCTGTTCGCCCAGTACGGTCCTAAGTACCAGATGATCCCTGTTTTTCTGGTAGGCAACCGAAAGCGGAGCGTCCGCAGGCAGGGACTGCGTGAAACCGGCAACGGATTGGGCAGCATCGGAAAACCGGGTGGGCGGGGCTACGCCAATCTCCGCAAGCTCTTCCCGGACCTGTGGGTGGTCGTAACTCGCGACCAGCTTTACTTCCACCTTTGCCAGCAGGGCTTCTTCCATTTTAATCCAGGCTAGTTCATCGGGTACCGCCTGACCGATATCTATCGTCCTTAGCGAGCCATCGGGCAATTGGATCACCACTTCCAGCTTGCCGGTCTGTAAATTCAATTCCCCCGTCTTAAGGACAAAGCCTTTTGGAAAATGCAGTTCCAGCCTGCCCCCGCCCAGCTGATAGGGCCGGTTGGGCAAACCCTCCTGTTTTTCGTTTTTGAAAATGAGCTTCAGGGAATCCTGCTCCCCGGCTTCCAATAGCCGCTTCACGGTCTTGAAGTTGGTAGTGGCACCGAATGGGCGTCCTCCCCTGTGGTCCCAGAAGCCAGCGCGGCTCACCGTCACATTCAGCTGATTGTCCTGCCCCCAGACCATGAGCCCCTGAATACCATTCCCAATAAGAATACCGGTGTGCGTCCTCGGGAGGGGAAAAGTCCAGGTGAGCGTTTTATCGGCTGCCAACGACGCACATGGCATCGATCCGAGCCCAAAAAGGATTAGGAAAAGGGTAATCTGCAAATTCTTCATCGGAAAAAAATTGTGACCAACAAGCGTTTCTCATTCTATGGTAGCCTGAAAGATAAGGATGTAATGACGTTCTACCCTACTTAGCAAGAGATGAGCGCGCAGATATTTTGCCCGGTGCGAAGAGAGGCGCGCATGCAACTCCCGGAAAAGCATATTAATGCAAGCCCGGTACCAAAATAGCTGACTTTAAAGGTGCAAATTCAAAATCCAGTTCTTGTATTTTTAAAATTTATCTTATGCAAATTAAAAATTCTAAGCTTGTATTTTCAAAATTTAGTACCTTGGAGCTATGAGCATCATCAACCGGCAACTGACCACTGCTATTCGTAGCCAGGTACAGAAGTACCCTATTCTTGCAGTGACTGGCCCCCGGCAATCCGGGAAAACCACACTGCTCAAACATTTATTCCCGGAATACAAGTACGTCAGCCTGGAAAATACAGATATCAGGAGCTTTGCCGCAGAAGACCCCGTTGGATTTCTTACAACCTATGACGGGCAGACCATATTTGATGAAGTTCAGCGCGTACCAGAGTTATTTCCTTATCTCCAAACCAAAGTGGACAATCAGGGCATCATGGGTCGGTACATCCTCTCCGGTTCTCAGAACTTTCACCTATTGGAGCGTATTACCCAAAGCCTTGCTGGCAGAGTGGCCCTATTCAAGTTGTTGCCGTTCGATATTCAGGAATTAAAGTCTTCGAATTTATTGGCTGAGCATTGGGAGACTATGCTATTCAGAGGCTTCTACCCGGCGATTTACGACCGGGGGATAGAGCCTTCTGTATTTTACGCTAATTACCTGCAAACCTATCTTGATCAGGATGTATCACAGCTCACAAAAGTTCAGGACTTGCGGCGTTTCCGCAATTTTGTCAGTCTCTGCGCAGCTCGTACCGGGCAGTTGCTAAATATCAGTGCACTGGCGAATTCAGCTGGCATATCCCAGCCTACCGCCAAATCCTGGCTCACTATACTGGAGCGCAGCTTCATTATTTTTCTGCTTCCGCCTTATTTCGAAAACTTCAGTAAGCGGGTCATCAAATCACCTAAACTTTACTTTTTTGATCCGGGCTTGGCCGCTTTCCTGTTAGGGCTGAGAACGCTGGAGGACTTGACGGACCGTACGCTTGCCGGCGCATTATTCGAAACGCTCATCATTTCGAACATCATCAAGCAAAACCACCATACCTATCAGCTAAGGGAGTACTGGTTTTGGCGGGATGCTGCCGGGCACGAAATTGACCTTCTCACCCAACGTGGAGGCAGCTTCGATATTTTTGAAGTAAAAGCGGCCCGCACACTCAAACCCAGGCTATTCAAAGGCCTGCACGACTTCGCCAAAATCTCGGAAGGGCGTGTGCAATCTCAAACGCTGATTTACGGCGGAGCAGACACGCAGTACAGAACTGATGTGACAGTCGTACCCTGGAACCACTAATCCCGCTCAAACAACCCATCAAACCGTAAACCGCTATTGCCCTGCCCCCGGCCATTTTGCTTACGGAAACCACTCCAAAGCGCCGTACGGCCATTGTACCACCGGGCCCGCTGCCAGGTCCGTGCCACCCGGACACCTGACTTAGGCACCTCCTCTTCCGGAATGAAAAAGGGCTGATAAGCGGGTTGGTCAAGGCCATGCCGCAGCAAGCTTGTCCGGGGACGGATCCGCTCAATGGGCAGCCCGGGGTACACCCGGGGCATCGCTGCCCGCTGCAGCCGGATGGCACCGCCACCATTGGGTACGGGAGCTGCTTTAAAAGGGATCCAATGCTCCGGCACATCCGTAGCCAGCCGGTAACGGACCAGGGCTTCATTCTCAAGCGGTGGGGCGGGCGGGGCTCCTCCGGTGACTTCCTCCGAAAGAGCGCGCAGGTAGGTAGCGGTCTGTAGGGCGGCAGCATTGCCTTCCCGCCGGCCATCAATGCCATCGGACAAGTAATACTCAATGCCCCAAACCATATTCGCCATCTCATCCCGGGCCAGGTAGACTTCTTCCTGTGCCGGGCTTTCCTTTAGGTCGACCACACCGGGCGGCAGCAACAAATACTTATCGTAAGCACTTTGCGGATCGGCAATTCCGGTGAGCCCAAAGAAGTTCCAGTGGGTACTGACAGAAGCTTCCCGGTAGTGTTCTGCACGGGACCACTGCCCAAAAACATCGCGAATGTCCACCCCTTCCACATCCAACAAACCGCCTGCAGGTACTCGCAAAGGCAGCAGGAACCAGTCATTGCTGTACATCAACCCAAACTCCATGAGCGCCAACCGGCCGGATTGCGTGGCGCTGGCTTCCATGGCCAGGAGATTGACCTTGCCATCTTCCATTTCCCACCACCGGGCAGCCGGCATACCAGGGTAATCCACTTCTGTGGGGATCAAATGCCGGACCTGAGGCTCCTGCACTTCGTCACGGCTGCCCCGTTCGGATGCCGACACCTCAAAACTGTACCAGTCGAGGCGGCCTTCGTAGTACTCCTCAGCGCCCAACTGCATGGGCGCGCCGTTTTTGCCCTTGAGGTGGGCCTGAAAACGATACTCCATACGTTCGGGCCGCCAGGCATCTTTTGTTTCATCGACCGGCTGATTGTATTGCTGTTCAAACCAATCTTTCCATTGCCCGCCCACTGCATCCGCCTGAGGATTGGGAGCAGGCAGGAAATCTGAAAGGGATTGCCCGCTGCGCAGTTTTTTGTACAAAGCGCCTCCATCGAGGGCGCCGGTCTGCACCGCGGCGTGCACCCAGGTTTGCAGGCTCCGGTTGCTAAGCTCATGGGCATTTTGCATACGGTCTTCTGTAGCCGCAGCAGCGGGAAGTTCAAACCGAAGCACGGATTGCCCTTTCAAACTTTGGATCACCCCTCCTGAGGCGCCACCCAGTGCCCGGCGCAGCATACGCTCCAGTTGCCGCCCCATTTCAATGCGCAGCGGGATGCCCGGCTCTACTGCCACGCGCTCCACTTCCGTCTCCATAGGCTGACGATTGGTAAAATCCACAGGCCGGTTGCCATCAACCGACAGCTGCCGGAAAGGGTACTGCTGCCATTTCACGCGGACCTCCGCCGGAGAGCCATTGTCTGTTCCTTCGAACTCGCCAGTCTGCCATTGCCGGCAGAGGATCCAATAGGGGTCATAGAGCTGATTGCTCAGGCTCTCTTCAAACCGCTCGCTGCGTGCGCGGATTTCCAGCCGGTTCCAAAGTATTGAGTCTGCCATAATTCGTTTTTTATCCAATGGTGTTGCCCAGGTCGAGGCCTGCTAAATCGTCATCACTAATATCCGTGGGCGGTGCTTCCACGATGTGCTGTTCTCCCGGAGGCGCACCAAACAGCAAGCCACCGTAGGCCCGTTCGCCCGCTTCTTCCGTGATGGTCACTTCTCCTAAAACCAGCGGTAAAAACTGGTCAGGGAAACTGTTCTTGAGGAGGTCCGGGTCCACAGCACGGAGCTTGGCCAGGTGCAGGTTATCGAGAATGGTATCGTGCAAAACGGGCCAATCCCATGCGGCACCTTGCCGGGGTGTCATCGCCAGCAGTACAGCATTGGGCGGCTCGGTATCAGGCTGATCGTATTGCAGGGCAATGCCTGCGTTCACCTCCGGATCGGGTATCAGCTCCTGCCAGTCGTCAATCAGCAACCCGGAAAAGGTATCGTTGCCAAAAGAAAAGTCCCGTTGAAGCTCAAGCGTCATGGCCATGGTGTCCCCGTGGGGCACAAAACTGCCGAATTCCCGGCCTACCCACGGGCCCGGCTTGCCTTCACGGAGCGGCAATTGCAACAGTGACATCCCATTGCCTTCCTTGGTCCCGCCGAAGAGGTCGGTCAGCATATTGCAACGGTAGTACAAGTCCATCCTGGGGCGCAGCGGCGCCTGGGTCTGCAACCAGCGCTCAATGGCAAAGTCATCCGCAGAAGCCTTAAGCTCAGGGTCGGCCATTGACTGTTGCAGCTGCGTACTTGCGGGCAGCCTGAAATCAGGGCAAATGCGGTAGAAACGGCCGAAGAGCAACTCGATGATCGTTTCCAGCAAAGCCACTTCGCCTGCGGCATCCTGCCCGGCCGGCGGCTGTTGGAGCAGCGTGGAGAGGAGCTGCGAACTTCCTTCCTGCCAGGTCTCCCTTGCCTGTGCCATTCGGCTTCGGGCATCTTCAAGGATATTGCGGCAACGCCGGATTTCCTGTTCCAGCGTGAGCTTGTCCAGGCGGTCAATCGCCGGCGGGACCGCTTTCACCCACCCCAGCCCTGCAAAGAAAAACGTATCCTCCCGGATGGAGCGCAGGCGTTGCGCCAATTGCGGATGCGTGTCGTTGCCGGAGAGGCTGTCTGCCAGCGCCTGTGCTGTATTCAGGGCATTGCCCAGCGTCGTATCCATACCTTCCCACTCCAGTGCCACATTCCGCAATTGCCGGCGCAGGAACGCCGGTTCCCACAACTGCGCAGCGGCTTCCACTGACTCATCATTGGTCCTAAGAAAATCCTCAGGGCGAAGGCTGCGGGCCTCCATCAACAGTTTGCCCAGCCCAGCTGCCAGCGGCTCTACCGCAAACAGGGTATAATCTGACGGATCAAACCCAGTCCGGTCTTGTTCCAGGATTTGGATGCGGGTCGTCAGGGGCAGATCATGCTGTTGCCGCACCACCCGCTCAATACGGTACCGGAGCTCGCTGGTGTCCGGGTTTTCGCGCTGCAGGTGCATCATGTACACCAGGTCTATGGGTTCGATTTGCAAATGCCGCAGGGGCATGGTCAGTGCCTCAAATACCGGGCTCCCGTCCTCCTCTACTCCGCTCTGCCAGCGCACCCTCACCTTGATAAAGCTGAGATCGGGCAGCTGATCGAAGAGCCATCGGTTAATTTTGGGGCTAACGACCGCCCGGGGCGAGAGGGGTGCGCCACCGGTTACCGGCAAGGGGCGGTCTTGCAGCAAGACGCCCATGCGGAAAGTCAGGGGCAGGCTGCTCCTGGGCTGGTCCACGATTTCCGGGCGGGTGAGCTGCTCCCCATCCGTCATGGCATCGAGGGCAGCTTTGGCCCGGTCTACTTGCCCGTCCACCATTTGGTAGACCCCTTCTGCCGCCAGCAGGTCCTTTACGCTGTCCAGTTGTGCTGCCAGGCCGGCTATAATGGGCTCCAGGTCGCCTTCTGCAGTTGCGGCAACCACTGATCGCCAACCTTCTGTTTCATCTTCCACAAGAGCTACAGCATCGATCACGCGCTGGGAAAAGTCTTCTTCTGTATCCGGTGCACTGCCTTGATTTTCGCCAACGACCGGAATCACTTCAAAGCGGTACTTTTCGCGCAGGTCCTGTATGAAAGGGGCAAGCGTGGGCACTCCGCCACTGCGGAACTCCTGCATGGCACGCTCCAGCCGGTAGCCCAGCAAAGCGGATAAGTCCTGCCCGTTGCGGACGCCTTCCAGCAGGAAGAGGGCGTTTTTCATCCGCCCGGAGCTCAGCCCCACGGCAAAAAGATTATCTCCTGTACCACTTGAGCGGTTGTTTTGATACCCACTGCGCAAGACAGCTGCTGTAGTGGCATGGCGCAGGGAAGGTGCGGGGATGTACTCCGGTTCTTCGGGCCGTTGTTCCGGCTTGAGGTGCTCCAGGTAGCCCCAGGCTCCGATGTAAATGCCTTCAGCGTTTTCCTCCCGTAATTCCCGAAGCCGGAAGGCAGCATAACTACTCAGCCAGGCATCGAGGCGATAGGTGCAGCAGTCGAGGTGCTCCTGTACCATACGCCTCAGGTAGGGCGCAGGCCAGTCCTTGATTTCATTCAGCAGGGCCTGAGGGGAAGCCGCATCAGGCTGGGAAGCAGCTGGTAGCTCCAACCGCCGTTTTAGTAAATGGTACAAAATAGCCCTTGGGGGCGCTGAGCCGGGAGGCACCGTATCCGGCCCATGCTCCGCCAGCCATTGCAGGTAATTTTGGTCTGAATCGGGCAATGGGGGGATCACGCCGCCCTCCATACCCATCAGCGGATCTTCATCCGTGGCTTCAATCAATCGGCCATCATCACCGGGCTCCCATAGCAATGGCCGGGCCTGGGTTTCAAAAAGCAACTTTTCGGCATTGTCCACACCGGGCAGGCCATTGGCAGTAAGCTGAGCTGAGATGCTGTCCCCTTCCCGCTCGGCTCTGGCATCGCCTTCGGGGATGAGAAACAGGTTGCGCAGCGCTTCATCGCCGGCGACCTCCGGGCGCAGGGCAAAGCGTTGCCGGTAAGCTACGCCTGTGGGGTGCAACTGGAGGACCGACAAAAGCTGCAACTGCGCCTGCCGTGGGGTGACGCCTCTTTCTATGTGTGCCACCTTGTCCAGTTGGTTGCTGTACCAACGGTGCAGGGGCCAGAGGATACGGTCCCAAAGCTGCCGCAACAGGCTGCCTTCGGGATGGGCATGCTTGCTGTTCAGGGCAGACCATGAGAGCGCAGGCAGAATGCCATAGGGCTGATCATCAATTTGCAATGCAGGCAGATGCCCGCGCCCGCTCACCCAATTCACAAAATGTTGCTTAAGCTGACTGCGGGTGGCAGCGCTCAGGCTCGGCTGCCAGAATGCCAAAGCCTGCCCAAGGGTCACATCAAAGAGCAGCTCATGCACTTTCCGGGCGTCCGCAATACTGCTCAGGCCACTGTTGCCAAGGCCTGAAAAGGCATCCGCAGGCAAGCCTAATGCCAGGGCTAACTGCTCAGCATCGCTTCCGGTACGGCCTTCCGGACCGGGGACTTCCGCATCCCGGTCTTCCGGTGTGAGGGTGGCATCTGACTCCCGAGTGTTGTTCGTAGGCGTTCCCACACCTGCCAGGTCCATGCCCCCTACTTTATACCGGTGGTTTTCCAGCAGGCGGCTGAGTACAGCTGTACCCGATGCGGGTGCTGCTCCGCCCTTCCAGCCCAGAACCGTCAGGCGATCAATCTGGTCTTCCGACTCCCAGCTTTCGAGCGGAATACGCAGCGCCATGCCGACTTCCACTGCTTTTGGAAAGTCCGTCATCCACTTCAAGTCTTCGGGCACCTGCCGGCCTTCCGGTGTGTCTTCGAATTCATCGGGGCTGCCGGGATCGAGCCCCAGCCGCAGCGCCCCATCTTCGGATTTATCGATCAGCGCCCCTTCGTAGTGACGGCGGGCGCCGGCTTTTTCCAGGCTTACCACAAATCGGTCGGGCAGGAGATACGTGCGTGGCGCACTGGACCAGCTCTCCTCCGTGGTTTCCAAATCCGGCAGCTGGGGCGCAGACTGTGGGAACCCCTCCGCATCCAATCCCCCAACCGGGCGGGTTTCCTGCAAAATGTAACGGGCACGTACCGGCCCGTAGTCCTCCGACAAAGAGCGCCAGGCGCCGGCTTGCTGATCCTGCCGGCCAGCCTGCCCTGTTGCGGCCCAAAGTGCCGCCCAATAATCCCTGGCTGCCGCTAATTCGTCTTCCGTAAGGCGGTCTTCATGGGTGTGGACGAAGATATCGTCAGGGTAAATCCGAACCCAAAGTTCTACCAGGGCATCGTCAGGATCAGGTGCGGGGACGGGCCCATTGCCCAAAGCATCCACCATAGGTTGGGTCGCAAACCGGGTTTGTACCTTGACCGGGAACAAAGCGATTGGGATAGCGCCATTCAGGGCCGACAGGGCGGTATTCAGCTGGTCTACATTAATTTCAGGCATCGGTTGGGAGTTTGATCATATCGGTAGCATGCACGGCTGCCCGAAATGGAAGTTGTAGCAATATGCCCGCCATATGGGCGCTGTTTTTGCCCCAGGTATAGGTGTGGGGCGCTCCTGATTCCGGTGGCAACGGTTCCCTGCTGAGGCCATTTAAACGCAAAAAACCATGGGGCGCTACCCCAACATGAGGCCAGGCCAGGTCATTCCACTCATTGATTGAATCGAAACTACTGCCTGCATCCTCAGCCGTGATATCAAGCCCGAAGCGGGGCTCACCGGGACGTTCCTGCACTACGAAGAACCAACCGGGATCGGCTTCGCTGCCCCGTGCCTCTTCGGCAGAAATGGCAAAGCCAAAGAAGGAGATTTCCGGGTCGATTTTGGCTTGAAAAACGGGCATTTTGCGTTGGTCAGCCGTTGTGCCGGTGGTTAAGCCTCTCGGTGCCTTTACATTGGCAGCTTTTTGCATGTAAACTAAGGCGTTGGGGAACTTCTTCAGCAACTCGCTGCGAATGACAAATACCACATTGGGGTTGTCCGGATCAGGTGGCGGAATGGGGCGGTCTGCCGGGAGGTTTTGCCCAAGCGGTTGGTCCATTTTGGTCAGCAATTCGATATCGGGAGGCGGAAAAGTAGTGTCCAGGTTATCGGTATCGTCCCAAAAGCTTCGGAAATAGCTGCCGCGCTGATCTGTAGGGAACTCCCGCCACATCAGTTCCCGTGCCATTTCGTGGTTGAGCCCTACCAGGTAAGCTTCAATGAAGCGCTGATTGACCTCAAGCAGGGAGAAAGTGTCCATGGGAATGCGCTGTACATTGGGCAACATAAGCTCGGAGGAGATTTTTGCCAGTGCGTCATAGGTGGCCTCCCTGAATTCCGGATAAGCCAGCAAGGGGCGTGTCCGGGTATCGGCACCAGGCACTACCGTTTCCGGAGGTACTTGTACCACTTGCCGCAGGCGCTGATTCAGCCCATGATAAGCCTCCATGAATTTTTGGATTTGTGAGCGGACCAGCCCGGGCGTGGTCACTGCGAAGGTTTCCACGGTCACGGACTCAATTTTGCGGAAGGTATCTGCTCCCCACTGAAAGTCTTCCCAGTCTGTGGTCACCTGCATATTAGATAGGGAGGCGTCCGTGGAGGCCTCGTTGACCTGAAGAGAAATTTCCACCACCGGGTCCTGAGCGACCTCTCCAATACTGGCCCGCCGGAGCAGAGGCCCATTTATCCGGGCTACCTTGCGATAATCCTGCCGCAAAGTGGAGGTGGGCAAATGCAAGCGGGACAGCCGCAGAATTTCCTGCTCAAGGGCAGCGATTTCGTTTTTAAGCGTTTGAATCTCATCCCGTTTAGCTTCCTCATCATTTTGCAGCCCTGCCAACTGATTGTTCAGAATGTTTAACTCGTTCTGGGCGGTGGCCCGGGCATTTACTTTGTTATTGCGGGTTGTTTCTTTTTGACTCTTGTCCGCTTCCAGCCCATCGCGTTGCGTGACCAGGGCATCCCGTTCAGCTATGAGCCCATCGCGCTGTGCCACCCGTTGATTGCGCTGTGTTGTAACGGTATTCAACTGAGCCGTAATAGCTGCGGCCTCACTGCTGTTACTGGCATTGGCCAGGTCCTGTTCAAGAGCAGTGATTTCACTATTCAGGGTTGAGATTTCGCTATTCACCGCATCAATGGACGTAGTCTTCGCGCTGATTTGGCTATTCAGTGCAGCGATTTCGCCCGTAAGGGTGGCAATATCTTCGTCTAAAGCATCGATTTCTTCAGTGAGGCCGTCGATTTGTGCTTCCTTCGCTGTGATGTCCGCTTCTTTCTCTGTAATGGCTTGCAGGATGCCCTGCAGTTCTGTTTCTGCGCTATTCTTCTCATTCATTTTTTGTTCCCGTTCGCTGCGCTCCGTGGTGAGCAGCAAAGACAGATCTCTGGTTTGGAGCACCCGTTTACGGACCACCTGCGCCACAGCCTTGTCCCCGGCATCACTTTCGGGAAAGAACGACCGGGTATGCATGGCAGATGAAAAAGCGGAGTACACAGCCTCGTCCATATCATTAAAGTAGGAGCGCTGCAACTGCCGGGCTGTTTCGGCCGAAAAGCGGGCCAGCCGGATGCGGCGCTGGGCTTCCAGGATTTCCGCAGCCTGTTGCCAGGCACGGTCCATGTATGCATCCTGATTTTTGCGGACCACCAAAGTTCCGAAACCTGCAGCCACCCGGTTGCGCGGATCGAGGTTGAGCGAATGGAACCAGGGCTTATCGCTGCCTTCTTCCACGCGCGTCTTTCCGGCATGCCACTGCCCGTAGAGGGGTGGGAGGACGTAGGGGTCATCCGATTGCCCGTCAATATCGAGTTCGGTATCCACCGGAGGGCCGGTACTGCCAGGGGCGTTCAGATTGAGAATTTGCCCAAGCTTACCCACAAAGTCCTGCGCTTCATCCTGAGCAAGGAAATCAAGGCGGTTTTCATCTGCATCAATGATCTGCAGGGCGCCCTCTACGAACAACACGCCATCTTCAGTTCCGGTATAGCTCAGGTTGTACCCGGCGTCCTGCATATCCATTGGCCGGCGGCCCACAGGGTCTTCCAACACCCGGGCTTCAATACGGCGTACCAGGTATTCGAAATCAGCCTGATCACTGGTTTGGAACTCCCACTCGTAATAAACTGGCCAAAGTTGTTGGTATTCGTCATCCTGATGCGCCCCCCAGGAGGGTTGTTGTATGTCTTCACTCAGGATGCGATCGGGCGGAGCGCCCAGGCCTGACAACCGGCCCTGCTCAAAAGCGGGGAGGAGAAAAGCAGTGTAGCGGGTGTTGGGCTTGAGCCGGCGCGGGCAGATGAGACGGGAGGAAGCCAGGTTAGGATCCTCCTCCACCAATTGCCGCAGGGCGGCGGTTTCGTTCCCGGCGGACAGAGGCCGGTTAGCCTGCACGTGCGCCCATGCCCAGGTTTCATTGGCTGGCGGGAAAGCGACCGGCAACCTGCCATTCGTGATTGCTGAAAGGGGGGCACCGGGCAGGAACCGGCGTTCAAACTCGGCCTCTTCCAGCACAACAAGCACCAACCACGGGCGCAGTTTGCCATCTGCACTCCGGGCCGGGGTGTAGCGCCAGGGAAAGTCCTCTTCATAAAATTCAATGTACGGGAAGTAATTGGGCTCAAAATTGCCCACATTGGGCCGGGGCTCGGTACGGACCACCGCCTCTCCTTTGATGCCGGTGACATCTCCGGGACCTACCAGCTGCACTTTCTTGTACACAGGTTTGCCGGGTCGGGCAGGGTCTTCCGTTGCCTCCGTGATGGGCTGCATGGACCAACCCCCAACGGGTATGCCCTGCAAAGCCAGGCTCACATCAATGGTCGGCCGCCCGGTTTGCCCGGCAGCTCCGCCGAGCGAATCCTGTTCGTTGATATCCCTGCTGATGCCCTGCCGGGCCCAGGGCAAAAAGGTGTATTCCGCTATGCTCATACTGTTTCGGTTTCAGTGGCCGGGGCTACGCGCAGGCGGCGGCCCAGCTGGGGTTTACGGGATTGGAGGGTCCGGAGGGCCTGCAGGGCCTCCGCCTCAGATTCGTACTTCAGGGCTAAGCCATTCAACTTGATGGGCTGAAGGTTGCTTTGGTCCACAAGACTGTAGGTAAGCGCAAGGGTTTGTACCGCTTCCTTGTTCTCTCTCCGCTTCAGTTCCTGCTGCCGCCCCTGCACAGAACGCCCCACCGCATTGCCTTTCACAAAGGTGTCATAGTCCGACTGCTCCATGCCTTCTCTTGTCCGGTCTGCCGGGCGCACGAAGAAGTCCGGCCCATCAATAATCATTTGTTCAAACCGGTAACTGCGCTGTACGGCAGCATCGGGTTGCTGAGCAGTGAACAGGTCGAGATTCCCTTCTACCTTCCTGCCGGACTGCATGCGCTCAAAAGCATTGCGGCTCAACCGCTGGCTGTCAGACAGTTTTATGAATTCCGCTGGGGCGAAAAAGTCCTTGATGGAGGAGGCGGCGCTGTACTGTTCTATGGAGAACTGGAAAGCAGTATAGTCATTGGGTTGTTCGTTGCCAATTTTGTCAAAGCGCATCCCCAGTGGCAGGCGGTCCTGACGGATGGCCAGCTGGCCGGCAGGGTGCACGATAAGCTCTTCTTCGGGCAGCTCGCGCAAAGTTACCTGCAGGGATTTGGCCTTGGGCAGAGTGGCTTCCCAATTGCGGGTGTCGCGCAGGGCTTCCAAAAGCAGCGGCAGTGCCGGGCGGGGCGGCAGAATTTCCTTTTGCTGCTTTCCAAATCGCTTGTTGACCCGCACCTTGATCTTTATGAATAAGATTTTGAAACTGGCGGTCCCTTTGATATGCCAGGGCGTCGGGCCCGACAATGAGCCCCGCAGGTGGATGCCCAACAGTTCCCGGCTGCCCAACATGACAGAAAGGCCTGCTCCGACTTCCACAATAAAGTAGAAGGGGCTGAAACGGAATAGCGCGTCCAGGTACAGGTAGCCGACCACCTTGAACTTGCTCACTTTGAAATAAAAGTCGACGCTTGCCCCAAACTGCACCGTATTGGAAGTCACCGCGAAGTAGGCCTGAATGGTCAGCCGGGGATTGTCGGTAGGCAGCAGGTTGATGGTGATCCGCTTCAGGTTGCCGCTGATGGCCCGCAGGGGCGGTGGCTTGAATGCCGGGTGGAAACCGCCTACGGTAAACAGGAAGTTCGGCGCACTGCCCCAGTTGAGGGCAAAGTACATTTCCCCGGAAATACGGTATTGTGCCAGGTTGGACTCGAAGAGGGCCGCGAAGAAAAACATCTCCCCTTTTTCAAAATCCACGCCCCCGATGAAATTAGCCTGCAGGTTGATAATCGGCGCCCGCTTGTCTGGCAATTGTACCCGCACCACACCGATAATCGCCAGCTGAACGGGGTCAGGCACTTGTATGATCAACCCCAGCTCCACCGCGATAAGCGTAGGTGTGCCCCAGCCGATGATGCCCATCAGCCCGAAGGTGTAGAGCCCTTCCGCTACCGGGAAAAACTGGTTCAGGTCGGCAATGATGCGTGGAGCTTCCGCAATGGGGTCATCCGGGAACATGACCGCGTCAATAGCGTTGGTCCGCACACCGGCAGCCAACGCATCCAGGTTCATGCCCCGGTTGATGGCAATGAGGCCCCCAACGCCATTCAGCGTAAAGCCAAAGCCCAGTTGGATCGGCTTGAATTCGGCGGTGATCAGCAGCAGGAAGGAAAAGCCCGGGCTGCCGTCCGGTTTTTTGGTTTGGATAATGCCAATGGCTTTGACCGCTACCATTTGCTTGATGGTCAGTTCGGCCACACCGGCATATTCCCCCTTTTCAAAATCCAAAAAGAGGTAGCCGCCGCCTTGTATAGTGGGGGTCTCCAGCGACAGCCCGATACCTTTGGGCGGTTTGAAATCCATCCCGAAATCCAGCACGCCGAGGTTGCCGCCTGAGGGCAGGTAGTTGATCAGGGCCTTGATGCCCATTTCCTGCACTACCGCTGTAAACGGGCCAAGGAGCAATTGCACATCTGTGCCCAGCGGGATTTCAAAAGCCGGCGGGCTGCCAGCTTCCAGTTTAGGTTTCAGCCCCAGGCTGATGCCCTGTATTTCCAAAGCACCCAGTTCGATATGGGCAGGAATTTTCACTTCCAGCCCGGCGCTGCCCCGGAAGTAGATACCCTGCTGACTGGACCAGCCGATCGTCAGATCGAATAGCGCGGCGATGCCATCTTTGGGCAGGAGATTGTTGAGAAAACCGTCACTGCCCGCATTGAGGATAAGGATCCGGCCATCTTCCAGGCTCAGCTCTATGAGCAGCTCCTGCGTATTTCCGGTGGCAATGCGCAGCCCTGTTTTGGCAGAAAATGCCTGTAAGTCCAGCCGGTTTCCTTCAGCCGTGCCCAGCAGCGTCAGCCGCCCCGAAGGCCGGGAGGCTTGGATCCCTGCCAGGATTTCACCCGATAGGTTCGTATCGGTTTGTTTCAGTGCGGCGCCATCGGGCGTCACTTCCAGGTGAAAACCGCCTTCCAGCGCGACCGTAGCCTGAAGGAGGAGCTCCAGTAAAAGGGAGGCCGTTTGCGTAAGCGTGACCGCCTGTTCTACAGTAGCCTCTCCCTGTGGCGTAGCCTTGATGCCCTGCTGCCCCAGGAGAGATAGTTCAAAGCCAAAATTAGTAGCAACCCCTCCTGTGCCAGCTGCCCATAGCGGAACGTACAGCTTTTCGCCATCATCTCTTAGCTCCGCATCCTCCGGAGGGAAGCCTTTGGGGCGCTGCGCATTCAGCCACTCGCCCAGATGATAGAAAAGAAATGGGTACTGTTCTTCGAATGCTGCCGTGCCCCAGCCGTGCCCTGCCTCTGCAAAAACAGCAGCAGGATCGGTAAAGAACTTTGGCAGGCTTTCCCAGTCGATGGGGGCCTCACCATACACCGGCGCATCTTCGAAAAAACGTTGCGTTTCGTCCAACTCAAACCGGATCCAGCCCAGCAAACTGGCCAATTGATAAAAGCCGGACCAATGCTCCCGCAGGTAATCGGCCAGCAGGTAATCGTTGAACCGCCGCGCGAAAACCGCCACATCATCGATCAGGCTACCCGGGTCCATATTTCGGGCGTCCTCTACCCACTTACGTAATGCCTGAAGCTGAGCGGGCAGTTCCAGGCCTGTGAAGTTAGCGGGCAAAGCAGGAAGCTGCCCCTGGATTTCCGCGATCGGTCCTCCGGGGAACATGCGTTGCAGTACGCCCTGATAATTGGTGGGATCATAAACCTTGCCCAGTTCCTGAGCAAGCTGCTGCAAAGTGGAAGGCGGGGTGTTGGTATCGGTTGGCATAGCAATGAAGGTCAGAAGTCGTGAAAAGGGGTGGTTACGTCATTCGACTGTACTTCTGAGTGCTATACCTTTAGGCATAGGCGGGCCCATTTCGGGCCATGGTTTTTGGGCATGGGTGGGTTTTTAGGTGTTGTTCAAATCGTGCACAAACGCACATTTTGGGTTTTGTGCCTTAAATTTACTTTTTATTTGACTGAATATCAATAGGTCCGTATTATTTTCTGAATCCGGCGCATTCTTGCAGCCCAGACCTTTTCCTTATATTTCCGGAAAAAAGGAACATGACCATCGCCATAGGAAGTGATATGGACGCCGGCGTTCTTAAAGTAGCCGTTGAAGAACTTCAAAAGCGCGGGCACGAAGTGCTGCCCTTCGGTGCGCTGCTCACTGCCGAAGCTCCCTGGCCTAAAGTCGGCATGGAAGTAGCGGAAGCCGTAGTGAGGGGGCATGCGGATCAGGGCATTGTATTTTGCTGGACGGGCACCGGTGTAAGCATGGCTGCCAACAAAGTAAAAGGTGCCCGGGCTGCGCTGTGCTGGGATGCGCCCACTGCCGCTGGCGCCCGGCAGTGGAATGATGCCAATATCCTGGCGATGAGCCTGCGCTACACCTCTGAGGAAATGCTGAAGGAGATGCTGAACGCCTGGTTTGGCAATGCACCCAGCACGGAGGAGGAAGACCAGGCCTGCATCCGCTACCTAAAGGAAAAGGATGCCTAAGGTTTGTAGCGCAGAATCTACGGTCTGATGACAGGTAAGTTCCTGATGTTGCCTATTTTTGCTTTTTACTAAATAAGCAAGCCTAAACAGGTACAGCACATGTTGATGATCGGAGATATTTTGATAAGTGATGATGTGGTCAGTGAGCAGTTCATTTGCAACCTGGATGCCTGCAAAGGCGCCTGCTGCTGGGAAGGCGACTACGGTGCGCCCCTCGAACAGGAAGAGCTTCGGACCCTGGAGCGTATTTACGATGACGTCCGCCCCTTCCTCAGCCCTGCCGGACGAGCGGTTATTGAATCTGAAGGGCCGTATACCTACTACGAGGGCGATGCTCAGGAATTTGGCACGCCGCTGATCGACAATGGCCCTTGTGCATATATGACCTACGACGAGCAGGGTGTGGCACAGTGCGGTATTGAACGGGCACACAAAGCCGGAGCCACTGACTTCAAAAAGCCTATCTCCTGCCACCTTTACCCTATAAGAGTGGTGCGCCACGAGGCCACAGGCATGGAAGCCCTGAACTACGACCGCTGGGACATCTGTTCGGCCGCCTGCACACTGGGCAAAAAGCACCAAATGCCTGTTTACCAGTTCCTCAAAGAAGCGCTCATTCGAAAATACGGCGAGGGCTTCTACGATCAACTTGATGCCGCAGCCGAAGAATTGCCGCAGCTAAAAAAATGAATCATTTGACTATTCCCTCAAAAATACCTACCTTTACCTACTGAAATAGCACCTTAAAATAGGAAACAGCCAAATTTTAGCTGTATCTCCACAACAACTTATAGCAGCACTACTACATACCCCCTGTTAACTGACGATACCTTTGGTATTTCCTAGCCAAAGCTATCACTCAGATGAATCGTATAGATTTTTGGGTAAGTCAGTATGGTTATCCCTGATTATTGATAGTCCGCATCCGGAGCAATCCGTCATATTCCCAAACAGACACTCACAGGACCGAAGACCGCCGGGGTTAAGGGTTTAGGCCTGTGTTACCATTCCATAAGATTCACGTTTAACCCCCCTTTTGAAGTTGGTTTTTTGGGCAGCCCCGGAGCTTTATTCGGGGCTGCGCTTTTTTTATCTTCGCACAAAAACCAACTGCATGCGCTTTTTACTTCCACTGCTTACCATTATTTCATTCGCCACAAGGCTGGGCGCTCAGCCCACAGCACCCCTGTTTTCCAACCTGGAGGGCAGTGAACTGCTGCAAGCCGTGCAAAAACAATACACCCCTGCGCAGGTACTGGGCTACGGCCCTGCCCGGGACCTGATGTATGGCAAAATTGACAACTACCGCGATACCGTCTGCGGCATCTATTCCGGCCACTGCCTTTACCTGCCGCCGGGAGAAGACCCCTCTCAGGCACTTTATCAGGAGGGTAGTGCGAATGGCATCAACTGCGAGCATGTGTACCCGCGCAGCAAGGGCGCCAAATCCGGGAATGCCAAATCAGACCTGCACCACCTCTTCCCCACCCGGCTGGCGGTAAATGCTGCCCGAGGCAATGCCCCTTTTGCAGAAATACCAGATGAGCTTACCGGGCATTGGTACCATAAGGATACAGATCAGAGCACTACTCCTGTCAACCGGATTGACGATTACAGCGAATCAACCGGCGAGCAATTTGAACCCCGGGAGGACCGGAAAGGCGACATTGCCAGAGCTGTGTTTTATTTTTACACCATCTACCGGCAGGAGGCCCTGGAAGCGGACCCGCTATTCTTCCAGATACAACGCGAAACGCTATTGCTCTGGCATCAGCTCGACCCGGCAGATGAGCGGGAAACCGCCCGCACTCAGGCCATCGCCCGCTATCAGGATGGCAAGCCCAATCCTTTTGTCATTGATCCAACACTGGCGGAGCGGCTTTACGGTACAAAGTAGGTTAGATTTGTCATTGACAGCCAAAATCATTGCGCTTAATTTGAGGGCTAAAAATGCGGGCCCTATGCTTTTTGACCGGTTGGTTTTGGCCCTTGTACCTGTTCGCACAGGTATGGGGTGCACATCTGGTAGTTACTCATACACAGTGGAAGGACCCTCAGCTCACCCCCATGCCCCTATCCGGTTATAGCATAGCCGGCGGGCTGAGCTACGCCCGGGAAAAACCCGGCCATTACCAGCGGTTTCAGCTATTCTATACGGCCTCAACGCTGAGCAGCAGCAATAGCGGCACATTCACGGGATCGTCCAATACAACCCGCCAGAACTATGGGCAGATGAACCACTTTGAGCTTTGGGCAATAGCCCGGTCCGGTTCCCTGAAAGCACTAGCTGGCATGATGGGGCACCTGACGGTCAGCTACCGCAAACACCACTACATCGGTGGCATCACGGAAGATCAGTTCGAAGGCGCTCTGGGATTTGGGCCCGCGCTGGGGGCGCACTGGAAGCTGCAGGGAGACTTTGACTGCCGGATATTACTGGGGGCGCCCTTATGGCACTATGCCATCACCAAACGGTACAGCCCAAGATACTTTTCCACGGATTGGATTTGGGACAACCAAAACCTGCACGGCCCCGCCCGCTTTGCATTCTTGCATGCTGAAGCTGGCACCTCCTGGGCGGTAAGCGATAGAACCAGCCTTTCCCTCTCTTATCAGGCTCAGTACACTTCAATACACATTACCCAACTACAGCGGTCTTTACAGCACCGTTTGTTAATCGGTGTTCACCTCAAATGGCCGGTACCATGAGCAAAAAAACTTTCCTCCTACTCCTTTTGATAAGTGTTGGGGCAGGCTGCCTTAAGCCAGATATTAAGAACAGTAGCACAGAGGTTTTTGAATCATTCTGGGCAGAAATGGACCAGAATTATGCCTACTTTGATTATAAAGGAACTGACTGGGATGCCGTTCATCATCAATACGCCCCCCAGGCCGCACAGGCAAATGAAGAAGCCCTACGCGCCCTGCTTTGCTCGATCATTCAGAACCTGGAAGACGGTCATGTCAATCTTTACACTCCGGCAGGCACCTGTGGCTACTCCTTTTGGGAACGTGGCCCCTCAGGCGCACCTGACCCGGAGCGCATCTTCCTGACAGAGGCTATTGATTTCAGCAAAGTACTATACGGTGGCTATCTACAACAGCAGCCGGAGCTGGGCTATATTTGGATCAAAAACTTCAGCGGTGCAACCGGTGAGTACGCCCCGATCAGGGAGGCCCTGGATTACTTTTCCGACTCCCAGGGCCTGGTTATAGACCTCCGTGGCAATGGAGGCGGCTCCGACCGCAACAGCGAGCTGGTTGCCAGTCACTTTGCCACGGCAGAAACCATCTACCGGCGATTTCGCTACCGCAACGGCCCCGGCCACACTGACTTTACCCCCTGGATTGAGGACTATATTGCACCAGTTGAAAACCCCTACACCAAACCAGTGCTATTGCTAACCAACCGGAGCTGTTTCAGTAGCACGGAGGACTTCATATTAGCCATGAAATGCTTCGGGCACGTGCAAACGGTAGGCGACACCACGGGCGGCGGCTCAGGCAACCCTATCTTCCGGGAGCTGCCCAACGGCTGGGTATACCGGTTTTCTCACTGGCAGATGCAAACGGCAGAGGGGCGCTTTTTTGAAGGCATCGGGCTGCCACCGGACCACTATCAGCCTTCCTCAGCGGAAGACACTACGGACCGGATACTGGCACGAGCAGCAGAGCTATTGAAGTAAAATCACCGGATCCGCTTCACGGCCCATTCCAGCTTGCTGGAAAGTGGGGCTGGTTTGGGGTAGTCTGTTCCGATGCGTACACTGTATTCGTTTTGCGCAGCTTCGTCCATTAAAAACGGGGCGTAGCAATAGGGGGAGGCACCTTTTCCAGCTCGGGCAGCCAGTGCCGCACGAATTCGCCTTTCTTGTCGTATTTACGGCTCTGCCAGATGGAGTTGGTAAAACGCTGTTCAGTAGCCTGGGTGTTCCAGTTGAGACAGTTGCTGCACACATCATAGTCGATGAGTTGCGCCTCAAACCAGGCTGCGCCCCAGGTCCAGTCGATGCCATACTCCTGCACCAAAAAGCTGGCGTGATTGCCCCGTCCGCGGTTGCTCATAAAGCCGGTTTGGTTCAGCTGCCGCATGGGGCGTCGAGGAAGGGGATGCCGGTGCGCCCTTCCTGCCATCGCCGGAACAACTCCCTGTCCTGCTTCCAGCGGTGTGCCCTTTCCTTTATGCCGCCCGGGAAAAACATGCGGTTGCCGTGCTTCATGCCCAGGTATTGGAAGAACTCCCACCAAGGTTTAATTCCCCATGATGTTGAAGGAGATGCCCAGGAAAAAGCCCAACTCGTAAATCGACTTGGTAGGCAATATCGTTGCATCGTATACATCCCCGGGTTGGTAGCCTTGGGCCAGACGCTCCACTTTGCCGCCAGTGAGGCCTGTGGTGAAGACGACCCGCTGCCCCTGCCCCAGAATCAGGCTGGGGCCAAAAAAGTAGGTCTGCAGACCGGCGTTCTCCCCTCCAACCCCAATGCCGAGCCCAAAAGTGCCCCCTACGGAAACCTGCCGCCGGCTCTGCGGATAGAAGTGGAAAAAGCTGGAAATAATCGGCAAAAAGGCATCCTGGTCATCCGCAACGATGAAAGAGTCCCGTACGCTGTACGACTGCGGGCGGTCAAAGAAGCGGACGAAGCTCACGCCTACACTCGCATTGACTTTTAGCCCGCCGTAGGTATTCAACTTAATGGGGTTTAGCTGCTTAGGCCTTACGCCCTGTTGCAGGGCAGAGTCTACCGGATTCAGCCGGATGCGGAAAGTCGTCAGGTCGGTATCCGGGCTAAAGACGAACTTCTGTTCGAACCGGTGCTCCTGCATTTCTTCGTAGAGGTAACTCAGCTCGGTCAGTTCCCTGAGCTGAAGGCTTTCCAGCCCGGTGAGCTGCTCCCGAACCGACTGGGCTTTTTCCTCATACGTTTCCACCCGGAGGGCAGCAGACTCATAGGCTACAGCCAGGGCAATTCGGTCGGTATCGGGCAGGTCAGAAGCTTCGAAGAGGACCTTACGGGAGGCTTCCAGTTTTTGCAGTTCCATCTGCAGCCGCCCCACTTCCTGCTCGTAGTCTTCCACTGTTTTTTCAATGGCGCTGGGTTGATCGGCCCGGCGAACCACCTCCCCGATGTTCAAAGATTCCTCCCGGCGTACCCCCAGAACGGGTTTGAGGTAATCCAAAGAGAGGGCTTTGATCTTTTTGGGCGAAAGCCCGGGGTGTTGCCGGAGCTGCCGTACTTCATCCAGGGCTATCTGCTGAAAAGCCTGGCTCTGCAACTCTGAATTCAAATAGCCATTAATCTCCCGGATATCGCTTTCAATATCCTCCATCGCCTTCAGGTGGCTGGCAAACCGCCTGGCCATTGCTTTGGTGGCGGCCGACACATTCGCCTGGTCCACCATCCCACTTCCCTCGTCCGCTATGCGGGTGCTGTCCAGCCCAAAGCCTGCCCCGCCCATGCCGCCGGTCAGGCTTCTGAACTGTGCCAGTGCTGCACCACCGTTATTGCCTGGGCCAAAGAAAGGGCTGCCTGAGGCGGGCACATTGAAGTCCTCTGCTTCGGTTTCCAGCTCCAGGTCGTAGATGTAATCATTGTAATTGAGCACATGCAGTATGACCTGCTGCCCTTTTTTGACGGCAGGCTGCGCTACGGCTTTCCCGTTCATCTGATAGTAAATCGTATCCTCAAATACGTCGTAAAAAACGTGCAGGTCCTGGGCCGAAAGCCAGGCTGTGTTCAGCAGCATCAGCATAGCCATACAATACTTAGGTGCGTTCATCGGTAGGTAGATTAAAGGTGGAGAAAAGGGCTGGAGGCTTCTCATTAGGGCCCCGTGGCAGGAATAGAATTCCTAAATATACTGATTTGCCAAGATGGAAAGAGGTTACCCTACCCAAAAAACTTTCTATCCGAGGGTAACCAAAGGGCTGGCATTCAAATCAAGCCAATGAACACGACATACAGAGTCATGGGAACGATCATCATCATCTTTGCTTTATTTTCCTGCGGTTATTTGAATACGCAGTGGGTTTGGATAGGCGGCACCCCCGGCAGGCCATCAGACTGGATGGAGCCCAGCAATTGGAACCTCAATCGGGTACCGGATGAAGGCAGCAGTGTGCTTTTTATCCGTCTTATTAATTAAGATTTCCTATTTTGTGAGGGCGAGCCATAGTGGCAAGCCTCAAAAACTACCTAAACCCAATCCGCCATGAAAGCCCCCAGCCTGATCCTTATTTTTTACCTTTTCTTTGCACTAAATCTTTCGAGCCAGCCCCGCAATGCTTTCAGCTACATCAGCAAGCCCGCTGAGCTGGAGCAGGACATGGAGGCCCTGGTCGGCCCAAAGTATGACAAAGCCCTGGCCATCTACAACCGGCTTGTGGAAGCTAAAGGCGACCGGCGCTTTCCGGTACCGGCTTTCACAATGACCAAGGCCGCCAATAATGCCGCGTTTTTAGTCTACGGCGGCACCCAGATCGGGCTGGAAGAAAAAGCCTACGACATCTGCATGTCATTGGGCGAGCAGGAAGGCGAGGCGGCTATTGCCGGCCTGCTCGGCCACGAACTGGTCCACTTTTACGAAAAGCACCAATGGCGGTCAAGTTTCGCGAAAGCCTATCAGGAGCTCGAAATCGGAAGGACACTGCAAGGCATGGTGGACCATGATAAAATCAACAACGAGACACAGGCCGACTATCTTGGAGGCTTTCTGGCGTACTCCGCCGGCTATCCGGTTTTTGACAACCGGGCGGCCATCCTCGACAAGATCTACAAGACCTACCCTTTCCCGGAAGTCGATAGCACGGGTGCTTATCCCAGCCTAAATGACCGCAAGGCGCTGGCCCAGAAGTCGGAAGAAAAGCTCAAAGACCTCGTCCGGGTCTTCGAAGTGGGGAATTTGCTTGCCGCAATCGGGCAGTATGATGATGCCCGGGTATTTTTCAAGCATATCCTGATCGACTACCAGGGGCGGGAGATTTACAATAACCTGGGAGTCGTCACTGTATTGGAAGCGCTGGAATACTTCCCGGAATCCGAACGAAAATACCGGCTGCCCCTGGAGCTGGACATGACTTTTGGGGCAGGCAGCAAGGATGGGTTTGGAGATAAGGAGGAACGGCGGGCGAAGCTGCTGCGCGAGGCCATTTCCTACTTCAATAATGCCATCAGCATGGACCCGGACTATGCCCCGGCTTACCTGAACAAAGCCTGTGCCTACTACATGCTGGGAGACAACGACCGGGCGGCTTTTTACGCCAGTGTGGAAGCAAAGCGCAATCCGGGGCAATTCCCCAAAACCAAAACGGACGCTCAGGTATTGATGGCTATGCTGACCGCCCGGGGAGGTGACCTGGAAGCCGCCATTCAGCAACTGGAAAAACTGGAAACGCCCACAGCTGTGGCCCTTTACAACCTCAGCAAAATGAAGCAAACCCCAATTCCGGCAGGTCGCAAGCCCGATGGCCCGGATGCCTATGATATTGACAGCGTGGAACCCTTTGCCCTGACCAACTTCGACCGGACGTACCGGCGCGAGCGTCAGGAAATTGAACTGTTTGAAGCACTGGACTTTCGAATATGGACCCCCAAACAGGTTGATGGACTGACCGCTTCAACCGTTTACATGGTCAAGTCGCCTAACAACCCCAGCCTGTTCCTGCAACTGACCGATGCCGGCCATCCCGGCGAACTCTACGATGGCTTCAAAGCAGGCACCCCCCGCTCCGAACTGACGGATCTTTACGGGGAACCCAAAACATCACTTGAACTGCCTACCGGCGAAATCATGGTTTACAAGGAAGTGCTACTTTTACTGGACCAAAAAGGAAAGCTCAGCCGATGGGCTAATTACCGATTCAAATAAACCTATGCTCAACCGCATTATTCAGCCCCATAGCATCATTATCACGGTGTTGATTTTCCTGTTCATCTGGTTCCTCAACCTGATACGGCTGAACATGCACTACATTGACCCGTTCAACAACGGGCTCAAAAACTACGAGATCACGGACATCGTCTATGCCTACCTAAGCGATTCCTCCCGGCAACAGCCGCTCCGTACGCAGGACCTGCTGCTTGTGGACATCGGCATACCGAACCGTGAGCGCATTGCACTGCTGATTGACCGGCTGAACGCTGCTGGTGCTGCCGCTATTGGGGTGGATGTGCTTTTTGAATCCGCAACCGGCACTCATGCGGACTCTTTCCTGCAGGCGGTCATTCAGCGGACCCCCAACCTCGTCCTGGCCTGTGAAGTTGATCAGGTCAACGCAAAGGGGACAAGGTTTGAGCGGTGGAAAGGTGTTGACACCACTTTTGCCAATCACAGCACCCTCGGCTACGTCAACTTCCCGGCTAATCAGACGCGGGTTATTCGCCATTTCAGCCCGCAGGAGCTGGTGGGGCAAGATACGCTGCCCGCATTCACGACCGCGCTTTTGCAAATCTATGCCCCGGAACAAGCCGCAAAGCTGCTAACCCGGAAGAAACCCGTAGAGCGCATCCACTACACCGGGCCCCAGTACGCCTTCCCGAGGCAGGAACAGGACCGGCTTTTGGACAGCCTGACGCTGGAGGAAGTCCGCTCTGTTGTCGATGGCAAAATGGTACTCCTGGGCTACCTGCCTGCTGCTGGAAAGGGCGATCCACTAAAGGACCGACACTACACCCCACTCAACCAATCCTACACCAACCGGGCCATCCCCGACATGTACGGCCTGGCCATCCACGCGAATGTGCTCAATATGGTACTCGAAGAACAATTCGTCCGCGAGCTCCCCAACTGGCTCAATGTCATTTTGCTCGCCATTTTCGGCTACCTGAATGTGTTGTTGATCCATTGGATTTATGATGATTTCAACGAAGTATTTCACGGCATCACGCGGGCATTGCAACTGGTTGAATTTATTCTTTTGTTTTTTCTAATTGCCCTACTTTTTCATTATTTCCGAATAAAACTCGATTTTGGGGTAGGCATACTGGCCCTTTTGCTGGCCTATGACCTCATTATGATTTACGAAAGCCTCATCCGGAGGCGGCTGCCCTGGCTCGACCGAATTCCGGAGGCGCTTCCACTACGGCCTACACCTGCTACTGCTGAAGCAGAAGCGTAATCCCTGCGCGATTTCTGTATCCTGAAAGGTAACCCTTTGAAGGCTGATCAAATTGACTAATAAAGCCTGAGCATACTATGAAAAACAAATGGCTATTCCTGATTTTACTGACTTGCTGTGCGGCAGGCCTTACTGCTCAGCACGATCTTTTTATTGTTTTGGACGTCAGTTCAAGCAATGGCCTGACCTACAGTCAGGAAGGCGGCAATGAACGGCGGGTATTTGCCGGCACAACCGTCAAATCGCCGGGCCGGCTACGGCTCTTGCAGGGCGTGAGCGCCACCATCGTTTTTGAAGACATCCGGACCACGCTAAAGGGCCCTGCCATGTACGACCTTGAACAGTTGGGCGCTGACATCCGAAGCCAAAATGGTTCTACCTTTTTGAGCCGGTTTTGGTCCTTTATCAGCAATGCCATTAAAGATACAGATACGCCACAGCAGGTAGAGCAATCCCACCGCCGCTACCTGACCAATGCACGGGCAGGGATTAGTGGGTTTGGCAGTCCGTCCTACGGCATTGAAGCACCGCTTTACCTGACCGGTTTGCTGACCCACCCGGAAGTGACGTTCCGTTGGGATTCCGTTGCCCACCCAAATGGCTATCGCTTTGAGCTGCGGCAGGAGGGCGCTGCGGAACCAGTGCTTGAGGCGGCCTTGTCCGCTGAGCAGTTGGCCATCGACCTCCGCCAACTCCGATTCGAGGGCAGTGCGCCAGCCTATTGGCAAGTAACCGCCCTGCAATCCGACAGCAGCTGGCTAAAGACCGCCCGCTTGCCGGTGTATTTCGATCAGGAGGCGCTGCAGGCCTTCGATGCTGAGCTTGAAGCTGACGGCGATTTCCAAAGCCTGTCCGAAGCCGTAAAGCCCATCTACCGGCTTTATGAACTGGAGGAAGCCGGGCTTTTCCAGGCCGCTTACCACACCTACGCTGCACAGCTCCAATCGGATACCCCCTCTGCGGTGGACCGTCAACTTTTCATCAGTTTCCTCCTGCGCATGAATACGCTGGAAGAAGCCCAAACCCTGATCAAATGAGCCGGCTTCTCCTGATAGTATGGCTGGCACTGCCTTTTGCATTAGGGGCACAGGACAGCCTGTTCGCCTTTGTGGACAACCCCTTCTCGCGCCGGTTCGCCCCCGAGCCGGTGGAGGGTTATAAGCTGGAAGTAGCGCAGCGCATTTTCGATGACCTGGTGAAGGCCCGGGGCAGTTTCAGAATGCCCGTTCCCGAGCTCGTCATGAATACCGGGCGCCGCTACATGGCCTGGATGCACCCCGGGAAGCGGCAGATTGGGCTGGAGGAACAAGCCTATGACATTTGCGCAAGCCTGGGCGAAGACTCCCTGAATGCGCTGGCGGCTATGCTTTCACATGAGATTATCCACTACTACGAAAACCACGACTGGAAACGCAACTTTATCAATCAGAATGATGGCCTGGAAGCGGCTGAACAGCTGGAACAACTTTCTGACGGGCTTAAGTATGAAACACAGGCCGATTACTTTGGTGGCGTATTAGCCATCTCTGCCGGCTACAACACCTACGGCACCCTCACTCCACTACTGAAAAAAGCCTACGCTACCTACGGGCTGCCCGACGAAATCCAAGGCTACCCCAGCCTCAACGAACGCCTAAAGCTTAGCGAGAACACCGCACGCCGCCTGGAGAAACTCTTTCAGGTCTATCAGACCGCCAACTACCTGAGCCTGATAGAGGGGCATACCGATGCGCTGGCGTATTATCAGTACATCCTCGGCGAGTATCAGGGGTTTGAGCTGTACAATAACGCCGGAGCCACGGCACTGCTGGCGGCACTGGCCCTGACCCCGAAAAATGAAATGCCTTACGTTTTGCCCATTGAGCTGGACCTGGAAAGCCGGCTTGGACAAATTACCACCCGATTGCCCAAAGATGCCGTTGCCCGGCGGGCGCAGTTGCTGGAACAGGGGCAGCAAATGTTCAAAAACGCTTTGCTGCTCAACGAAGCTGAGCCCTCTGCCCACCTCAACCTGGCTAACCTGCATGTGCTCAGGGGGGAATGGCTGGATGCCGAATACCGGGCTCAGAAGGCTTTGTCGCTTGCAGAAAAGACGAGTAATCCAACGGCAGTAGCTAAAGCGCAGGTAACCTTAGGCGTCGCGGCGATTCTGCAGAAAGACACCTCTGCTGCTTTGGCGTTCTTCCAATCGGCGCAACCCGAAGTCATGAACCTGGCAAAAATCAATCTATCCGTCCTGCAAGGAGGGGCTGACTTGTTTGCCCCGCAAAATTACAACGTGAAAGGCGTCGAAGAGATCGATGGCGTGTTCCCGGAAGACTTCCTCGTTGCCCCTTCCTTTACCGCCACGGTAAATCTGCCCGGCAAAATCTACTGTGGCTATAAGCATATGCCCGGTTCCAACATCTTTCAACACTATGTAGATGACGGCAGCAACCGTTTTGCCTGGTTCCACCGTACGGCCCCCGGATATGGGGGAGAAACCCTTGCAGGGCTTTCGGCTGGCGCTACCGCAGCTGAAATCCGTGCAGCCTATGGTGCGCCCGACCGGATACTCTCCCTGCCCAACGGTCAATGCCTGGCTTACGACCAACGACAACTTTTACTCCTCACGGATGAGGCCGGACAGCTTCGCAGCTGGATGGTCTTTCGGTCAGGATTAACAACCGAATAAATCTTCAACCACCTAAAACCTTTCCCACATGAAATGGCTAACCCTATTGTTTATCGCCTGCACTTCCTTCGCCCTGAATGCGCAGGACAGCCCGGTCGTTTATTCCGTTGACGGCCCCGTCCGGTACTCCCCGGCTAGCAAAGGCTGGTTCAACTTTTCCCCAATCAAAACGGGCATGCCGCTTAGTAAAGAGGGGCGCCTGAAGCTCAAGGCAGGTACTTCCGTCAGTGTGCTGTACGATGAGCAATTTGCCATAATCAACACCAAGGGCAAACACGATATTACTACCCTGCTCGCAGATTATGAGCAGTTTCAGGAAAGCCCTTACGCCGAACTGCTGCAGGAAAGAGTGGAAGAAGCCAGCGACCCTTTCTTTTTTTTCCTCGACGATGAGCCGGGGCTGGCCGCCAATACCAAACCCACCAAACCTGTGTACGAAAGCAAAGAGGGCGATGGCCATGGCGATGCCGATGCAGCCCTGCTCCCCATCACGACCAATGGCGGCAAGGTGGCTGGTGAAAGCTTTTTTGTTTCCTGGGCACCCAAAGCCGATGTAAAAGTGCCTGAACAGTACACTTTCCGGCTTACCGACGATCAGGGGCAGGTTTTGCTGGAGAAAACGACAACCGAAGGCAGCCTCACCGTGAACGCGGCAGATGCCGGGCTCCAAACCGGCCAATTCTACCGCTGGAAGGCGACCGCCTCCAACGATGCATCCGTAGGTACACCATTAATCACTTTTGAATACGTCGATGAAACGACCTTAAACAGCGTATTATCCGCACTAAAATCGACCTCCGCCTATTTTACTGCCGGGTCTTCTGCCAAACGGCTACTCGAAGCAGTCGCGCTGGAAGACAATGGTTTTCAGGAACAAGCCGGGCTTCGCTTCCGGGAAGCGATGGAGCAAGACCCCGACCACGACCTGGCAAGAGCATTATACAAAGCCTTCCTTTGGCGGCAGGGGCTGTAAAAACTACACGGATGACAAATTACCTTCATTCCCTTTTATTGCTACTCCTCCCCCTGTATGGCATTGCCCAGCCCGTAGAGCTTGGGCTGCCCGCCGGGCATACCGGGCCCGTTTACAACCTGCAGTTTGCGCAGGATGGAAGGACCTTGTTCTCCGCTGGTGCCGATGGCAGTCTGATGCTCTGGGATGTGGAAACCGGCAAACTACTGAAGTCTTCGGTAAAAGCGGGGCAGGCAGTATTGCCTGGTGCAATCGTCTCGCCCAATCTCCAATACATTCAGTACTTCAAAGGCTGGCAGGATTACCGGCCGCTGTTCTTCAGCTTTCGCCAGCCGGAAAACCGGGGAATCGACCTTGGGGACGACCACTTTAGCAGTTTCTCTGCCGATGGGCAATGGGGCATGAAGCAGTCCGGTGGCTTAGCCCGGACGGACAACCCTGCCGACAGCCTGCCCGCTCCTGACTTTGAGCCCGATGGCTTCACGCCGGATGGGCGCTATTTTTACAAAATCGGGGAAGGGCAGGTTGAGCTTTGGGATGCCGTCAGCCAAAACCCTGCGCAATTTCAAAGCCTGAGCCGGCTCTCGCCAAACGCCACCTACCGGGCTTACGGAAAAATCCTGGCCGATGAGGTGGAATACCAAACCCAATACGACTTTTGGTCGCCCGAAAAGGGCACTTTCCTCTATCGCCTGGAAGTACCCGAAGGCTATCAGCTCCGGGATATTGCACCGGATGGCAGCTTTGTCATTTTGGTGAGTGAGCAGGGGCAATTCCGGAAATACGACCCTTTACGAAAGGCTTTCACCCAAACCTATGCGACGGGTCCTGCCTCTACCGAACCTCTTCCTATGACAGAGCCACCCGGTGCCCGCCTCTCCCCGGATGGTTCAACACTGGCTTGCAGCGGGATGGACGGAACTATCTATTTGCTCAATGCCAATTCCGGCAAACGCATCCGTACCCTGCGTGCGCATCAGCAAGTGCCGTCCGCGCTGGCATTTAGCTCCGACGGAAGGAAGCTCCACTTCTCCTCCGTTGCGGGCTCCAATCACACCTGGGATTTGGAAGCCTGCCGCAAGGAAACACCCGACGCAACGAACAATACCTACAACAGCATCACACAAGGGTCCTGGGACCAACAATTGGCTGGAGATGAGTTTAAAGCCTTATCTCCCGATGAGCAGACTGGTATCCGCTTCGAGTTTGCCAACGGGCTGTGTACACCCGTGCTGGTCGACCTCTACAATCGGGAGTCTTCCAGAAAACTGATGCCTGCCAACCTGGGCCACCACTCGGTAAAGGAGGCTGTCTTTTCTGACGATGGCAAAAGGCTGCTACTCATCCCTACCACCGAACTGCAGGAAGGCACCACCTGCTACGTTTGGGATGTGCCATCCGGCGCACTCCTGCACCGCTCCCCGGACCCCGAAGACAGCTATGCCCTGGCCGGCGCTTTTTCTCCAAATGGGGATCAGCTGTTGCTGGGCACCTGGAACCGCGCCGTACACCTCTATGACCTCATTAATGGGCAGCTTTTGCATACTTTGAGGGGGCACCGTGGGAAAGTTCAAGCCCTCGCCTTTGCACCGGATGGGACATATTTCGCCAGCGGGGCAGAGGACGGGCAGGTGAAAATCTGGAACATCCCTGAGCGCCGGGAGATCGCTACCCTCATGCTTATTGACGAAGAAGACTGGATTGTGCTTAGCCCGGATGGGTTGTTTGATGCCTCCCCCAATGCCATGCGCCTGCTCTACTACCTGGTGGAAACCGGTCAGCGCACCGAAATCATAGAACTGGAACAGCTGAAGGCCCGCTACTACGAGCCCGGGCTGCTTCAAAAATTGCTGGGCTACCTGCCTGAGCCCGTCCGTTCTGTGGAAGGGTTGGATCGGGTAGCGTTGTACCCGGCGCTTCAGGCCCGCATTCAGGGCGATCAGCTAAAGGTAGCGCTCGAAGCCCGGTCCGGTGGCATCGGCAGAGTGTCCATTCAAGTCAATGGGAAGGAAGTGGCTTATGATGCCAACCCCGATCGCAAAAACGGCTTTTCCTTTGACCTGCGCCCAGTGCATCCTTACCTGCTGCGCCACCCGGACAGTACCAACCGCATCAGCATTCAGGCGTATAATGCCGAGGGGTGGCTCAAGAGCCGCCCGCTTCACGTCAATTACGAGCCGGTCAGCCGGACAAGAGGAAGCAACCGCAATAACAGTAGATCCTGGACCGGAGCGCTCGACCCCAAAATGTACGTCGTGGCCGTGGGCACCTCCGACTACAACGGAGAAAGCCTGGACCTGAAGTACGCCACTCAGGATGCAACGGCTATGGCACGATCCCTAGCCCTCGTCGGCGCTAACCTCTTCGCCAATGGCGACAGCATAGAGGTCCACTGCCTGACCACTGCCCCGGCCGATCAAACCGGCTTAGAGGGCACCAATATCTCCTGGCAATACGCCAGCAAAGCGAACATCCAAAAGACACTGCAGGGCATACAACAAAAAGCCAAAGCCGAGGACGTGCTGCTCGTTTACCTTTCCGGCCACGGTCTGGCCTTCGGCAACGGCGACCGGGAGCAGTTTTACTACCTCACCCACGATGTGGCGAATACCGATATGATCATGGATGCAGATGTCCGCGCCCGGTACACCATTCCCAGCAGCGAGCTCACTGAATGGATCAATGACATCCCCGCCCTTAAGCAGGTACTTGTCATTGATGCCTGCAACTCCGGGCAGGCCGTGGAAGACCTCAGCAGCGGTACCCGCAACCTCAACGCCAGTCAAATCCGGGCATTGGACCGCATGAAAGACCGCACCGGCATGTTCATCCTCTCCGGCAGCGCTGCCGATAAGGTCAGCTTTGAAGCTAGTGAGTACGGACAGGGGCTGCTCACCTATGCACTCCTACAGGGCATACAGGGCCTGGCCACTACCCGAAATGCCGATGGGGAGTACGTCGACGTGATGCGGCTCTTCCAGCACGCCCGGGACGAAGTGCCCCGCCTTGCCGCCTCCATCATGGGCGTACAAACGCCTACCCTGGGCTTTCCGGCCGATGCCAGCAGTTTTGATATCGGAATTGTTAAATACGAACAGGCATTACCGGTTGGGCAGAAAAAGCCCGTGCTGATCCGCACCACCTTCCTCAATGAAGCCACCCTGACCGACGACCTGCAGCTGATGAAGCAACTGGAAGACACCTTCCGGCGGGAAAATGAAAAAGCAGCTAATGCGGATTACCTGTTTATTGATGCCAGTGATTATCCGGGAGCTTACGCTTTGCGGGGGCTCTACACTCAGGTTGAGGGAAAAATCCGCTTCTCCAAAATCCTCCTCTTTAAAGGGCAGCTTACTTCTTTCCCCTTGGACATCTCCCCTGATTTGGATCCGGACCGCGTCGTGCGGGAAATAGAGCGGGCCGTCAAAAAAATCATCAAACGCCAGTCCCGGTAAACAAAAATGAGGTTCGAGCTATTTTAATGTTAGAACATCAAAAAAACTCCTATGAGTACGCAAAATACTTCCATTAAGATGGTCCGGGCGCTGGGTTTTCCCTGGGCGACACAGGACCCTTTTATTTTCTGCGCCTATCACAACGACCGCTACCCCAAAGGCAATGCGCAGCTTGGCCCTGACGCTTCCCTGGGTGGCCGTGCCATCGGGCAGGACTTCGACCCCTCCAACGACTGGCGGATGTACCACGGCAATACGGTGCCCGGCTTCCCGCACCATCCCCATAGCGGATTCGAAACAGTAACCATCGGTAAGAAGGGATTGATCGATCATGCTGATTCTCTGGGCGCTGCCGGGCGCTTCGGCAACGGGGACGTACAGTGGATGACCGCCGGAAAAGGCGTGCAGCACTCTGAGATGTTCCCGCTCCTGCGCGACGATGCCGAAAACCCGCTGGAGCTGTTCCAAATTTGGCTCAACCTGCCCAGGAAAAGCAAGCGGGTGGACCCCCACTTCAAAATGCTTTGGGCAGATACCGTACCGGTCTATGAAGCCGATGGCGTGAAAGCCGACATCATCGCCGGCGAACTCGAAGGGCACAAGGCACCGGCTCCCGCCCCTGATTCCTGGGCAGCCGACCCGGCCAATGAGGTAGCCATCTGGACCATCAAACTGTCAGCAGGCCAAACCTGGGCCCTGCCAGCTGCGAGCGCCGGGCTCAACCGTTCCCTTTACTTTTACCAGGGTGCTACGGTAGAAGCCAACGGGCAGGAAATCCCTGCACAAAAGATTATCGACCTGCATAGCGATCAGCCCACGACTCTGACCGCCGGAGCGGAGGACGCCTACTTCTTGTTTTTGCAGGGCAAGCCCATTAATGAGCCAGTCGTGCAGCACGGCCCCTTCGTGGCCAATGACCGGGAAGGCATCATTCAGATCATGCAGGAATACCAGGCTACAGAATTTGGTGGCTGGCCCTGGCCCCGCCCGGATCAGGTGCACGAGCGCTCGCGCGGGCGCTTTGCTAAGCATGTGGATGGAAGAGTGGAAGAGAAGGCGTAGCGATAGCTTTGAGGCGTGCCTTCCTGAGACTGGTTTAGTCCCGATCGGGAAAGTACTGATCCAGCAGCGCCCGGTATCCCGCAGTATTCCGCAGCGGTGCCAGCTGATCGAGGCTTTCTAATTCCTCCAAAGCGACTTCCAAACGGGCGAGCAGCGCTTCCAGTGTTGCCAGCCCGTTTGCATTTTGCCCCAGTTGTGCCTGGCAGGCAGCCAGCTCCAGGTAATGCGCCGCTTCCTCGGGTGCATGCTGCAGGCGTTGTTCCAAAAAGGGCAGGGCTTCCTCATAACGCCCCAGCTTGAAGTAAATATATGTCAGGTAGTCATTGCTGTAATTGGAGCCACCATCCAGCTCGTACATGCGCACCGCACTGGGCAATGCTGCCTCCAGCTGATCACTATAGAGATAGAGATAAGCCATCATATCATACCCCTTGAAAGCTTCCGGCTCTAACTGCTGATAGCGGCGCAACAGGCGCAAGGCTTCCTCATGCCGATTCTCCTCATCAGCATAAAGATTGGCAAGGGAGAAAACCGGTGCGGCATAGCTTTCATCCCGCTCCATAGCAGCAACGTACATTTTGATCGCCTCCGACCGGCGGTCCGTGGATTCGTACAGCACGCCCAGGTTGTAATAGGCGAGTGCCAGGCTGCTGTCCTGAGCGATGGCCTGCTTGTACAGCTCCTCTGCTGCACCAAATTGCTTCTGGCGCTTGTAAGTGTAGGCAAGATTGGTGAGTGACAGGCCCCAGGTCGGCGACAGGGCATTGGCCCGCTGAAAGGCATTGAGTTCCTCGGCGGGGCGGTCGAGCCGGCGGAAGAGCAATCCCAGTTCATTGTAAATATGGGGAGCTACCGGGGTCAGTGCCAGGGCTTTTTGCTGGAAAGTAAGTGCCTCTTCAAGTTTTGGCTTTGGCAAACTGTTAGCCTCTGCTTCCAGCCTGAGGTTCACGCCCCGGAAGTAATGCTCCCGGGCTTTGATTTCCCGGAAGAAGAAACTGCTTTCGCCTACCAGCTCGGCAGCTTTGGCCAGATAATCGGGGTAGACACTGTAGACTTCCTCATTTTCCCAGCGCTCCGCGACGACCTCCATAGGTGTGGTGATGTAGGCATTGATGGCGGCCTGCGCATCATCCTGCAAAGCGCTGGACAAGCTGACTGTCATCAGGCGCTGTACGGCTTCGGTGCCGGGCATCTGCCTTATTTTTTGGTAAACCTGGTAGGCAGAGCCTTCCTCAGGGTACAGCAAATGGTCATTCGCCAGGGCTTGCTCAAAACGAGCCAAGTCGGGTAGATAGCTGGTGTCCTGGGTGAGCGCTGGGGCCGGATCTCCGGACCTTGGCTCCGGGCGCACCCGGCTGATTTTCATATTGCCCATGCCACCACGCCGGATCGGCAGCTGTTGCTGGTTGGAAGCCATGAGCACTTCGTCCTGTACATAGCGCTCCAGTTCGAAGAGATCAACAAAACGGTTCTCATCCGCATCGGCCTGCCCGCGCAGCCCTTTGACCAGGTAGTAAGAAAAAACGCCGCGCCCGCCGCCCCACTTTTTGTCTTCGAGCGAGGTCTGGTGCGCCTCGCAGGACAGGAGCTTTACCGTATTGGAAAACAACTCTGCCAGGGCTGCTGTAGTAGCCTGTGGGCCGCCGTAGGAACTGCCCGCCAAAGTCCCCGACCGGCACGCATCGCTGATGAGGATGACCTGAACATTCTGCTCCTGAATCAACTGCTGAAAAAAGGCATCAAGGGTGTTGATCATGCACGCGCCACCGGAAGCATAAGTGGTCGGCGGCGCATCGTGGAAGAGGAGATACCCCATGCGTTTGTCCGAAGTCACCTCCACATCCCCATGCCCGGAGAAATAAAGGATGAAGCGGTCGTTGCGCTCGCATTGCCCGCTCAGCCTGGTAAATTCGCTGATAAAATTGCCGTAGGTGGCCTGTTCGTTGGTCAGCAGGACCAGGTTTTCCTCCTCCACCTTCCAGGGACTGTCATTGGTGAGAAAATCGGCGAAAGCCTCCGCATCCCGGTCGGCATATTGCAGCTGTGGTATGCGGTTGTCCCGGTAGTCAGATACCCCGACCACCAGGGCCTTGATACTGTTGAAAGGCCGGATGGGCTTGATCTGCGCCCTGCCAGCGGTGTGCACCAGGAGCGTCATCAGAAAAGCGAGCAGGTAAAACTTTGTGGTCATGGTTTCAGGTTGCTTCGGTCACAAAAGATAAGCTTATTTTAAGCAGATGGCTCCGGAAAACAGCATTCTGTATTCCGGAGCCTGTAAATTGGGGTGTTAATATACTGACGCTGTTTTGGTTTGGCTACTGACGATCCTGTGGATGTCAGCACAGGTTCGCCCAAACCACTTCGTGACGAGTATATATTCTATCCTTTCATTTGAGCAAAGGTCTTGAGGTTACCCCCGGATTTCCAAAAAAACTGTAGTTTCGTAGGCATAAGCCTAAAACTATGCGCCCAGCCGACGAGCACTATATCAATGCCATCCGCAATAACGACCGGAAGGGGCTGCAGCAGCTCTACCAGGAGTTTCTGCCCCGCATCTCCGCGTTCATCCGCAAAAACGGGGGGAAGGATGCGGATGCCAAGGATGTTTTTCAGGATGCCCTAATCGTAATTTTCAAAAAAGTACAGGAGGGCGATTTTCAGCTGACGAGTGGGTTCTACACCCTGCTGTATGGTATTTGCCGTAACCTTTGGGGCAACCGCCTCCAAAAAAAGTCGGGCAATGAGGTATCCATTCCGGAGGATTACAAATACACTGGAGAGGCGGGCCTGAGCCAATTGCTGGAGCAGCAGGAAGAAGAACAAATCTTCTGGGATGCGTTCCGGCAACTCGGCCAGGACTGTCAGCAGTTGCTGCAATGGTTTTTTGCCAAAGTGAAAATGGCAGAAATTGCAGAGCGCATGGAATACAGCAGTGTCGGCTACGCCAAAAAACGCAAGTTCCAATGCAAAGAGCAGCTCATCCAACGGGTAAAGGCCGATGCCCGGTATTCCGAACTCATGAATAATTAACGCCATGCAGGAACAATACGAACGAATAGAAGCCTACCTCGACGGCACCCTGCCGGAGCCGGAGCGCAAAGCCTTTGAGGCTGAGCTGGAAGGGGATAAAACCCTGGCGGCAGAAGTCGAGCTCCACCGCCGTGTGCACCGCACCCTGGGCAATGCCGACGAATGGGCCTTCCGCCGAAACCTGGAAGCCATAAGCGAGGCTTATGAAGCACCTGGCGAAAATGGAAAGCCGGGGAACCGCAGCGCACTGCGCCTGCTCCTGGGCATTCTTATCCTCATCACAGTAGCGAGCCTGCTCTACTACTTCTTTATGCCGGCCCCGGATGCCGAGCCTGCTGAGCCCCCGGCGATCGAACAGCCCGCTCCTTCGCCTACCGCACCGGAGGAAGTCCCCGAAGAGGAGGCGGTTGAAGAAACCACGCCCTCTAATGCCCCGGAGGCCCCGCCCGTAGCCAACACCCCTCCCAATCAGCCTAATCCCGCACTGGAAGCACTCGTCGCTGCCTCCCCGCTAAGCACTACCTATGAACTTGCCATAGAAGCCCGCCTTTCGGGTCAGAATTTCACGCTGGAAGGCGAAATGCTGAGCGCCCAGTACGAAGACGGGCAGTCCGTAATCCTTACTCTCTTCGACAACCAACCCGATAACTACCCGTATGCCCCCCTGCATACCGGGGAAATCCAGGTGATGGAAATCGACGAGGACGCGCCCATCGCCTTCGCGGCTAAGAAAGCCTACTTCCTGACTTACGAGGCAGCGCTGGACTTGCCGGCTGGCTTGTATTACTACGTCATCCGTGTAGATGGTGAGGCCGAGGCCCTTTGGGTGGGGAAGGTGGAGCGGTAGGATTCTAAGCAATTGGAAAAATTATATTCCGAAAAGCACTTACCACCAAACTCCCACCGAAACCACCAACGCCCGGCTACGCAGCTGCGCCTCGCTACTACCATTCACTTTCTCCGTGCGCCAATCGGTAAAATCGTGGAGGTAACGGGCATCGAACACCCATTCGTGCTGACCGATGGATCGGGAAAGCGACAGTCCGGCTATTAGGCTCCAGTCCTGCTGCTCAAACTCACCCCTAAGCGGCACTGAAGCTTGCTCCTCGAAGGGTGTCCCATCCGCAGCCAACAGGAAGATTTGGTCCTGATCAGGGAGGTACATTTGATCGCCCTCCAGGTGATGGGACAGGATGCGCCCGTAGCTGAGCCCGGCAAAAAGACCAGGCTTCCACGAGCCATCGGTGAGCTCGTAGTGCAGCAGGACTGGCAGCTCAATGGTGGCTACCTTATAGTCTGTTTTAAAGTCCTCGAAAACGGGCTGCGTACCCGTATTCGGCAACAGAAAGCGCTCCTGCATCCGCCCGCCCTTTTGCAGGTATTGGGCTTCCGTGATCAGGGACAGGCGGTTGGAAAGTGGGATTTTCAGCATCAATGCGGCATTCAGGCCCGGCAAACCGGCCGTGGAAGACTCCGAAGTGCTGTGCAACTGATGGTACAGGGTGTTGTTTTCCACTGTGCTAAGCGACAAGCCCGCGCGGGCACCCCATTGCAATTGCCCGAAGGCAGGAGTCGTAGTGATGATCAGCGCAAAAAGAAAGGTTATATTTCGTTTCATTAAATTCAATTTTGGGGCGAGTTGCACTGATTTTAACCCGAAATCAATAGGGCCGGGAACATTTCGTCGAAAAAAGTCGGCCAGTGGAGAAGCGTTTGGGTGGATGGATGGAACGATTTCCTAGCCTTTCACGGTTGAAAGCCTCGAAACAAGCCAAAAAAATCATGACTACGCAAAATGGTTGCGCACTTGCGATTCAACTTTGTATCAACAAAACCAGGCAACCATGAAAATTACCGGACAAACATTGATCGACCTGGGCTACAAGCCGGGCCGCTGGTTTGGCGAGGCCCTGAAGCACGCCAACCAACATCAACTGCAGGGCGATGCCCTGAAAGAATACCTCGATAGCGTAGCGCAGCGGACGATTGACCCCCACGAGGTACCGCTTACCTACCATAAAAATATCAAAGCAGAAACAGCGGACGAGCTCAGTAATGTGGAAGCCGTATTCCGCAGCATGGACGAGCTGATGAAGACGCCAACGGTAGTTGCCGGAGCGGTCATGCCCGATGCATGCCCAACCGGTGGGAAGGGGCGTATCCCGGTAGGTGGCGTAGCAGTAACCGAAAATGCCATCCACCCGGCCATGCATAGCGCGGATATTTGCTGCTCGGTCATGATGACTTCCTTTGGGCACGTTGACCCTAAGAAAGTCCTGGACACGGCCCACCGCATCACCCACTTTGGAGGCGGAGGGCGTAGCTCGGGCGGCTTTAAGCTGCCAGCTGAGCTTACCGATCAGATGCAGGGCAACTTCTTCCTTCGAGACGATAAAAGCCAGATGGTCGCGCAATCCCACCTGGGCACACAGGGCGATGGGAACCACTTCCTATTCGTCGGGCAATCGGAGCAAACCGGGGAGACCATCATGGTGACCCACCACGGGAGCCGCGGGCTGGGGGCGCATTTGTATAAAAAAGGCATGGCACTGGCGGAAAGCTATCGCCGGGAGCTGTCGCCAAAGACCCTTCCGGGCAATGCATGGATTCCCTACGAGGAGGAGCACGGCCAGCACTACTGGGAAGCCCTACAGCTCGTGCGGCAGTGGACGAAGCTCAACCACGAGGTACTGCACGAAACCACCTGCCGGCGGCTGAAGGTGGACCACACCCTGCGCTTCTGGAACGAGCACAACTTTGTTTTTAAGGAAGGTAATCGCTTCTACCACGCCAAAGGCGCAACTCCACTGACGGATGCATTTGTGCCAGACTCTCACGAAGGGCTTCGGCTCATCCCGCTTAACATGAGCGAGCCCGTACTGATCGTCAAAGGGGAAGCCACGGCTGGCAACCTCGGCTTTGCCCCTCATGGCGCGGGCCGCAATGTGAGCCGTTCGCAGCACATCCGGAATCAGGACGGGCGTAGCACGGAGGCTATTTTTGCAGAAGAAACGGCCGGGCTGGATGTCCGTTTTTTTTCGGGCCATATCGATATCTCTGAGCTTCCTTCGGCTTACAAAAATGCGGATGCTGTTCAGCGGCAGATGAAGCAGTTTGGGCTGGGGGAAGTAGTGGACCGGGTCATCCCTTACGGCTGTATTATGGCGGGAGACTGGCAGCGGGATGCGCCGTGGCGGAAGAAAAAGAGATAGCGTGCGGATAATTGCTCAAAGCCGTCGCGGGAGAAGGGGCGCTCCAGATGCAAAGGACCCAGCTCCGCTAGCTCTTGTAACACTTCATTTGTTATTCGCACCGCAGATGCCATGTTTTTTTATTTAAAGATAAGCATTTAAGTGGAAAATTACCCTTCCAGCCACCTGCGCAGCTTGGGTGTCCGGCTGGCACTGTATACCAGAGCTTTTCACCACACTGCATGTACACGGTCAGGCGGTCTTTGCCAAAGGGCTGCAGGCGGAGTACGTGGGCAAGCTGTATGATTTGGCGTTGGCGGGAGTACAGAAATACGAAAGCCGCTACCCGAACATCCTCCGGTAGCGGCTTTTTTGGCGCGGGCGAAATCGAAATGCTACAGCTTCGCCTTCACCAGTTCCATCACATCATCAGCCTCTTCGGCAAACAAGATGGCATTGAAAACGCTGGTATCAAAAATCATGACGTAGCCGTTTTCCTTAGCCACTTCCTGAATAGCCTGCTCGGCTTTGGTGATGAGCGGCTCCAGCAGTTCCTGCCGTTTTGCCTGTACTTTTTGAGCTACTTCCTGCTCATAGGCCAGGATTTCATCACGCTCTTTTTCGAGCTTGGCCTGAGTTTCCTGCTGCGCTTTTGGCGTCATCGTTCCGCTCTGCACCTGCTGCGCAAAGGCTTGGGCTTCTTTCTGCCAGGTGGAGGCCATCTCCTCGCCTTTGGTCACGAGTTGCTTTTGGTAAGCCTCCAGCTCGCTGTCGGCGGCTTTGGTTTCTTCCAGTGAGGAGATGAGGTTGCCAAAGTTGAGGTGGCCGTACTTCTGTGCCATCGACAGGGCAGGTGTCAAAAACAGGAAAGCGGCAAAAAGGATGTATGACTTCATATTGTTTTGTTTTTCTGATTCAGAAATAGTATTTGCGGAAATTTCCGCAAAGGTAGTTGGACACCGGGACTACAACAATTAAAAGAGGGGAAAAATTGGATGGGTGTTGGTTAAGAGTCTCTTAAAACCTGCCGGGAAGCATAAAAAACAAAATATGTTTAAATTGATTTGTTTTTAAAACGTTTTATTTTAAATTTGTTGCATCATTTTGTTTTAACAGCCGGTAAGCGGGCCGCCATCCGGTACTCAATCCTGATAGATATGAACTTCATCAACGAAACAAACATCCGGCAGCTCGCCTACAGAGCGGGACAGGAGAGCAGCCTTGCCATTCAAAAACACTGGCTCAAGACGGCGCTGCTTGGCGCTGCGGCTTATATGGCTCTGCAGAAAGATATGGTTATTGACTTGCAGCTGAACCGGCCGGCGGCGGCTGTTGTGCAGCCTCAGCCCACCTCCCGGTCTATGGCGCAAACGGTGGCCTTCCTGGAGCCGGCCACGCAGGCTCATGCCATGAACACCTCTCTTGTGGAAAAGCAGGCACCCAAAACGGAAACCTCAGCCGCCAAACCTGCGCCCCGGACCAACGTCAGCAACCTGGCAAACACCTACTCCAACCTGACCGCAGCCAATAAGGGGGAAGCCCGGAAAGAAAGTGCTGCCGACCGCAGGACGAAGCGGCAAAAACAAAAAGCCTATGTGAAACGGTTCGCCAAAGTGGCCCGCATGGAAATGGATAAGTACGGCATACCGGCGAGCATCACGCTGGCGCAGGGCTTGCTCGAAAGCAATGTGGGCGAAAGCAAGCTGGCCACCCGCAACAACAATCACTTCGGGATGAAGTGTTTCTCAAAAAGTTGCTCCAAAGGGCACTGCAGCAATTTTACGGATGACAGCCACAAAGATTTTTTCCGCATCTACAAAAGCGCCTGGGAAAGTTTCCGTGCCCACAGCCTGCTCCTGAAGCGAAGCAGCCGCTATCAGCCTTTGTTCCAACTCAAGTCCAATGACTACAAGGGTTGGGCACGGGGGCTTAAAAAAGCTGGTTATGCCACAGACCCCAAATACGCTGAAAAAATCATCAATCTGATCGAAGATCTCGACCTGCACCAATACGACCGGTAGCCACCTGCCTGTCTGATTCATGACAGTTTATCTACAAAGGGGGTGACAAAAATCACCGCATGGGCGGCCCAGACTGCTTATTTTCGCTTCATCACAATTTATTATTGTTTTTAGCGATTAATACAACCGTAAAGGACGTATTGCTGCTATCCTGGTCGCAAGTTGGGAGGCAGCCCATGAACATTAGTAGAGGGGCAAAAATATGTTTTCGAGAAGCCCTGAGCATAAACTGTAAACAACAAATGAAAAATTTCACCTGCCTCGTAACCGGTGCCGAATCCGGGCTGGGTTACGCTGCCGCCCGGGGGCTTGCCCGGGAAGGCGCAACTGTCGTAATGGTCTGTGATAACAAAAAGCGGGCCCGCAAAGCAAGGATCAAACTGATCGAAGAGAGCCAAAACCCGGATATCGATCTGATCCTCGTTGACTGGTTTTCACAGGAAGACATCAAATCGAAAGCACAGGAAATCCTGCACAACTACCGGTCTGCTCATTTGCTCCTCAACCTGGCGGAGGCTTACTTTCCCATCCGGAAGCTCACGCCAAATGGCAAGGAACGCAACTTCGCCTACAATGTGCTGGCGCCCTATCTGTTCACCAATGAACTGAGCTCATTGCTCATGGCAGCGGATGGCGCACGGGTCCTCAACCTGACTTACGAATCGCACCGGCTGGGTGCCATCAACTTCAACGATCCGGGATTGAAGTACAACTTCTCCATCCGGGATGCACAGCGGCAGGTCGCCCTGGCCCGCTTGTCCTGGACGTACGAGCTCAACCGCCGTTTGTCTGGCACAGGGGTGGATGTCCATGCCTTTTCAACTGGCGCGCACCACCCGGCCACCATTCAGCAGGTGCCCCGTTTTCTGCACTGGGCTGTTAAACTGGCTACCCGCTTTTGGGAGCGTACATCAGAAGAATCGATCAGCGCGCTGTTGCGTTTGTCGCTTTCTGACGACTACGAGCGGCTCAGCGGAAAATACCTTTTCAAAGGGCAGATCGTAAAGTCTTCTCCTATCACTTACAACACAGCATTCAACCAACAGCTTTGGGACACCTGTGCCACAAATACGAATTCAACGATTGCTGCCTACCGGGAGATACAGGAAATGCTGTTGTCCTAAGGTTTAACGCCTGACCCAAAGCCCGGTCAGTATGAGCCAAAACACGCCGCCAAGAATCCAGAGAACCGGGATATCAGAAGCCCCGCCGCTTCTCTTTCCCGACTGGCTGTAAGGTGCTCCGAAAGTGCGCACTGTTTGAAGTACCTTATACTCCGGTTGTGCCTGCAGGGCGGCCAGTTGCCCTATGAGGTTTGGCGACGATGCGGCGGTCTCCAGCCAGTTTACATAAACTTCGGGTTCCTCGCAGAGGCCCTGCTGCTCGATGAAAGCCCCAATAAACTGTTGCTGAGCGCGCACCCGGTTGATCAGGCCGGTGGTGCTATTGCCCCAATAGTCGGTGTACGCCTCATCCAGTGCGAAATACCGGGTACGGGGCAATCCGGAGCGAGCCAGCGCCAGCGCACTCCCCGCGTCTGCCGCTAGCAACAATCGGGCATTAACAGCCTCGTAGGGGGCCGGCAGTTTCATCAATGCCCTGGAAGTGCTCAGCCAACCGGACAGCACAGCGAAGCAATTGTGGATTGACGAGTGGCTTGTAGGCACCGCCACCACGGTGTCGCTATTCTTTTCAGAAGGCTCCTTTTGAAAGAAATAAGCATCCGCTTCTGCACCGGGCAACTGCCCGGCGGTGGAAAGGTCGCCCAGAAAAGACGCAGCACAAAGATGACGGTAGAGGACATAAGTGTCAGCAACAGTGCCTTCCCCAAACGCTATCCTGCTAAAAGGGTACATCGCCAGCTGATGGCTGGGCAATACCAATATACCGGAAATCCCGGCAGCATCTGACGCTTCCAATCCCGGAAACAACGTCTGCCCGCTTAGGCTTCTGATTTGCCCATTTTGCTCAGGCTCTATGGTCTTTCGGTACAACCGGCCTGCCCCTGCTCCCAATTGCAGCACATACAAGTCCTGCCCCGCAATCCAGTAATGGTAGCTCCTCAAATTTAGTGCAGCCAACACGGTCTCAAACTCCTGCAAGGGCTTTTGCTCTACTGCATACCTCACCTGTGCCGCCTCTTTCGAACGGTGGCCAGCCCACACTTCGGCTACAGCGGAGGATGCCCCTGAAGCCCCATCTGCCTCATACGGGTACGCATTTTCCAGCCGGTGCGAACGGTACTTCCAGAAGGCAGGCGCGGTGGAGGCTTCCACATCGTGAAAATCAAAAAGGGCAACTTTGGCAAATTCAAACCAATGGTAGGCACCCTCAACTGAAAAGTCTTTTCTGACGTATTGCTGTTGCAGGTAAAGGTGCTGCATCCCACTGTTTACGATGCCTTCCAGGTGGTTTTTTAGCCAGTGTGCTTCAAATGGCGTAAGCGGTTTCGACACGAGGTGCCCCAGGCGGTCCTGCAGCTCAGCGTAGTAATCGGTGCCGGCTATAATGTTGTCTATCGCATGCCGGTCCTGCCCGGCCAGTAAAGTATGCGCCTGGCCCAGGGCGTAAAGCAATCGGATTTGGCTAAACTCATGGCGGCCCGCCTGCCTCAGGGCCGACTTAAAATGCGCCATCGCCTGTTCGGTATCCCCATTTTGAAGCTCCAGTTCCCCCAAGGCTTCCTCTGCCAGTGCTTTAAGGGTTGCAGGCTCCGGGGAGCGGATGATGTGATTCAGAATTTGCCGGGCTCTCGTTTCGTTACCAGATGCTGCATAGGCGCGGGCTGCAAAATAACGCGGAAGGAGGCTTTCGCTACGCTCCTCAAAAAGCTTGCTCCACCGCAGCGCCTCTTCGTCAGCTTCGCTCAGTAGCGCCAGTTCTGCTGCGTTAGACCAGTCGGCAGGTTGGAGGGCATCCGGAGCGGAATTGATCCAGTGGCGAAATTGCTGAAGGGCGGGCTCAAGCTGTCCCAGCAAAAGATACGACTTTGCCAGTAGTGGATGGGTGGAAGACCGGGCCTCGGGATTCCGCTTAGCCCGTTCCGCTATTTGAACGGCCAGGGCCGGTTGCCCTGCCTGCAATGCATCCCTGGACAGTTCAAGGGCTGCTTCCCCGGCAAAACTGTTTTGCATGCGCTCATTGGCTTCAAACAGGTGATAGGCCCGCTGATAAGCCTGGGCCCGCTCCCCTTCAGGCAACAACCTGGCCAGCCGGCACCAATTGCGCCCCAGGGCTTCCGGGTACTGATTGGGGAATACTTTTAGTATAGCTATTGCCTGCTCGTAGGCCTCCCGGGCTTTAGGGAGCTGTTCTTGTTTTTCGTAGAGCATGCCCCTTTCTTCCCAAACCTGGCTCAACTCGGGATGGCCTGCTTCGTAGTATTCCGTCAGGACTGCTTCTGCTTCTTCCAGTAAGGAGGCTGCCCCCTCAAAAGCTTGCTGCTTTCGCGCTGTGACAGCCATAAACAGGAGGGAGGCTGCCGTTTGAGGGTGTTCCCGTGAAAATAAATCCTCACGGATATCATAAGCCATGCGATGGCATTCCATCGCATCCTCAAAGCGTCCGGCGGCTTCGTATACCTGCCCGAGTTTATGGGCAGCTTTTGCCGCTTCGTCATTATTTCGGCTAAGGGTTTCGATACTTTGCCAGAGCGCCTGCTTGGCGGTTTGCTTAGCGGCATCTAATTGCCCGAGTTCAAGCTGAGCCTGAGTAATCTGGTTGAGGCAGGAAAAATAGTAAGGCCAGGACGCTGCTGCTTTATACTGGGCAGCAGCTTGTCTAAGCTCAGCAATTGCGGATTCAAAATCATGACTGAGCAGCAAGGAGGCTGCCCGGTTCTGATGTTGACCAGCAACGCCCGGCGGCTGCGCGTGCAGCACACTAAAGGCGCAAATGCCTATTAAGGTCAGTACAGTTTTTCTCATAGTAAGAACATGGTCAATCCGTCAAATACAACTCCTGAATGTATGTTGGGTGCCGGGGAAAATGGCACTTTGAGTGTGCTTGCTTTTTGATATGTTCAAGGGATGCAATCAACAGGGGGGCAAAACGGTGCTGTTGCTGAGGCCAGCCACCTTTATAAGTGATCATTCCCCAAGATAGTTTTTTTTCGATAGCTGAACAACCGCTGGTGCGACTAGACCGAAATAGTCGACAGTCTTTTCACGCTTGAGCGCTTACTGGTGATGGGCGTCAACTGTCAAGTATCTACGGCGCAATCCACTAGCCCCCACTTACGGGTGGTATGATGACGACTTCGTCTTCTGGCTGTATGAGTTGGTCGTCCTTTGCATAACTGGTATTGACCGCAACGGAAAGAGACGCCAGCTTAGTAAACTCAGGGAACTGTTCCGTTAATTTGGTTTTCAGGTCACTGACCGTTGCTTCAGCGGGCAGCTCCAACGCAAACTGGCTGTTGCCAAGTATATCCTTTGCGATACCGAACGCGATAACTTGAATCTTCATAACAGACTTCCTTTATCTTACCATTTCAGGCCGGTCGAGCTGTAAAAATGACATTAGAAAACTCCGTTTCACGCTCCCGAAACCTGCGAAATCATTTTTATTAACAAAACATTAACACTTGTTAAGACTTCCGCTGCCCACCTCCATTTAGGCCGGTACGAACTACTGAATGCACCCCTTACTAAGGTATAATATTCTTTTTGGGCAAAAAAACAGTGGTTACAAGCAGAATTTTAGTTCCCTGCACGAAACATATTTTTTCTCCATATGTGGTAACACCTTCCGCCCTCAGGTGATAAAAAAGGGCAGGCAAAGACAAATCGTTGACTTTTAACCCTAAAGAGAATAGTTTTGCCCCATCAAATAAAGATCAGCACTTGTGCGGGTCTGAATTTGATACATGTACGAAAACAAGAAGAGTATAAAACTAGTTGTTGGCTCACAGCTGCTTTTCCCGGCGGCTGTGCTGAGGATCAGGGGGCTGCTTTAGGCAGTTCTGTTGATGCTCATGCTGCATAAAAGGCTAAACCCTATGCAGTAAAGCTTCATGCAAAATCCAAAGGCATGAAATTCCCATGGACAATTGTAGCTGTTTTGGCAGTGAACAGCCTGACTGCTACGCCCAAATCTGACCCCTTCTCCGAACGATCGGGCGACTTCAATGCTCGCTGGTCTTCAGAGATAGAGGACAAAGTGAAGGAGCGGATCGACCGCCTCACTATTCCCTTCGAAGCCAGGTACGATCTGGAAGTGCGCAACCGCATCAAGGATTACGTTACAGATGGCTACCGCGACACGGAGCGCATGCTTGGCCGTACAACGGCTTTTTTTCCCATTTTCGAGCACTACCTGAGCCTGCACGGTCTACCCCGTGAGCTTCGCTATCTGCCTGTTGTTGAAACAGGGCTTCAGACAGCGGCTTCCTCTCATGCAGGTGCTGCCGGATTGTGGCAGTTCATCCGCCCTACCGCGCGCTTGTACGACCTCGAAGTTAACCATCAGGTGGATGAGCGCTATGATGTGTACCGGTCAACGGAAGCAGCGGTCTTAATGCTATCCCGCCTGCACAGCCACTATAAAGACTGGTCGCTCGTGCTTGCTGCCTATAACTGTGGGCCAGTACGCGTCAATGCAGCGATTAAGCAGGCCGGCAGCCGGGACTTCTACACGGTTGCAAATTTCCTTCCTGAGGAGACCCGCCACTATGTGCCAAGGTTCATTGCTGCGGCCTACATCACCAACTACTACAGCCACCACGGCCTGAAGCCGGATTTCCGTGGTGTTTTCAATCAGCCGATCAGCGGCATCAAGCTCTACGAGCGCTTCACTTTCGGAGAGATTGCACACGCTTCAGGCGTAGCATTGAGCGATATTCGCAAACTGAACCCGGCTTACCGGGGAAGCATTATCCCCAAGCGTGCAGATGGCCACTACCTGCTGCTTCCAGCTGCCGGTTTGAAAGGCCTAAAGCCGCTCATTGCAGCCCGTTCAGGCCAGTATGCTACGGATTATCAGCTGCTCTACCCCAATACCTTCCATATGAATTACAAGGTACGCCCGGGAGAGACCATTGGCGATGTAGCAAAGCGGTTCAACATCACCGAAGCTCAAATCCAGCAATGGAATCAACTCAAAGAGGCGGAGGTATTCGTCCATCAGGAATTGTCGCTGTACGTGACCAACGATGGCTCCGGCTACATCAAACCCTAAGCATTAGAACTTCGCATAAATAAGGTTTATTGATTGAAGGCTCTTCCTTTGGAAGGGCCTTTTTTGGCTGCCCCTCCCTCCAATGACTTCGACCACCGCTCCCTCGACAGCGCGGTCAACTGATCGGCATATTCTTCGAAATACAAAAGAATGAATGGCCTGCGGTGCTTTGTCGAACGCGTTGCCCCGGCGTTGTGCTGCTCTAC
>JANSXW010000189.1 GCA_024742755.1 bacterium | reverse complement strand
TTTGCCAGCTCGATGAACTGACGGAGCACCAGAAAACGACGTTTGAGCCCGGCGAAGAAGTCACGGTCAAAGGCATCTGCACAGGCATGCTGATGGACGTAGTCTTAGTGCGCTGCGTGGTGAAGGGGTAATCCTCTTCCGGACTGATAATTTTTGAACAACCATAAACCATACTACCATGAAAAAGATCACAATCGCTATAGCTTGCCTGTTGATGGCAGGCACAGCAATGCAAGCTCAGAAATATTTTACCCGCGATGGCAACGTTGCTTTCTTTTCCAGCACGCCCATCGAGAATATTGAGGCACACAACAGCAAGGCCACAAGTGTACTCGACGCCGAAAGCGGCCGGATGGAGTTTGCCATTCTTATCAAAGCCTTCCAGTTTGAAAAAGCCCTGATGCAGGAGCACTTCAATGAAAACTACATGGAAAGCAGTACTTATCCCAAAGCAACATTCAAAGGTGCCGTCAAAGACTGGTCGAAGGTCAACCTGTCCAAAAACGGGGAGTACCCGGTAACGGTTGCAGGGGACATGACCATACATGGCGTTACCCAAACGGTGGAAGCCCCCGGCGTAATAACGGTTAAAGGCGATGATATTTCCGCAAATTCTGAGTTCCCGATAGCCGTAGCTGACTACGACATTGAAATTCCAGCGGTGGTCAGAGACAATATAGCTAAGGAGGTAAAAGTCAAGGTCACTATTGATTATCAGCCACTGTCCCGCTAAATAGACCATTTGGGGGACTGGATTCAGCACATGCATCCGCCTCTCAAGGCTATGAGAACCAATATTTAATCTCTTCGTAGAAGCCGGGCTGCTCACCCCCCGGAGCGCCCGGCTTCCTTCACCTTGCCGGATTATGTCAAAACTTTCACTGTTTTTATTATTGTTTTCGCTCTGCTCCTGGCCTCTGCTCAATGCTCAGGAAGACGATCTGCTTGCCTTGCTTGGAGAAGAGGAAGAGACTACAACATACGCTAATGCCAGCTTTAAGACCAACCGCGTAATCAATCTGCACTCCCTGGAAAGCACTTCTGCTGGTGTCCTGGACATCAAGATCAGCCACCGCTTTGGCACCCTCAACCGGGGCGCCTATGAGCTTTTCGGGCTGGACAATGCCTCCATCCGTATCGGAGGAGATTACGGGATAACCGATCAGCTAACCGTTGGGCTGGGGCGGAGTAGTTATCAAAAGACCTTTGATGGTTTTGTGAAGTACAAATTGCTCCGGCAAAGCAAGGGCAAGAAAGTGATGCCTGTTACGGCAGCCTTCCTGGCTACGACCGCTATACAGTCTATGAAATGGCAAAACCCCGACCGGGAGAATTACTTCAGCTCCAGGATGTACTATACCTTTCAGCTGATTTTAGGCCGCAAGTTTAGCGAGAATCTCTCCCTGCAGGTATCGCCCACCGTTGTGCACCGGAATCTGGTCAAAACCGCAGCTGAGGCGCATGATGTCTACGCCATCGCCGCCGCCGGCCGTATTAAACTCACCAAACGAGTTGCCCTGAACGCAGAATACACTTATGTGCTGCCCGATCAGTTGCTGCCGGGCTTCCGGAATGCACTTTCCGTAGGCTTCGATATTGAAACCGGCGGGCACGTTTTTCAGCTCCATTTTACCAACTCGACTTCCATGATTGAGCCTGGGCTGGTCACTCAAACCGTTGAAACCTGGGGGGACGGCGGCATCCACTTTGGCTTTAATGTTTCCCGGGTCTTTACGGTAGTGCGGCCAAAAATTCAATAAATTTGGAGGTGTACGCCTTAACTGAAAAGAAAGCGAATGAAGTACACATGGACAATGGCTTCCCGAAAAACAAAATACACAACTGGTTTCCTGCCGCTGCTGGCAGTATTGATTAGCCTTTCCTTCGGGCTGCTCCCTGATGCAAAGCTGTACGAAGTAAAGGAAGGCACGGTGTACTTTCGGTCCGATGCGCCCCTGGAGCTCATTGAAGCCTCTTCCAATACCCTGAAGGGGCTGATTGACACTGAGGAGCGGACCTTTGCGTTCTCCATACCCATCTCTTCCTTCGAGGGTTTCAACAGTCCACTGCAGCGCGTGCACTTCAATGAAAATTATATGGAGAGCAAGCTGTACCCCAATGCCACTTTCTCTGGTAAGATTATCGAAAATATTGCCTTCAGCAGGGACGGGCACTACACGGTGAGGGCCAAAGGCCAGCTTAATGTGCACGGCGTAAAGCGCGAGCGGATCATCCGTAGCGAATTGAAAATAGAAAAGGGCACCCTCAAAGTCTACGCGGACTTCACGGTCTTATTAGCCGAGCACGATATTAGCATCCCCAAGATCGTCCACCAAAAAATTGCCGAGGAGATTGCCGTCAATATCGAAGCCACTTTCCTTCCCAAGACTCCTTAACTTATGTACAAAGCGTTCCTGGCCCTTGTTTTGCTTGGTGCAGCCTTTTCCATGAAAGGACAGGTGCCTTTATTTGAGCTGCAGCCTATGCCGGAGCAATATCAGGACATCAGGCCTAAAGTGCTTTATCAGGCCAGCGATCGCTACATCTGGGTGGGCACTGAGAAAGGGCTTTTTCGTTTTGACGGGCTGGAGTATCAGCTTTTTTTGATGCCCGATTCCATTTGCAATAATCAGGTGACTGCTATCGGAGAGATGAACGGCCAACTCTGGGCAGGCTACCAGGATGGATGCATTTTTCATCAGGCAGGTGCACAGTTTCAGCTATGGCAGATAGAAGAAGGGCTGCCAAAGGCTCCAATTACCGGTTTTGGGCAGGGGGAGAATGGGCTGGCATGGATAGCCACCTACGGGGAAGGGCTTTATTACCACAATGGGCGGCATCTCTACAATATCAATACGGATGACGGTCTGCCCGGGGATGACATCTATACCTTGTTTGTGGACCCAAAAGGCGATGCCTGGGTAGGCACGGACGGTGGGCTGAGCCGTTGCAGGGGGCAGGCCGAAGCAAAGCATATTCATACCATTGGCAAGGCAGAAGGTATGCCGGACGAGATTGTCCGGGCGGTTATCCCTGCCGGTCAGCCTGGTCAGTTTTGGGTAGGTACGCACAGCGGTGGGCTGGCCCTGTATGACGAGCAGATGGATGAAGTCAGGGTGCCGGTAAATGATTGGCCCTATGCCCCTGTCAATGCGCTCGCCATTTACCGTAATCAGGAGCTGTGGATTGGGACGGACGGAGACGGGCTACTGCGGTTGGCTTTCAAAGATGGGCAATTGACACCCTTGCGTGCCACCGGGCTGGAAAACGGGCGCATCCTTGACCTGTTAAAGGATGAAGAAGGTAATTTGTGGAGTATTCAGCAATTTTTGGGCATCTCCAAGGCCAACCGGAAATTTGAACAGGTACCACAGGAACTACCTGACATTCAGGCCGTGCTCGAAACGGCTGACGGCAGCCTTTGGGCAGGGTGTCAGACCGGGCTCTTCCGATATGATCATGCCCGGAGTCAATTTGAAAAAGTCCTGCCGGAAAACACACTTAGCCTGTACGAGAGCCCCGGCGGTCAGCTTTATGCCGGCACCTTTGGGCAGGGATTGTATATCCTGGACAGCGGGACAGGAGCAAAAATCCATGTGACCGCATCCGATGGGCTCTCCAATGGCAGTATCCTGGATATTACAGGCAGAGACGGGACCATCTGGCTGGCTACTTTGGGCGGAGTTAACAGTTTCGAGGAACCCCCATCCGGTGAGCGCCCCCTTATCACCCCACGCTTCGATGAGCAGTCTGCATTAGGGACCAATTTCACTTATACTGTCTTTCCGGACAGCCACGGGCGGATTTGGTTTGGGACGGACGGGGAGGGGCTGAGTGTGTTGGAGGGAGGAATACTCCGGAATTATAACACCATTGGCAGCATCGATATTCAGGCCGTTTATTCCATTACCGAGGACAAGCAGGGGCATATTTGGTTCAGTACCGCCCGGGAAGGAGTCTTTGAGTACGATGGGGACCGGTTTCGGCAGCTCACCCTTAGGGAAGGCATCCGAGACCTGGCCATTACCAGCCTGATTACAGCACCGGACGGCAACCTCGTGATCGTTCATCCTTCAGGGGTAGATTTACTTGATCCGGTTAACCGGCACATCATCTACTACGATGAGGGCATAGGCGTTAAAGGGCTTGAACCAAACCTCAATGCTGTGGCTGCCGGTAGCGGAAGGTCTGTATGGCTGGGTATGGAAAACAAGATTTTCCGGTATACGGCATTAGAAGAAACGCTGAGTATTCACCCAAAGACATTAATCACCAATGTCTCTGTCTTTTTAGAGCCCGTGGATTACCCTTCTGTATCCACTTTTAATCACGATCAGAACAACCTTGTCTTTGAATTTACCGGTCTGTGGTATGCTGACCCCAGGGCTGTGCGGTACCGTTACAAGCTGGATGGTTTTGACCTGGACTGGATTTCCACCCGCGACCAGCAAGCTATTTACTCTAATCTGCCGCCCGGTGCCTACACTTTTAAGGTGGTTTCTACGGAGAACGATACTTACAGCGATGAGCCGGTTGTGGCCTATGCGTTTACAATTCGCCGCCCTTACTGGCAAAGGTGGTGGTTCGTGCTCCTGGCACTTGGGGCATCAATCGTATTGCTAACTGTTTGGGTCCGCCAACGTGACCGGCGGCAGCAGCGGATAGCCCGACTGGAAAAGGAAAAAGTGCAGAGCCAGTTTGAAGCACTGAAAAGCCAGATTAACCCTCATTTCCTGTTCAATAGTTTCAATACACTGGCGGCGATCATAGAGGAGAGCCCCGGCGAAGCCGTTCAGTATGTAGACAAATTATCGGATTTTTACCGGAGTATTTTGCAGTACAGGGAGCAAACGGTGATCAATCTGTCAGAAGAATTGCGTTTGGTCAGAGACTATGGCTACCTGCTGAAATACCGCTACGGGGAGAATCTGGAAATGGAATACAAAGTACCCGAAGCAGACCGGTATGCGGTGGTGCCTTTTGCACTGCAGCTGTTGGTGGAGAATGCGGTCAAGCACAACGTGATTTCCTCAACACGCAGGCTGAGCATTTCTATTGAAATAAGCAGCAATAAAATTATAGTGGCTAATAACGTGCAACCAAAGTTCACTAAGGAATCATCCACCTCCTTTGGTCTGGAAAGCCTGCGGCAGCGTTACGAAATGCTGGGGACGCCCCCTTTGCAGGTCATATCGGATGATCACTTCTTCAGGGTGGAATTGCCTCTGTTGGATGCCACTGCAGATTTGCATAAAAATGGATTTTCGACATGGATGTTTTAATTATTGAAGACGAACAGGCTGCTGCACGGCGGTTGGAAAAACAAATTTTGGCGATCCGCCCAGAGGCTGGAATCCTGGCGAAGCTGGATAGTATAGAGAGCGCCCTGGACTGGTTTGCGGGACACCCTATGCCGGATCTGGTACTCCTGGATATCCACCTCGCTGACGGGGCGAGTTTTGAGATTTTTAATCATACCCAGATCACCTGCCCCATTATTTTTACCACGGCTTATGACCAGTATGCTATTCAGGCATTTCGGGTAAATGCGGTGGATTACCTGCTGAAGCCCATAAAGCCAGAGGAACTGGCAGGCGCACTTGAAAAGGTCAGTACCCGCAATGCTTCCAATCCCAAGGCTTTTGATTACCAAAAACTGTCCAGGGCCCTGCGTGTGGATACCTACAGCCGCCGCTTTCTGGTCAAAATCGGGCAATCGATTAAAGTCATTGATGTAGCAGAGGCGGCTTATTTTTATACAGAAGACAAGATCACTTTCGTCAATACAAAAGACGGCAAACGCTATCCGGTAGATTACTCACTGGAGAAACTGGAAGAGTTGCTGGACCCCCGCCTGTTTTTCCGGATCAACCGGCAGATTATTGTCGGGCTGGACGCGATCAAAGAGATGTATACCTACTCAAAGTCAAGGGTCAAAATAGACTTGGTACCGGCTTCCGATTTTGAGGTTGTTGTGAGCACGGAACGCTCTCCGCACTTTAAAAAATGGCTGGTTGGGGAGGAGTGATCCCATTCAGGATGTTTTTTTTCCCGTTCGGTAATGAATTAGAAGCCAGCTGCTTAAAGGCTTGTAGCTTAGTAATTGCAACAGAATTACAAAAAATCAAAAGCTACATCAGTTATGCGTCAACCCCTATTTTTTTTAGTTTTATTTAGCTTATTCCTTACAACAGGCAAAGCGCAGGACTGCGATCAGATTTGGCGTCAGTTCGATCAAAACACACCTTCTGAAACCGGCGAAGACATGGCGGTGGATGGAGCAGGCAATGTGTATTTATCAGCAAGTGGAGCATCAGGTTCTAGTATTCGGAAGTACAGCCCGGATGGGGTGCAAATATGGGAAACTGTTTCCAACAACCCATCTGAAGAAACGGCGAATCTGTCCGTTGCAGACAATGGAGACCTGGTGGCATCCGGCTTCCATTGGTCCTTTATAACAGGCAATCCGGTTGGTGACAGCGTTTGGATCGCCCGGTACAATAGTGCGGGGACCATGCTATGGCGCAAAAGCTATAGTGTCTATATGTTTCAGATTTTTAGTTTTTCCCACCTGTGCACCCATCGAATTGGCAGCAACGGAGACATCTACCTGGCCGCAGATACACAAGGCGAGCTGGTACTCTATAAATTTGATGCTTCGGGAAATTTACTGTGGTCGGCGTTTGCAGGTACCGGTGCCGTAGACTACCCTACGGATATGGAGTTAACACCGGGAGGCAATGTCCTTTTTGCAGGCAGCGGCCCTACCGATGGGCATTTGTACATCAGCCAATTTGATCCTTCCGGCAACATCATGTGGGAGGTCAACAACACAAGTGATTACAATGGGGTACAAGCCGTAATGGTAGCTCCGGGTGGCAATATCCTGGCGCTGACGACCACTCACAACGGTGCAAATAATGATATTACGGTTGCAGAATACTCAACCTCCGGTACTTTCCTTGGAAACCGTACGTACGATACCGGGGTTTATGAATTCCCTAAAGACATGGCTGTCGACGCCGCCGGGAATTATTACTTTTTATGCCAGTCCACACAAACTTCCGGGTTGCCATATGTGGATTGGATAACAGTGAAGGGTGACAACATGGGCAATGTGCTCTGGTCCGACCGTTATAATGAAACAACAAATAATGATGAAATCCCTGCCTCCCTGCATCTCGGCGTTGACGGGTTGCTCTACGCTACGGGCAGTGGTGGGCCACAATATCCTCATGGCCCAACCGGTCTGATGCGGATGAGCAACGTAACGGTTAGGTATAACCCGGCAAACGGCAATCGGGCGTGCACGGTCATCAATCAGGAGGAGTCCACAAGCGGCCTTGAGGTTTACGCTCTGGCCTCCGGTGGCTTTTACCTGCTGGGGAATGGCTCCAGAGAGCTGTTCAGGTATGGCAATGCGGCGGGAGTATGTCCGTCTCCCTCCGGGCTCACGGTAGGCGTTGTGACCAGCTCGACTGCTCAGGTTTCGTGGGCTGCGGCTCCAGGTGCAATGAATTACTCCCTGCGTTACCGGCGCGCCTTTGTTAATGCAATATGGGCGGAGGTATTAGTCAGTGGCACTTCTGCTACACTTTCCAATCTACAGGACGGCGTGACCTATGAATGGGAGCTTACTGCTCATTGCAGCACCGGAGCTTCTCAGCCGGCTCAAGGCCCCAATTTCGTAACCGATTGCCTGGATACCGATGGGGATGGCATCTGTGATTTTGCTGATCAGTGCCCCGGGCTGGATGATGCGCTCATCGGTACGCCTTGTGACGATGGCGACCCATGTACCATTAATGATGTCTATACGCCGGACTGTAACTGCGTTGGCGACCTTATTGATCAAAATAATAACAACATTTGTGACCTGGACGAAACAGCGGACTGCACAGCGCCGGTAAGCCTCCAAGCTGAAGATATCACGGGCACTTCTGCTGTGTTATCCTGGGACCCGGCAAGTGCTGCAGATCAGTACCTTCTACAGTATTTACCACAGGGCGCCCCTTTTAACCAATTGGTTTCAGAAACGGTCAGCAGTACCAGCCATATGGTTTTCGGTCTATCAGAATCAACGGTTTATTTATGGAGGGTACGTGCTATTTGTGCTAATGAAAACAGCCCTTTTTCGGATGTTCAGTCCTTCACTACAGGTACGGATACCTGCCCGGATACTGACGCAGACGGAATTTGTGATGCGGATGATCAGTGCCCGGGATTTGATGATGCGCTCATCGGTACCTCTTGTGATGATGGGGATTCCTGCACCGAAAACGATGTATATGGAGTAGATTGTAATTGTGCAGGCACGCTAATTGATAGCAACAATAACAATATCTGTGATTTGGACGAAGGCTGCACTGCCCCGGATAACTTGCAAGCTGTTCAGGTTTCAGGAACGAGCGGTATGCTCTCCTGGAATGCTGTCCCTAATGCCAATAGTTACCGGTTGCAGTATCGCCCGATAGGTGGAAGCCCTGTGAGCATAGCTATCAATACTTCGAGCTACACAATCAATAATTTATTGCCGGGTACTGTTGTGCAATGGAGGGTTAAAGCATTGTGCAGCAATGCCAACTCTGCCTTCGTGGTAGGGCCCAATTTAAATATTGGCGGTAACGCAATGGCTTCTAATCAGGACAGCAGTCAGCCAATATTTGTAAAGGACAGTGAAGATAAGGCTGATTTCAGGCTGTTCCCAAACCCTGCAAGCAATAGAGTTTTCCTGGAAACGAATAGCAGAGAAGCGGCTGATGTAACGGTCCTCAGTCTGTTAGGGCAGGAACTGGGCAGGTACAGGATCATTGGTGGACAAAAGCAAAGCCTGAACACGGCGGATTGGGGCACCAGCCAGCAAGTAGTACTTATCCGGGTGACACAGGAAGGGAAAAAACCTGTTATCAGGCGATTGTTACTGATAAAATAAGACTTGATGCGTCGGGTCAGAGTAGTGGAAAGGAAAAATCCATTTTAACCCTGCATTGACCTCCGGCGCTTCCAGTTTAAAGTAAATTACACAGACCGGGTAGGGCTTGCTCTGCCCGGTCTTAGCTTTACACCCGCATCTTCCCCCGCTTCACCAAATAACTCTGCAGCACCGTCTTGAAGCCTTCATTGATGTCCGCCTCCACAAAATCAATGTGGTACTGCAGGCACTTGAGCTTAAGGTCTTCCTTGAACTGTTTCATCTGGGAGATGTAATAGTCTTTCACCTGATTGGACTGCAGGCGGACTTCCTCGCCGGTCTCCATATCCACAAACAGGTAAGGGCGGTTCTCAAAGTCGAAGTCCATCTCCTGCGCTTTGTCTACAACGTGGAAAAGGACGACCTCGTGCTTGTTGTGCTTGAGGTGCTGAAGGGCAGAAAACAGCTGTTCGTTGTCGCCCGACTGGTCAAACATATCACTAAAGACCATGACCATGGAGCGCTTGTGAATGCTGTCCGCAATCTGGTGAATGGCTTCAGCAGCTGAGGTAGTACGGTTCCGTACCGGATTGTTGATGGCTTCCTCCAGGTGGGTGAGCATCAGGCGGTAGTGGGAGGTACTGCTTTTGCAGCGGGTGTGCGTCTTCACGGATTCGTCGAAGAGGCTAAGCCCAAAGGCATCGCGCTGCTTTTGGAGCAGGTTCATCAGTGCGGCAGCGCCGAGGGCAGAAAAACGGAGCTTGTTGAGGTAGTTGCCCCGGTCTTTGCCTTCCGCTTCCGGAAAATACATGGAGGAAGACGTGTCAATGACGATTTGGCACCGCAGGTTGGTCTCCTCTTCAAACCGCTTGGTAAACAAACGGTCGGTGCGGGCATAAACCTTCCAGTCAATATTGCGGGTATCTTCTCCCTGATTGTAAAGCCGGTGCTCAGCAAATTCTACTGAGAAACCATGAAACGGGCTTTTGTGCAGCCCGATGATAAAGCCTTCCACCACCTGCCGGGCCAGAAGCTCCAGCTGATCAAGGTCCCGAATGTCGTAATTGTCGCTAAGTGTCATAGAGGAAATAAAAATTTAAGCCCTTACCGCCTGCGCGTGATAAGGGCTTAAGATACACTTTATTCTGACCGAACGATTAAAGCGCGGCTTCAATCTTATCGGCAAGTACTTTCTTCGTCGTTACACCGACCTGCTTATCCACCACTTCGCCGTTTTTCAGGACGAGTACTGTAGGAATACTGCGGATTCCGTACTTCATGGAAATTTCCGGGTTATGGTCTACATTGACTTTGCCGATTTGAGCTTTTCCATCGTATTCTTTAGACAGCTCTTCGATGATCGGGCCAATCATACGGCAGGGGCCGCACCATTCTGCCCAAAAGTCAACAACAGCTACGCCTTCTTTGTCCAGTACGGTATCTTTGAAGTTTGCATCCGTGAATTCAAATGCCATTTTCAGTGGTTTTGTCAGTTATTAAATG
>JANSXW010000227.1 GCA_024742755.1 bacterium | reverse complement strand
GGAAGACGCGCTGTCCCTTTTGGGCACATATGCCCTTATGGTTTACCTCACGCCTATTCTGGGCGGATACATTGCTGATAAAATGATCGGCTATCGTTCAGCGGTGGTTATCGGGGCATTGCTGATGACCCTGGGCCACGCTTCTATGGCCGTGGAAACCCCGCTCTTCCTTTACATTGGTATTGGATTGCTGATCTTTGGCAACGGTTTTTTCAAGCCCAACATGACCTCCATCATCTCCAAGATGTATGAAAACTTCCCGGAGAAAAAAGACGGCGCATACACCATCTTCTACATGGGTGTGAATGCCGGCGCCTTTCTGGGGATTATGCTCTGCGGCTATCTGGGAGAGAAAGTCGCCTGGAGCTTTGGTTTTGGCCTGGCGGGTATTTTCATGTTCCTGGGCATGCTTCAGTTCTACTTCGCCAAGCCCATTTTTGATGGCATTGGCGACAAGCCGGAAGCCACTACTGATGAAGAAATTGAGATACCGGAAGGCGACAAGCTCAACCCTTTCACCCTGTTCGACAAAATTCTGATCGGCGCCTTTGTGGTGCTCTCGGTCGTCTGGATTTTCAATGATCCCCTGTCCAAAATCGGGGAAATGCCAATATTGCCGGGCGGAGCGGAAGGCACGACGGCCAATGCCGTTATCCTGACCGCTTTGGTTGCCTTCCTTGTACTGCTTATTTCACGTTTGACCCGTTACACGCCTCTGGTGCGGGATAAAATGATTGCGGTAGCCATTTTTGCCTTCTTCACCGTATTCTTCTGGGCTTCTTTTGAGCAGGCGGCCGGTTCTATGGCGATCTTTGCCAAAGACTACACGAGCCGTGCGCTGGCGGGCAATACGGCGATGGTTTTCAAAGTCGTGGACACGATCATCACCATCATTCCGCTGGGCATTATCACGTGGGTCCTGTACAGCCTGTTCCGGATGACTTACAAAAAAATCACCTTATCCAATATAATCCTCGGTTTTAGTTTTGTGATCATCTGGGGGATCGTGATTTACAAACTAATGCGGGAGTTTTCCAATACAGGGACAGAGGTACCCGCCACCTGGTTTGCCATTCTGAATTCCCTGTTCATTATCATGTTTGCCCCATTATTCTCGCGATGGTGGGAAAGCAAGTACAACCCTTCTGCGGCGATGAAGTACGGTATTGGGTTGTCTCTTCTGGGCGTAGGCTTTGGTTTTCTGGTTTTCGGTTCCCTTTCCATCCCTCAGGGAGCAGAGACCGCAGCCGTAAGTATGATCTGGCTTATTCTGGCTTATCTGTTCCATACTTTGGGCGAGCTGTGCCTGTCGCCGGTAGGGCTTTCCTACCTTAGCAAGCTTGTGCCGGGCCGCATGATTGCCTTTATGTTTGGCATCTGGTATCTGGCCATTGCCATTGGCAATAAGCTGGCACACTTTATGGGTGGAAAGATTGACGCGATCGTCTCGCAGTACTCACTGAGTACGTTTTTCCTGATCTTCACCATAGTCCCTATTGCCTCCGGGTTGCTGGTGATGGCACTCAATCCATTGCTCAAGCGCCTGATGCATGGTGTCCGCTAGGTAGCCAAGCACTACGTGAGGGACCGGGCTGTTGCCGTTTGCCGCAACAGCCCGGTTTTTTATTTCTTCGCTTCTGAGACTTTGAAAGCACACATTCTGCTGCCTCAAATCATGTAGCGACTTCAGCCCCAATAACTATACGGGGGCGGACTGACAAACAACCTTAGATTCCGTCCTCATGCCACGATTCCAAAATCGTCGCCTGAGTTTAAACCAAGAAAGCGCCTTCAAAACCGAAGCTCCATCCCCCTGCGCCCTTTACCAGACCACGGCGCCATGAACTGAACGATCAGCGTGAGGTTGAGCTCATTGATGGGGCGGAGCATTTCCCGCTCCCTGTTTCTCAGCCCCAGGCCATGAATGTAGGACAGCTCTACCCTATACCTTTTGTACCAGTAGGCGAGCGACAAGTGTGAGGTGTACTCGAAATAACGATGATCAGGAGTGTTGCCCTCAAAATTCCTGACTTCCGAATAATTTTCCCCATCTACGCTTATCCTAGGGTTGTGAATATAGTTCAGACCGAGCCCGGCACCTATCAAGAATGCATCAGAAATTGAACGCTTAACAGCAAAATCTGTACGCCAGCTATTGAAGCGGTGAAATCTAATAGGAAATTCAGTTAATGATAATACGTCAATTCCAAATACCCGATTGAAGCAATAACTATTTGTCCACGAAAGAAAAAGCCCTTTATATATTTGCTGTTCTACGCTCAAACCAACCGACCAGTGTGGTAGGAACTGCTCCTCCACGATATACAAATCTGGACGAGGCTCTGCTATGTGATAATCTCCTCCCTTGATATCCGTCACCCCTCCGCTCAGCCGAAGGCTGAAGTAGGTCTGCCCGTGCACGGCACTTACGCTGAGCAGTAGGAGTAAGGCAATAAAGGTACATTTGAAGTAGTGATCCATGACTATATTTTTTAGCCCTCCTGATCTCCGAAATTGCTCCTTCCGCTTGAAGAGAGAATGCAAAGATGCATTACTCGTTCTTTTTGGAAATCAGGAGGGGCAGTTTTAACTTTGTGCTTTTAGCTTCTTCCATATATTGGGCACTACTTTTTGTGTTGAAGCTTGCCATCATATTTCCATTGGGGCCGCTTTGCTTCCAAAGGCTGGCAATTATAAACGAAAACTAACCAGCCTGCCAGCGCTTCAGATTGGGCTGACAGGCTGGGGATTAAGTAGGTTACTCCAACACCCGGAAAGTCAGACAGCCACCTCCCTTATACTCTTCCAATTCGGTTAGCTCCGGAATATACTCCACATTGGTTTCTGAAATCAACCTTTGGTATCCTTCTTCAGAAGTCGCAGGGTTTTGATGGAAGAAATTTACGCTCGACCGCCGGTTCCGGCCACAGGTGTACATTACCGGATGCTCATAGTCTTCGTACAAATAGTCAGGCGTATTGAAGAAAAACCAGTATAAACCGGGCTCCGACAGTACAAACCCTGCTTTAAATTGATAATGCATAGTATCTTCAACTATTCCGATTGGATATACAAGGGCAGTGGCTAAGGGCAGGATATCTACGGTACCGATTCTTTCTAACACCTCAAGCTCACTATCGAATTGCTCAATAGTGTCAGACACTTCAGAAAATCCAAGCGATGTTCGAAACTCGAAGTCCTCCAAGACGATTTTCCCATTGGCATCCTTGACCGAAAGTACTTTTGGGAACAAGCACTCTACCCACAGCGTATCTCCAACTTGAAAAGTATCTTGATCCGGATAAGTGGACACCGGCACTTCAATAATCATTTGCTCGCCAAACTCATCTTCCCTGCAGCCGCAACTGCTGATGAACAAGATAAGCCCTAAAAGCCCGCAGAAAGCAATCATTCTAAAAGCCATAGTCCTGGAAGAGTTGATTATAGTTAGCTAAAGTATTTCCATTGGGGCCGCTTTGCTGCCAGAGGCTGTCTAATTATAAACGAAAACCAACCAGCCTGCCAGCGCTCCAGATTGGGCTGACAGGCTGGTATTTATAGTCTACTCAACCACCCAAAAGGTCAAAGCACCTGTGCCTCTGTATTCTTCTAAATCTAATAACTCCGGAAGGTACTCCACATTGGTTTCTGAAATCAACCTTTGGTATCCTTCTTCAGAAGTCGCAGGGTTTTGATGGAAGAAATTTACGCTCGACCGCCTGTTCCGGCCACAGGTGTACATTGCTGGATGTTCATAGTCTTCATATAGAGATTCCGAGACTCCAAATCCAAACCAATATAACCCTGGCTCAAGCATGACGAAGCCAGCCTTAAAGGAATAATTCAAGGAGTCCTCTAAAATGCCAAGGGGATATCCGGCAGCCGTAGCCAAGGGTAAAAAATCGACTTCTCCAATCTCTTCAACTACACTTATTTCACTGTTGTACCGCTCCACTGTATCAGACACTTCAGAGAAAAAGAGAAAAGTACGGAATTGAAAGTCCTCCAAAACAATCTTCCCATTAGCATCTTTAACCGAAAACGCCTTTGAAAACAAGAGGTCTACCCAAAGGGTATCTCCTACCCGAAAAGTATCTTTTACCGGATACGTGGATACCGGCACTTCAATAACCATTTGCTCGCCAAACTCGTCCTCCTTGCAGCCGCAGGCGCTAACAAACAGGATAAGCCCTAAAAGCCCGAAGAAAGCAATTATTCTAAAAGCCATAGTCCTGGAAGAGTTGGTTATAGTTTGCTAAGGTGTTTCCATTGGGGCCGCTTTGCTGCCAGAGTTGATCCTGAAATTCTTCTATATTCTCCGTAAACGGCCCGCAGGCATTCAACTGCTCAAGGAAGGTAAAGCCCCCGGCATTATCTCGAATGGGCAAAGTAGTGCTGTTGACCCGATTTCCTTCTCCCACGGTAACTATACCGGCTGCCGGGTTAGCCCCATTTTCATCAAACAAATCAAAAAACAATCCTTCCGGTATAAAGTTGGCATTAGGTGGCAAATCGGGGTCTTCCCAAAACTCGAGAAGCTCTGCTTGATTCATATACCTGAAGAATTGAGCTGGCGTTCCATCACTATGCAACAACCCATACTTCAAATCCGCCAAATACAGCTCCACGGACTCCGCCATGCCTTCTGCCAGCTCGGCCCGACCGGCACCGGGGGCTGTGCCGTCTCCGTAGGGCATAGGCTCATTGGCAATGCCCCGGGTCATGGTATAGGTGACATAATCTGCCCACCACTGTGTTCCAACTTGTACATACTGGGATGCGTGCACCATCTCGTGGTAGACCGTTTGCCGTTTATCGTCTGAAGGATCAGGGTCCCCAAAGTCAATCAGAATATCGGGTTTCATTAATTCCCAGTAGGCTGCTAACCCCGGGCTAATTGTTGGAGGGCCAAAAACGGCTGAAATGTACGCAATTACACTAAATTGAATATTTCCATCCTGGAAGAGCTTATGAAACATAGGTGCTGCATTACCTTCAAAAGTATGAATCAAAATCCGCAGCTTGCCCGGGCTGGGCAGGTCAATGCCGTAGTCATCATAATATTCATGCATCCCATTATTGGTCAGGGCGGCTACATAACCTTCTTCTTGTTTGCTGGTGTGGTCTTCCGGGTCATCTTCCAGGCGCAGGCACAAGGCATGCCAGTTTTTACCATTGCGCCGTAGCTTCCAGGTGTATTTTACCGGCTTAAGAAAAGCATTCCAAAACCGCGCGCCCCGGAATGACCGGATGACGGCCCGGTCGCTGGCCCGGTCTTTGAACACCACCTTCGTTTTCATCCGGCGGACATTGTAAGCTTTATCGATTTTCCAACAGCCCTCATCGTCTGTATCTGTGTTCCGCCAAATGAAGCCCCAATGATGCTTTGTGGTTTTCACCTTCACGCGCCGCACACCCTCGTCCCCGGTCTGTGTATCGGTCAGCATAATGCGCCCGCCTGGCTTCTTTTTGTTTTCGTATACAAAGCAGCCGCATTGTTCTACCTGCCCGGTGGGTGGTTCCGGGTCTTCTTCGTCATCGTCATCGTCTTCAGTAGGGTCATCATCGCAGTCGCAGTACCACTCCAGGTGGAAAGGGCCGGCACTGGGATTCAGCCTCAATTTTGCGATACAGCCCGGAGGGCACTCGATCGGCTCTGGAATAATGGCGTTAATGACCTCATGCTCTCCATACAGCCCCATCCGATCATCAAGAATGTAATTAGGGAAATTAGCCTTAGGTGCTGTAGATGTTACTGTGCCGGCGCTACCAGCCCCAGCTAGTGCTATAGTGCCTAAAGCAGTCCCCGGCACCACCTCACAAGTGAGGCTGCTGTCTTCAAGGCAGTCCGGCCAAGTCGGGCAATCCGGATGGCACAAACCTTCTGTCGCTTCATAGTAGGCTTCATTTCCTGAGATAACAAATGCGGTGAAGGTAAGCCTTGTTTCATATTGAGGGATATGCATAACTTCGAGCAATTCGAAAGGTACAGCAGGCATCGCACTGGCGTTAAAATGAGCAGCCGTAATAGCTCCATATTCAGGAGAAAACCCATTTTCACCGATCGCAGGATCTACGTAGTTTTCTGTCCCTTCATATACGACCTCAAAGTGAATAGGCTGTGTTTCAAATTCATAACCATATGCCTCCTCAAAAGCTTCTAATGCTTCGATATGCTCACCCGTTTGAGGCACCCACTTCAGATAGTAATGCGTGGGCTGTAAATTACCAGTACTCCCCCTTAACATCTGGTAAGCCTGATTGATATTATCCAAAGCATAAGGGTTGTTCAATACATTGCCAAGAACGGTTTCACCTGACCCGCTAAGTACCCCTCCAAGAGAGCGGTTTTCAATGGCGCTGTTCGCATCCGCTGGGGCTGAAATATCAGGCAGTGCCTCCTTCTCACAACTCCAGCCCAGTATCATAATACTGAGGAGTATCAGAAAAGACGCGATGCGTGCCCTCCTTAGCTTAAGTTGCCTGGAGGGAAGTGTTTGTGTCCTCCTTCGCCGATTGGCTTCGGCGGATGTGTGTGTGTGTGTGTGTGTGTACGGCCACACTACCGTTTGTTGAATGGTTCATACGCGTTATTGGTTTAAGAGCTTGTTGGGATTTTACCCTTCGGGCTGCTCTTGCCAAATTTCGTCCTGCTCTTCGGTCACGTCCGTACGGATGTTCCCTCTTCGCGCCCCCGACGATGAATGTCGGGATCAAAGACTTGATCAGAACAAAATTTGGCGGCGTTCACTCAAAAGCAAAATCCCAACAAGCTCAAAGAGATGCAATGATGCTCCTAAATTACAACAATGCTATCAAAAAGACAAGCGTGCATTGTAAAAAAGCATAACCGAAACCAAAAGCCCTACCATATACCTTTTGTTTTGCTTGAAGTCAGGTGGCGACTTTAGAGTCGCGACCTGACAGGCAACCTTGTATCTTATGCTCAG
>JANSXW010000323.1 GCA_024742755.1 bacterium | reverse complement strand
AGCTCCAAGTCAGGTGGCAACTTTGGAGTTGCGACCTGACAGGCAACCCCAGCCTCAGGCCGCGATTCCTAAATCGCCGCCTGAGTACCTCAGCACATCAAAGCTTCAAGTCAGGTGGCAACTTCGGAGTTGCAACCTGACAGGCAACCCCACGCTCAGGCCGCGATTCCTAAATCGCCGCCTGAGTACCTTAGCACCTCAAAGCTTCAAGTCAGGTGGCAACTTTGGAGTTGCGACCTGGCAGGCAACCCCACGCTCAGGCCGCGATTCCTAAACCGCCGCCTGAGTACCTTAGCACATCAAAGCTTCAAGTCAGGTGGCAACTTTGGAGTTGCGACCTGACAAGCAAGCCCAGCCACAACGATCGGCACCGCTCGAAACCTAACACCAATCCACCATACTCATCCTCGGTCAGCCCCGGAAGCCCTTAAGCTTACCTTTAAAAACAACATTTTTTTTGTGTAAATTAAAACCTAATATTTAGATTTACACAAAAAGCCATGTACTTACCGCGAATCCTGGAATCATCTATCAGGGAATCTTTAAAATACAATCCAGCAACCGCCGTGCTGGGGCCCAGGCAATGTGGCAAATCGACCCTGGTTAAAGAATTACTGAAAGAAAAAGAAAACACACTTTATCTGGATTTGGAAAGACCTTCTGACCTCCAGAAACTGCATGACCCCGAATGGTTCCTAAGCACCCAGACCGGCAAACTGATATGCTTAGATGAAATCCAGCGGATGCCCGAGTTATTCCCCGTGCTGCGCAGCCTCATCGATACCACCGGACAGAAAGGCATGTATCTTATTTTAGGAAGTGCATCACGGGAGCTAATCAGACAAAGTTCAGAATCACTGGCTGGCAGGATTAGCTTTAAGCGTTTGACACCTTTTCTTTTCGCAGAGATCAGCGATCAGGTCAGCCTGGAGGCTTATTTATCCAGAGGAGGCTTCCCACTCAGCTTACTGGCACCAAAAGAGGAAGTCTCCTACGATTGGAGACAAGACTTCATCAGCACTTTCCTGGAGCGTGACCTACTACAGTTTGCAGGTTTCACACCCCGGACTATGCGCCGGCTATGGCAGATGCTTGCACATTCCAATGGGCAAACTATGAACCTAAGTAAGCTGGGAAGTGCGCTGGGCGTTAGCAACACCACCGTCAGAAAATACATTGATCTGCTCGAAGGGACCTTTATGCTGATACAAGTGCCCCCATACGAACAAAACACCAAAAAACGGCTGGTCAAATCTCCTAAAGTGTACATCTCCGATTCAGGCATCACTACAGCCCTGCTGCAACTGAAAAGTTTTGAGCAGGCAGCCGGCCACCCAACCTTTGGTTCCCTTTGGGAAACGACGGTACTGGCCAACCTAAAGGGCCATTTTCCCAACCTGGACTATTCCTTCTACCGGACCAACCACGGCGCAGAAATAGATTTCGTCTTATCCAATGGCGATAAGACCGTGGTAGTGGAATGCAAGGCCTCCGTTGCCCCAAAACTAACTTCCGGCAATTACGCCTCCCTAAAAGACATCAAGCCGGACATTTGCTTCGTTGCGGCACCAATACCTTCCGGATATCCTAAGGAAGACGGAGTTGAGGTGGTTTCGCTACATGAATTAGTATCCGGTATCAGCGAATTACTCACTTGACAGCAAAGACCAAGGTTGGTCTCGGGGCAGCCTCGAAAAGGTTCAGGTTGACGACTCCCCATAACTTGTCCGCAAGGGCAGGCCAGTCCATACGGACAGGTCCATACGGACAGGTCCACACGGATGTATATTGGCGCTTAAAGCTGCGTAGCCCGGAGAAGAATCCAGGCGCCGCCCGCAAAGCAACAACAGCAAAACGTCGCCTCCAGGCGTACACGGCACACTCGGTCGGCAGGAAACCCGCCAACGGTCGGACCAGGAAGCTCCAGCCCAGGTTGAGGTTGGTCCAGTGCAAGGCCTGACCGAGGTTAAGGTTGAGAGCCCCGCGCGGTCTTCCCGGAGACGACAATTAATTGTCGCGCCCCAGGCGAGCCTGCCACACCCACCGGCAACGCTCGAATCCCAAGACCAGCCGACCGGCACCGCTCGTCTCCCCCGCAGGAGACCGTCAACGGTCGGCCCCGGAAGCCACTTCCTGGTCCTCAACCTCATCCTGCTCCAAGACCGCCCACGGACAACCTCAACCTCGGATTGCCCGGGGAAGGCTGAGGCTGAGGTTAAGGTTGAGCGCCCACCAGCATCCTCCAGGGGCACGGCCGCTT
>JANSXW010000373.1 GCA_024742755.1 bacterium | reverse complement strand
TGGCTCGCCCAACGGCCCCTTAGTACTGGCTCGCCCAACCTCGTTTGATGGCTCGCCCCAACCTCGTTTGATGGCTCGCCCAATGAGTACGGGTTCGCCCAATGAGTACGGGCTCGCCCAACGGCCCCTTAGTACTGGCTCGCCCCAACCTCGTTTGATGGCTCGCCCAATGAGTACTGTTTCCAGTTCCGAACTCCACGCGGGCATGACCGAAAAATGGTTGGGGCCTGTTTCCAGCCGCGCCTGACACGCCAGCCCGCCGAGTCATACGAATCATACGGATCATACGGTCATACGGCGGCTTGGCACTGCGCCACCCTGCCGCGCCTGCCTGGCATAGAAGCCTCCCGGCCGCGCCACCTGCCCGGCATCGAAGCCTCCAGCCTGCCGAGCCTGCGCCAAGGTCAGAATTCTTCCCAGGATTTTTTTCCAGTTGTCCCCCCACAGGACAACTGGATTTTTTTCCAGTTGTCCTGTGGACCACTGTCTAAAGTTTCGGCGAACCTGCCCGGCATAGAAGCCAGCCACCTGCCGCACCTCTCGCCTGGAACGCATTGAAACGAACCCACTTCGAAAAACACAAGTGCCACTTGTGCTTTTCGAGCTGTCGAAATTTTCGACAGTTTACCGAAAATTTCGGCCGTCGTGCGCAGGTCTCGCTTTTGACCGGCGCCATCGGTCAAATCAAATTGAGTCACATTCGAAAAAAAACCCTGGTGCGGGCCTGGTGCGGGCCTGGCGCGGGCCTGGCGGGCCGAAGAGGGGTTGGTGCGTTTGACGCACCAACAAGCGGTGACGCCGCGGAGCCGGCCTTGCTCAGACCGAAGCCGTCGCTCAGACCGAAGCCGCGGAGCCGGCCTCGCTTTGCGGAATAGCCACTGCTGGCCTGCTACACCTCACAAGTGGACGCTCTGTTGGAAGACTACCGCACCACCTCGGCGCTGGTCGTACCGTTCAGCCGCAGACCAGAACACGGCGTTGGCCAGCGCAGCAGAGAGAGAAGCCTCCAGATGCAGGTTGCGAACGATGTTGCTTCCGCGAAGGAGCTCAAGTTGTGAAGCCCGCCCAGGCCCGCGCGTTGACAACTCCGCTGCCGGAAAGCTGCAGGGCGGCTCCGCGAGAATTGTCAAGGCTCTGGAGCGCGGTCTTGCTGGCGGAGAGCGCGGCGTTCGTGGCGTATGAGGCCAGCAGAATTGCGTTGGTTTGCCCCCTGGAGCGCCGTGATGCTGGCGTCCCGGCCAGCTGCGCTGCGACGAAGGCCTTGCCAGCGAGACCCAGCAGGGTCTTGGTCTACTCAGTGGAGTGTCCAGTCCACCGAGGAGGGCGGCGTCCAGGGCTGCCGGGCTGCCGTGGTGATTGCCAGAAGGGCCGCTGCTATCTTAGAGTCCAACCTAAGAGAAAGTGTCCACGGCCGACGCTGCAGGGCGTACGCAGTCAGGGCGCT
>JANSXW010000408.1 GCA_024742755.1 bacterium | reverse complement strand
GGGTCTGGAGGGGTTTCGGAATTCTTTTTCAATGGTCTGCCCAACGGGCCCGGGGGGATTCGTTTTTCAATGGTTCGCCCAACGGGTCGCACCTAGGGCGCTTCGGGTGGGATCTGCCCCGGCTCAGGTCGTCAAGAGGACCCTGCCAGGGGGGCTACATCCTGGCCAAGAGGACCCTGGCAATTCAGGTCCTGGTTGAGAGGATCCGGCAGGGCACCTAGGGCACCTGGGCGGGACCCGCCCCGGCTCAGGTCGGTAGGGCACCCAGGGCACCTAGGGCACCTGGGGGTCAGTTACGGGCGCGCTCGCTTACGTCTGACATCCACGATAAAAAGAACGCAGTTTTTCACCTGCAGGTCGCGGACCTCCACCAGGCCGCATTGCTTGCCCTAGTGGCGATGGTAGTCATCTTGACTCTTGCTTGCCGGTCCTTTTTCTATAGGGCGGACAACAAAATGGTCCGACTAAAGGGACGGCCCTCGGCTCACGCGGCTCGAGGGCCGCCATTTCCGGAAAAAAACACCATTTTGTTTGTTTTTCTGTAAATTCAGCTTTGCGTGGTTTTTGAGCGTGATTTTGCATGACAGGTTGCCGGTGTTGCGTTTTTCTCATGATTTTCACGTTGTCGGTCGTGTTTGGAAAGAGCTTCCCCAAGCACGTGAGCCTTGTGAAGGCGAGATTCGGGGACGTTCTGGGGTCGGGCGGCAGGGAACCGCTCGCGGGTGCAAAGGCGTGGTTTCAGACTCACAGTTTTTCTTGACCTCACGTGCCCTGTGCCCAGACTTCGACGTGCAGATCTTCTCGCAGCGCCGCGCTTTGGAGTTGCCTTTTTGTCACTTTTTGTTGGCCGCTTGCAGGTGGATCCAATTCGTGCTACTGGGGACTCTGTGGCTGGGCACCTGTGCGGATTGGTGTCAACTCGGCCTTTGAGCAGTGTTTCAGGCTTGGTCCTGGATTTTGAAGGTCGTGTTTTCGCGCTTCCCCGTGCCAGGCTTTGTTTTGACATCGAGGCATACTGCCCGGACCTTCGCTGCTTCCGTTGTCATGGCCATCAATGCCAACTGATCTTTGAGGTTTGGGTCCCAACTCGCCAATCTGTCAGGCCCCCTGATCTTTGGCCTAGCGAGGCCCGGACACCCCCCC
>JANSXW010000228.1 GCA_024742755.1 bacterium | reverse complement strand
GCGCGGTAAAGGAAGTCAACCCCTACGAGTGGCTCCACCACACACTCCAGCACATTGCAGACACTAAGCTCTCCGAGCTCCATACCTTGCTCCCCGGCTATACCGCTAACGCCGCAGACCTGTAGTTGCTCGGACGCTTACGGATATGCGCTCTGACTCTGTGGTCGAAATAGCACCTAAAGGCTTTAAGGTACGTCTTAATCCTACTCTGGACTGGATATGCGCTCTGACAAAGTTGTAAGCTGGTTGGAGGACGCAATTTTGCGATGTCTTAATCCTACTCTGGACTGGATATGCGCTCTGACGTCTACACACTTTTTCAAGAATAATCAAAACCACAGTCTTAATCCTACTCTGGACTGGATATGCGCTCTGACCCGAAGCGGCAGGCTTCTATCTAGCCATCAAAAGAGTCTTAATCCTACTCTGGACTGGATATGCGCTCTGACAGTAGCTCCTTTGTGGGCTGCTAAAGCCTGATTGTCAAGGTCTTAATCCTACTCTGGACTGGATATGCGCTCTGACCACCAATTAGAGAACTTTAAAACATTTAACTATGAGTCTTAATCCTACTCTGGACTGGATATGCGCTCTGACTGTTATTTACGGCATGAAACTGCACAAGATTGCTCGTGTCTTAATCCTACTCTGGACTGGATATGCGCTCTGACCAAGGTCATATTTATTAACCTAAATCAATGTATTAGTCTTAATCCTACTCTGGACTGGATATGCGCTCTGACAAGAAACAAATTAAAGAGTTCGCAAAAGAGCGGGGCTTTGTCTTAATCCTACTCTGGACTGGATATGCGCTCTGACCCACCGCACGCTTTTTAAGCGGGAGATACTTACCGGTCTTAATCCTACTCTGGACTGGATATGCGCTCTGACTATTGAACAAAACCACTGACCTGCAACTGTAGGTGGGTCTTAATCCTACTCTGGACTGGATATGCGCTCTGACGGCCCAACATGGGATTTCTCCAGGTGATGGCTGGTAGTCTTAATCCTACTCTGGACTGGATATGCGCTCTGACTCATTAACTCTTAAACTCTAACAGCGGGAGACAAACCGTCTTAATCCTACTCTGGACTGGATATGCGCTCTGACGCATAACAACTTGGGGTTCTCCCTTTTCCCAAACCCCGTCTTAATCCTACTCTGGACTGGATATGCGCTCTGACAAGCCCTGACAGTGGTGACACGTTCTGGATGCTAAGTCTTAATCCTACTCTGGACTGGATATGCGCTCTGACGATTGATGACTCAGGCTCCATGAACAAAGCTCATAAGTCTTAATCCTACTCTGGACTGGATATGCGCTCTGACGGTTTAAAACAACTATCCGTCGGAGATTTAATTGAATCCGTGTCTTAATCCTACTCTGGACTGGATATGCGCTCTGACTGATGATTTTCATACGTTTGGATATCCTGACGAATAGTCTTAATCCTACTCTGGACTGGATATGCGCTCTGACAGCAAAATGGTCTAAGGGACTGTCAGAACAAGCCGTCGTCTTAATCCTACTCTGGACTGGATATGCGCTCTGACTTGAACAACCTATCTTTTAAACATTACGCAAAACTAGTCTTAATCCTACTCTGGACTGGATATGCGCTCTGACAAAATACAAACTTTTCGGTAGCATCTCCCATGCGGTGTCTTAATCCTACTCTGGACTGGATATGCGCTCTGACTTCACCTTCATGACATTGAAGAAGAAATTATTGGTGTCTTAATCCTACTCTGGACTGGATATGCGCTCTGACAACGCTAGAAAATGACTAATCCTATTTTGAAAGTTAGTCTTAATCCTACTCTGGACTGGATATGCGCTCTGACCTGAAATGGCAGACCAGTTTGACTTGCCTCAAGTAGTGTCTTAATCCTACTCTGGACTGGATATGCGCTCTGACTGGATATTGCAGAGGTTCAGCATGAGAAAATAGATGAGTCTTAATCCTACTCTGGACTGGATATGCGCTCTGACTTTTTCATCATCCTATCCATACGCCTTTCCATACTTGGTCTTAATCCTACTCTGGACTGGATATGCGCTCTGACCTTGTAAATAATATTTGCAAAGAGCTGGAAATCCAAGCTGTCTTAATCCTACTCTGGACTGGATATGCGCTCTGACACGGATGCGAACGTAGTTACCCCTGCCTTCATGGCGGTCTTAATCCTACTCTGGACTGGATATGCGCTCTGACCTCTTTTCAGAGCAGAAAACGAAATCGAAGGGATCGTCTTAATCCTACTCTGGACTGGATATGCGCTCTGACACCTCGTTAAGTACCATCCTTGTCCGGAGCGAAGAGGTCTTAATCCTACTCTGGACTGGATATGCGCTCTGACTAAACCGTATTGGGTTACTGTTAATGTAACTTCCGAGTCTTAATCCTACTCTGGACTGGATATGCGCTCTGACTGCTACCTACAAAAGTTTGCAATTTCACTGCGAAGTCTTAATCCTACTCTGGACTGGATATGCGCTCTGACGGCAAAGGTATTTCTCTATAGGACGGTTTTCTTAAGTCTTAATCCTACTCTGGACTGGATATGCGCTCTGACACGAAAGAGGAATTCTAGATACGCAAGAAAGTCTGGTCTTAATCCTACTCTGGACTGGATATGCGCTCTGACTAACCCACCCTTATTACAAAAGAGTAATGTTTCTCTTTGTCTTAATCCTACTCTGGACTGGATATGCGCTCTGACACTTAGCGGCCGCATTGCGCCCAACGGACAAAGCTACGTCTTAATCCTACTCTGGACTGGATATGCGCTCTGACTGCTCATGCATACCTTTTTCAAACTTTTAACTCAATGTCTTAATCCTACTCTGGACTGGATATGCGCTCTGACACAAGGTAAAGGACATGCCAGAAATCCTTTACGCAGTCTTAATCCTACTCTGGACTGGATATGCGCTCTGACAGCAACCTTTGCAATTAAATGAAAATCAATCGATTAATGTCAAAGAACTTGAAATTTTAACACTTTTTAACAGGGGTTTTTCAATTGGAACCTTCAATTGAATATACTAAGATGACACCGAACAGCGATACGGTTTACCGCTGCCGGAGTTAGTCAATATACGGATTTTTGAAGGAATAAGTTCCGTGCTAAGCATATTTATTTAACGCTATTTTAAAGCCCCCCCTAAATCCCCACCTCCAACTCCTCCAAAAACGCATTCAGCTCCTCCACAGAGCCAAAGGGCACCACAATCTGCCCCTTGCCGGCTGCCTCGTCCTTCAGTTTGAGGTCGATGCGTTTGGAGCCCAGTTTGGCGCGGAGCTCGTTGAGGATGCGCTGATAGTTGTCGGGCAGGGCTTTTTTCTTTTTGGTCTGCTTGCTGTACTCGCGGACGAGGCGCTCGGTGTCCCGGACGCTCAGGCGGCTTTCCAGGACTTTGTCGAGGACTTTCTTTTGCAGCAGCTTGTCGGCAATGCCGGCCAGGGCGCGGCCGTGGCCCATGCTGATGCCGCCCGACTTGAGGGCTTGCATGACTTCCAGGTGGACGTCGAGGAGGCGAAGGTAATTGGTGATGGTGGCCCGCTTTTTGCCCACGCGCTCGGCGAGCATCTCGTGGGAGAGGTTGAACTCTTCGATCAGGCGGTGGTAGGAGAAGGCGACTTCCATGGGGTTGAGGTTTTCGCGCTGTATATTCTCCACCAGGGCCATCTCGGTCATTTCCTGGTCGCTGGCGATGCGGATGTAGGCGGGGATGTCCTCCAGTTTGGCGAGCTGGGCGGCGCGCCAGCGGCGTTCGCCGGAGATGATCTGGTACTCGTGGTCGTTGAAGCGGCGCACGGTGATGGGCTGTATGAGCCCGTAGGTCTTTAGGGAATCGGCCAGTTCCTGCAGGGCTTCCGGCTCGAATTCCTTACGCGGCTGATCCGGGTTGGGGGCAATCTGCACCACGGGGATCATCGCGACGGTATTGGCGAGCTCTTTGCTGACGCCCGCCGGGTCATTTTGGATGTCTTCTTCGGTGATGTTGAAGTACGACAGCCGCCCGCCGCTGCCCGCGCCTTTACCGGCAACGGTGCGCAGGGAGCTCCGCAAATCGTCTGCACTGGGTTTTTTCTTCTTGCTGATGCGTTTGGCCATAGGTCGTTTGGTTTTGGGAAGTCACTAATCGGCTTGCAGGGTGGGCACGCCTTCCATCTGATCGTTGTTGTTGGTCAGGAACTCCCGGGCCAGATTGAGGAAGTTGATGCTGCCCCGGCTGCCGGCGTTGAGCATGACCACCGGCATGTGCAGGTTGGGCGCTTCGCCGATCTTGGAATTGCGGTGGATAATGGTGTCGAATACCTCGTCTTCAAACATCTTCTGCACTTCTTCCACCACAATATTGGCCAGGCGCAGGCGGGTGTCGTACATGGACAACAAAATGCCTTCGATTTGCAGGTTGGGGTTGATTTTCTTTTGCACCAGGTCGATGGTCTCCCGGAGCTTCGACAGGCCTTCCAGCGCAAAAAACTCGCACTGCACGGGGATGAGAATGGAGTCGGCGGCGGTCAGGGCGTTCACGGTGATGAGGCCGAGAGAAGGCAGGCAATCGATGAAGATGTAGTCGTAGTCGTCCCGCACCTGATTGACCACGTCCTGCATGAGGAACTCGCGCTTCATCTGGCTGACCAGCTCGATTTCGGCCCCGACCAGATCAATGGTGGAAGGGATGATGTGCAGGTTGGGGGTCTCCGTCTCGTAGATGGCCTCCTCCGTTTCCAGCCCGCCCACGAGGCAATCGTAGATCGTCGTTTCGATGTCTTCCGGCATTACCCCGACGCCGGAGGTGGCGTTGCCCTGCGGGTCCGCATCAATGAGCAGGACCTTTTGCTCCAGGATGGCCAGGCTGGCGGCCAGGTTGATGGCAGTGGTGGTTTTGCCTACGCCTCCTTTTTGGTTGGCTATAGCTACGACTTTTCCCATAATCTGAATCCGTGTTGATGGCCCGCGCAATGCTGCCCGGCCCGCTAAAAAATGAAGGGTGAAGTAGTGTGCTTCGGCTGATTGGTGGTTATGACACCTTGGTAATACCGCATCAGCGCCAAAGGCGTGGTGTCGGGATTGATTACCTGGCCGGAAGAACAAAAACGTACTTCACCCTGCTGCACATGATACCGGCAATTACCGCATCATACTTCAAGGCTTTCGCCGATTGCTGGCAAAATTAACGCTTTTCCTTTAGCATCAAAAGCTTTTTGCGCGGCCTTATGGTCAATTTTAATGTACCCGAAGGTGTCGTAGTGGCAGCCTACCACCCGGTCGCAGTCGATGAAATCGCAGGCCATCAGGGCATCTTCGTACCCCATGGTGAAGTTGTCGCCTACGGGCAAAATGGCTAAATCAAGGGCCGGGCAGGTCATGGGGATGAGCTTCATGTCCATGGTCAGGGCCGTGTCGCCGGCAAAATAAAGGCAGCCTTCCTCATTCCAGATGACGAAGCCGCCGGGGTTCCCGCCGTAGGTGCCGTCGGGCAGTACGCTGGAGTGGACGGCATTGACATACCTGACGATGCCGAAGTCGAATTTGACCTTGCCGCCGTGGTTCATAGGGTGCCCTTCGAGCCCCTTTTCTCCGTACCAGCTGACGATTTCAAAGTTGGAGATGATTTTCGCGCCGGTGCGCTTGGCGATGGGCTCCACATCCACCACATGGTCCTGATGACCGTGGGAGACGAGGATGTAGTCGGCTTTCAATTGGTCCACATCCACCTTAGCTGCCAGCTCGTTGGGCGAAATAAAGGGGTCGAAGAGGATGTGCTTGCCCATGGTTTCCAGCCCGAAGGCGGAGTGGCCGTAGTACGTTAGTTTCACAGTTTTTTGCTTTTGGTGATGATTCGGTTTTATCTGTGCTTGAATATAGGAAAATTGGTTAGAATTGGAAAGCATTAAACAATTTTGAGCGCCAACTGTGTACTATGTCTGTATTTCAAACGAGCCGCTAAACGAAATTATGATAACCGTTATATCCGGTACGAACCGAAAGGGCAGTGAGTGCCTGAATTTTGCAAAATTGTACGCCGATCTGCTGCAAAAGCATACGGAAGAGGAAGTGAAACTGCTGGCGCTGGAGCAAATCCCGCACGATTGGTTCCACGCGGCCATGTATTCTGAACAGTCGCCCTCCGTGGCTGCCCTGCAGGATGAATACGTGCTGCCGGCGGAAAAAATGGTGTTCGTCATGCCGGAATACAACGGCAGCTATCCGGGGTCGGTCAAGCTTTTCATTGATGCCTGCTCGGTGCGGGAGTACAGCCGCAATTTTCAGAACAAGAAGGCGGCATTGGTGGGTATTGCCTCGGGCCGTGCGGGCAATCTGCGCGGTATGGACCACCTTACCGGCGTGCTCAATTACCTGGGCATGACGGTGATGCCTGATAAGCTGCCCATCTCCAGCATTTTCAAACTAAAGAATGGCGATGGCAAGATCGCTGATGCGGATACGCTGAAGGTGATGGAGGCGCATGCGCGGTCGTTTGTGGGGTATTAGGGTTGTGGGGGTTGGTGTTTTGGTTTTGTCCTTGCTATGGCTCAGGTTGAGGTTGGTCCTGCGCCGGGCCCAGGGGAGGATGAGGTTGAGACCAGCCGGGTTCCTCCGCAGGGAGGGACAGTGGACGGTCGCCTCCGGGAAGCCATCGCATTGCCCTCAACCTTAGCCTTAACCTCAGCCTCGCTCAGCCAGCGCTCAGGCTGAGGTTGGTCCTGCGCCGGGCCCAGGGGAGGATGAGGTTGAGACCAGCCGGGTTCCTCCGCAGGGAGCGACAGTGGACGGTCGCCTCCGGGAAGCCATCGCATTGCCCTCAACCTCAACCTTAACCTCAGCCTTGCTCAGCCAGCGCTGAGGCTGAGGTTGGTCCTGCGC
>JANSXW010000168.1 GCA_024742755.1 bacterium | reverse complement strand
GTTTCAATTCCAATCTGGTACAATTAAGCGAAATGCTATATTACCTACTGTGGTAGTGTAGTTGTGTTTCAATTCCAATCTGGTACAATTAAGCGAAATGCTATATTACCTCCTGTGGTAGTGTAGTTGAGTTTCAATTCCAATCTGGTACAATTAAGCGAAATAATTGGGCTAAAACTTGCGCGGTAAATATACAGTTTCAATTCCAATCTGGTACAATTAAGCGTTGTCAGAAGGCGTGTAGACAATTTGTATTTGTCTAGTTTCAATTCCAATCTGGTACAATTAAGCGATCCGGGAGGAAAAAAAGACGGCATTCGACCGACTGAGTTTCAATTCCAATCTGGTACAATTAAGCGCATGACTTGGAATTTAGAATGGTAGATCATCATCGCGTTTCAATTCCAATCTGGTACAATTAAGCGGATCAAATAATCATTCATTTTATAAACCTTGAATTCAGTTTCAATTCCAATCTGGTACAATTAAGCGCCAGCTCAAAGTCATACCCATCGCTCAGCGTGTAGGGTTTCAATTCCAATCTGGTACAATTAAGCGTCGCGGATTGATAAGAGTCCGAGCCCTGCCTCAATTGTTTCAATTCCAATCTGGTACAATTAAGCGGCCGGTAAAGCCTATGTGTAAGTAACTAAATATTAACCAATTGTCAAAGAACATTGAGCCCTTTTAGGCTCCGGTTTTTCGTCGGCCTCCAATAAGCCGGTTTTGCCGGGTGGTCGACGACGGACTTAATGCCCTGGCTGCCAGGAGTGTAAGTGCTGCGATGGGCGTGCGTTTTATACCGTTCGTGTTTTGGGGCGGCAGGTCGACGCGCGCTCCAAGCACGGGTCGGACTCCGTTTCCTTCAGCCCGATCACTCGTTTGTCCGTCCGGCACGCACTGCGGCTACTAAAGATAAGGATACTTCCGGAAGATTCACTCTTCATGAAGACTGCGTTTTGAATCTTGCAGTAATAGCGGCGGCATCAAGAGATAAAGTTGAACTATTAGCCATTTCTCTGTATTTTATTCAAAAAGCATCGGCATGATTACCAGCATTGATCAACTGGACCTGTCCAAAAAATACACCTACGCTGACTACCTAACCTGGCAGCTCGACGAAATGGTGGAACTGATCCGTGGAAAAGTAGTCCGCATGGCTCCCGCTCCGGGCACTTCCCACCAATCGGCTTCCGGTAATTTGCACGGATTGATCTGGAACTACCTGCGCGGTAAACCTTGTAAGCTGTTTAGTGCCCCATTCGATGTGCGCCTGCCTTTACATGGGGCAGAACAACAACAGGACCGTTCGGAAACCGTTGTTCAGCCCGACTTGTGTATTGTATGTGACCTCCAAAAGCTCGATGACCGCGGCTGCAATGGCGCACCCGACTGGATCATCGAAATCCTCTCCCAAAGCACTGCCCATAAAGACCTCAACGAAAAGTTTGAGCTCTACCGCAACGCTGGCGTGCAGGAATACTGGGTGGTACATCCGGCGGAAGGCACGGTGCTCCCTTACCGGCTGGATTCCGGGGGGCAGTATGCCTTGCCCCGCTCCACCCCGTACACCGTAGGGGATAAGGTGCCGGTAGGGCTGTTTCCCGGGTTTGAGGTGGAGCTGGGGGCAGTGTTTGGGTGACTTTTCGGGCAATTGGTCTTTTCAAAGAGCATAGAACCTTTTCTAGCAACAGGGTTCACCTATTCTAAAGGAACTGGTCGATCTCATTTTTCTCCAGCCCGATCACTTGTTTGTCGAGCCACCGCTCATTGCGGCTGCTAAAGACAATGATGCTGTCGTAGGATTCATCCATAATCTGCCGGGCTTCGAAAATCAGCTCCTTGAGCTTGAGCTCGCTGATGGCGCCTTCGAAGACGGAGTTCTGAATCCAGTTGAGATAGCGGCGGCACAGTTTCAGCATTTTCGCGACCCGCTTTTGATGAACGTCGTAGACCAGGATTACATACATTACCACCAGATTTTGAAGGGTTGGTACGCATCTTCCATGCGCAGAATATATTTGGCCATTTTGTGGCATTCCAAAAGTATCAATCTTTTATAGCTCACCTTCCGCCCCAGGCTTCGGTGTTGTATCGTTTGCTTCAGCCGCTCTTCAAAGGCCATGATGAAAACCTTGCGCCCTTTGTCTTTCAGAAAACAGCCATTGGCTTGCTGCTCGAAGTGTTTTTCCTGCAGTTCCCGCTGATTGAAAAGCCGGAACAGAGTGCGGTCTACCAGAATGGGTTTGAAGATTTCGGCTATATCCAGCGCCAGGCTAAACCGCCTCGTACCCGGCTCGTGCAGGAAGCTTATTGTGGGGTTGAGCTGGGTGTGGTAAATCATGTCGAGCGCCAGGGCGTAGCACATCATATTGCCGAAGGAAATCGCCGCATTGACTTCGTTGGATGGGGGCTGTTTGCGCCGGCCGTTCATCTCAAAGTGGGTGATGATATGCTCAAAGGCCTGATAGTAGGTTTGCCGGCAGTTGCCTTCTATGCCCATCAAAGAGGGGACATCCACTGCGTCCGGTATCAGCTGCCGCAAGTTTTCGATCTGTTGTATTTGGCTTTCCAAAGCGCGGCCGCGGGCGTTGTAATACCGCAGGTTTTTCAGCATGTTGAAGCTTGCTCCGCTTACCAGCCTTTGCGCAATGTGCATCCGGCGTTTGCGGCTTAGGTACGCGCGGGTCTGCTCTACCTGCATCTTGCCGGCAAGCAAGTATTCTTTGGGCTGAAAAGACCCCGTGTAATGTTCGTAGAAGTCAAAAAAATGCACGGGCACCCGCTGTTTGCCCAGAAAATTGAAAAGCGCGCTGTTGGCGTCTATACTGCCGAAAATGTAGAGCGCCTCTATGCCTTCAATGGGCAGATAGCGGGGCTTTTGCTCGTTGCCCAGCTCATCCACGGCGGTGAACTTCAGGGTGTTGTCGCGGCGGCTCATGCGGCCGGGGTTGAAAAGGTAGTAGGGTTTTTTCATTTTTTCGATGGTGCGCACTGCAAATTTGTCGCGGTTGAGTTGAAAAGGTAGTAGGGTTTTTTCATTTTAGGAGTGAGTTTTCTAGGGGTGAGGTGTGAGTTTTCTAGGGGTGAGGGGTGATGGGTTAGTTTTTTAGGCGTTTGCGGGTATTGGACATCATTTTCAGAATTTCCAGCGCCTCAGCCTTGAATGGATTTAAAGTTGCAGCAGTACACAGCCCGGTATCCTCCAAAACTTCCAGCCAAAAAAGGGTCTCATCAGCTTCTTCAACCACGATGCACAGTTTGGCGAATTGCTCCCGCTGTGAGCGACCCCGGCAGTACGCCCGGAAATTAGCCGCCACAGAGGTAGCCGATCGCAGTAACTGCTTTCCGATAATGCGTACTTCATCCGTCTTTTTCATCTTGCTGTACATCCTGATCAGGTCAACGGCAAGCTTCTTTGTACGCCGGCGCCATTTTTCGTTAAAGGATAAATGCTCCATTTAAATGCAATTTTTTACGGTCAATAAATCCCAACCCCCACCCCTCACAACTCACCCCTAAATCCTCACCCCTAAATCCTCACCCCTACTAAATTGTCGCAACTCCACCCAAAATTCCACAAAATCTCAGGCCGAAAAGCAAAATTCGTAGTAGGAGCAGTTCTTGCAGATGGGCTTTTTGACTAAAGCAGGGCAGCTTTCCAGCTGAATAATCCGCACAACTTCCGCTTCCCAGAGTGGAATCAGCCTGCGGTCTTCGTCCGTCAGCCATACCTCTTCTGTTTGGCGGAGCTTGGGGTATTCCAGCAGGCCGTGTGAAACGGGGATTTCATTCCGCTCCAGCACGTACAGATAGTAGAGCAACTGCGCCCGGTGGGCATGCTCCTTTTTACGGCTCTTTTTGACCTCCCGGACTATACCCCGCTGCGCGTCAAAGTGGTCAATTTTGATGCCCTCAATACTCAGTTCCTGCCATCGGTCAGCACGTTTGAGATAGCTGTGCTCATCAATAAATTTACCTTCTGCCACCAAGTCGCTATGCTGCTCCATTTTGATATTGTGGGCAAACAGCCAAAGTTTGCGGTGGCAAAGGTGGAAATAGGCAATCTGAGTACCCGTCACAAGAGTTGAACTATTGGTCATTTCTCTTTATTTTAGTCAAAAGTATTGGTATGATTACCCGCATCGAACAGCTAGACCTTTCAAAAAAATATACCTACGCCGATTACCTCAGTTGGCAGCTTGACGAAATGGTGGAACTCATTCGCGGAAAAGTCGTGCGTATGGCCCCTGCTCCGGGGACTTCCCATCAATCGGCTTCCAGTAATCTGCACGTGGCTATTGGCAGCTATCTGATAGGTAAAAAGTGCAAGCTCTTCAGCGCCCCATTTGATGTGCGCCTCCCTCTTCCTGAAGCGGAGCCGCAGCAGGATAAAACGGAAACGGTCGTGCAGCCCGACCTCTGTGTCATCTGCGACCCCGGCAAGCTCGATGACCGAGGCTGCAATGGCGCACCCGACTGGATCATCGAAATCCTCTCCCAAAGCACTGCCCACAAAGACCTCAACGAAAAGTTTGAGCTCTACCGCAACGCTGGCGTGCAGGAATACTGGGTGGTACATCCGGCGGAAGGCACGGTGCTTCCTTACCGGCTGGATTCCGGGGGGCAGTATGTCTTGCCCCGCTCCACCCCGTATACCGTAGGCGATAAGGTGCCGGTGGGGCTGTTTCCCGGGTTTGAGGTGGAGCTGGGGGGGGTGTTTGGGTAGGCACACATGCATAAGAAAAGTCACAATATTACAGTTGACCCTCTTATTACAAGTTTAGCATCTTCATCTTTTTCGAAATTCAATCCAGTATCAGGTCTGTAAAACTTATTAATTCTGAAGTATTTGATTTCAATTGGTTTCGCTTTAGGGTTTTCGGATGGGAAAAGTATATGCACCAAGCTATCCAAACCTGGCGTATTAAATAGCCGTGCAAACCAACTTTTTCTAATAGAAACTTTAAGCTGTTCAGCACCAATAAAATCAAAAGCATTCAACCTTTCGATATAATCTTGTTCATAGTAAGCTGGTAACACCTTCACGCCATCAAACTGTCGATAGTATTCTTCTTCTCCTTCCTTTGAAGGTTCGAATGGCGTTAGCCTATTGACAGATTGAGTGAGTAAACCATATATTTTATCAAATTTCGCTTGTGCTTCCTCATCATAATTTGGGTACACTCGATCGATATAACCCTGCAACTCTATTTCTTGAATTACACCGTCATGCTTGCTTTGTATTTCTGCTAGTATGTCCAAGGTTCTTGCCACCATTTCATGATCATAGATGTACTTATCTTTTTCGTTGCGTTCTTTGAATATTAGGCATGGACAAGGAGGTTTTGAGCGCTTTCTGTTTACACGCCCGAACCGCTGAATAAGGGCGTCTAGAGGGGCTGGCTCAGAATAGATGACGTCATAATCAATATCAAGGCTTACTTCAATGGCTTGTGTTCCAATCAACAATTGAGGTGGATTGTTCTGCAATTGCTTTTCTATTCGCGTTCTATCTTTTGCCGCGAACCTACCATGAATTAGCAAGGTCTCGTATAAGTCTTTTAATTCTTCAAATACCACTCTGGATTGATCAACAGTGTTGCAAACAACAAGTACATTATTTCCTGCTTTTAAATCCTGCTCTATGAGATTCAGGTTTTCAGATAAAAGTCCATCAGTCAATCTTACCTGATGCCGCTGAAAAGCATCATATAGTGCGGGTTCTGCTTTTACTTCTTCAAATTGACCAACTGCTGCTGCAATACGACGCTTTAAAAAGGTTGGTAGCGTAGCTGTCATGATAAAGATCTTGGCTTGGAGCTTTTGTGTTAAGTATTCAAGTAATACCACAATTTGAGCCGTTATCTCCGGATCATACGCGTGAATTTCATCGAAAATGAAATGCCCGCCAACCCATTCAAAAATACCTTTCTCAAATCCTTTTAAGCCAAATAAATGCTTGAGTAGCTGGAAAGGGGTAATCACCTTGAGCGGTGTTTGCAGGTTTTTAAATGTCGCCTTTAAACCCTTGATTTGAGATTTGAGCTCCTTTAGATTACCAGCTTCTTCGAAGAAGCTCTCATAAAGATAAGCATCCAACTTACCGTGCAACATGCCCACCATTTCCTCGCCTAAACCATCTTTATCCCGAAGCCTTTCGAACATGGCGTTAATAGACGCTGTAAATGGAAGCACATAAAACACCCTGCCTTGCCCAGTTTGTTGAAGTTGGTTTCTGAGCCAAAGCAAAGATGTTTCTGTTTTACCAGAACCAGTTGGGGCTGTCAAGATTACATTACCTAATATGTTAGAAGAGGTGCTTTGATGATAGTACAAGTCAAATCCTTTATTTCGTAGATCTGCTTGCATTTCATCAAGAAAATGGAATGCATCACTTTTCAGATAGTCAAACTCCGTAACAAAAGCCGATGATAAATGATCGCAATGATGAAATGCGCCCATGAGTAGCAATAGGGTGAAATAGTCCGTTATTTCGGCTTGTCTCCCCATTAAGACTTGCTTTGCTTCTCTCTGATAATTTGTGATGATTTTCAATGGAGATTCTGCAGCGACTTCCTCTGCAATCACTCCATGCTCAAATGAGTCAGCAATTTCTATTGCACCCTTTACATCAACTTTGGAAAACTCACGCTCAAATTCTGTGGGGTCAAGCTCATAATTGTTTTCTATGAAATCACTCAACCACGAGTAGGTACGGTGGTGCGCAGCAACTACCCTTAATACGAGGGTTTTTTCATTTTCAGGCAATCGCAACTGTTGAGCAAAGGGCAAGGAAAAAAGCTCATGTCGTTGGGAATTCCATTCGTTCTCGACTCCTCGCAGAACTTTTTGAAATTCTCCATGAGCTTTTCCCAAATCATGCATAATAACCGAAAGTCTGAGCAACTGCCAGAAATTCTCCTTGTCAGCACAAATCGGAGCCGTGGGGAAACAGCTCTTCAAGTGCTCCCCAACAGAAAGACCATCCTGAATATGCTGTTTTAGCGTAATCTGCGGCTCTGATTTAGCTAAAATATCAGTCATATTGCGTCAAATCAAGTTCATGGAAATAAATATCAATGCCTCTTTTTCCTTGCGTTTTGTCTCTGTAGGCTTTCAGCTTTGTCGAAAAATCTGTTACATGGTATGGTATCACAGTGAAGGGCTCTGTACCTAAGTTTTTTCTCGGAAATTCATCAGAAAAATATTTAGGTAATGCCTGGATTTTTCCCGGTAAGAAGTTTCCTTCTAATGGCACGACTTGCCCTTTTATTCGATTTGCCTGTTGAATTTCTGCCAAATCAACTTCCTCGGGCAAAGAAACCCTTGCCAGATCACCTGAACGTCCCACTAAAATGTCGTAATACGGTGAACGCAAGTAATTGACTAACTCTTCGTCTTTTAGATAAAGTGATAATTTTACATCCGCCATGAACTCTCGTTTTATGACGTTGGATTTGGCATTATTCGAGGGTCTGCCCTTGCTATTAGTTTGAATCATATAAATGGTTTCCAAATCAAAAGTTTTACCTGCATACTCAAAGTAGTAGCCTATAGCTAATTGTTTGTGTTGCAGGTATTTCCCTGAAGCTGCATTGAGAATACCCAAAACAGTACTCAGAGGAGGCACTTCTAGTGTCGGCTGAACCCCACTTATCAAATTCGGATAGCGGAAACTGGCAGTCCAGGCAGTAATATCTACTCGGAATACCTTCATTGCTCAATGTACTTTTCAATTTCCTCACAATATGAGTCAACTGCCCCGTTCACTGTTTTTAGATGAACATGCTCAAACTTTTTGACAACATCTTCAAGGGCATTCGTGTCCTCTCTATCAAGGAATCCGCTGCGTACGCCGATATAAATATTCCCCTTGAACTGTTCACTGTAATCTTCAAGTACTTCTCTCAGTCCCTCCGCATTGAATTTTACTGTTTGCTTGTTCACGCCACTGGTAAAAATGTGCGTAAACGGATGATTGCCCACCGTCATGGTAGAGAGGATGATAAACTTGGGTGCTACATCAGCCATATTGCTGGTCTGCATTGCACCTCCAGAGATGAATTTTAATGCCTTTATTGTATCTGTAATTCGCCGAGTACGCATAGCTTTTGGTAGGCGAACCAATTGTTGAGCTTCACCCTTACCATTTGTCACAAAAGGATCAGGTATTTCAGTAGCGCCTTTCTCCAAAGCCTCCAAACGAAGGGCATCTGTCAAGTTTTTAAAACCGGTTTTATTGTAATTGGCAAATGTACCTGCCATACTCAAATCCAAGGCAAACATCCCTTTCATTATCGCGCTATATTCCTCCTTACTATAGGGTACTGAATCTCCATCTTGACGAGCCATGCTCGACCAGTTCTCCTCCGTTGAAACTGATGATACTGAAACAATTGCCGAATTCTTTAATGGAGAAACTCTGGTGACAGTTACGTTTTCCATTTTGGGGTTTCCTTTTTTATCTTTGACTACATCACCATTTTTATCAAGAACTTCCGCCTTTGCTGCTCGCATGTAACCAAAAATATCATCGTCTGGGTACTGGACTGGATTAGCCTCGGTGAAGGCAATTTTCTTTTCGCGAATGACTGGCGAAATTTTCCATCCAAGTTGCTTTTGTAGTGTGTCTCGCCACCAATGTCTCCAAGCTTGTCCAGATACATAGGTGTGTTTCATCCCATTTTTCCGGATGGATTTTGTAGCTACAGCGTTATCAAAGCTGCTCGTCGTGCTATTTCCAGCATTATTCAAAGCCGCCACATCGACATCAATAAGGATGAACCCTTGCGTTTTTAAATTGATCATCTGATTTGATTTTTTAAATTTAGGAGTTGATTGTTTCTTCTTCAGTTTCTTCGACTGGAAGGTCTTCATTATCCAGCCAAATCTCTTGCTCATGCATCTTCTGGTAGATGGCAATCAACAGTAAATCTTGAATTTCTTGCCAATAAGTGCCATCAGGAAATAGCTCCAATGCGTATTCCTCAAGTGAAAACAAAGGCTCGGGATTCTTCTCGGTTAGATTTTTCTCCTCTAACCGTCTTAATGCAGTTCTAAATGCGTGTGCCTTTTGAGGTTTTTGCAGATTTCTCAGATTCTTTTTGATATTGTTAGAATCAAGCAGGACGTAACCTGCGATACGCTCAATGATTTTCAATGTCTTTTCATCCATATCTCGAAGAGTTGTTTGATAGAGTTTAACAATCTTGAAATTCAAGGGTCTACGCTTTTTCGAAACCCAATCCAGCATAGGTTTTAAAATTGATCTGCCGTCAAGCAGGCTTTGGTATAAGCTATTGCGCCAAGTTTTATAATCCTCATACCCAAGCGTGTCAGTTTCCTTTTTTTCAGTTACTTCAAAAGTGTCTGATTCATATTGATATGAGGCATTTTTCTGCTTGAAGTAGGAATGGGAGAACTTGTCCCAGTCCGGCTTTATTGTCCGATGTTGAACGTTAGCGTAGAATGTAAAAAGGGATGCGCTAAAGCTATGTAAAACAACTTCAGGGGATGCACCGAAATTTGTAAAATGATAAAGTGTAAGCTCTGTATTTTCTAGATCACTCTGTTTAGCTTCACGTATCCATTTCAATGCAAAGTCAAAAAGAGCACTTGACGGATTTTTAAAAGCGGAACGACTTATCCCGTCTGAGATTTTTGTTGCAATACGGCGAGAATTCTCATGAATATTATTGGCAGTAAAAAACTCTATGAGTTCTTCTGTATTACTATTGAGTAACGCTATTTTATCACTCAATTGAACACATCCCATTGGCGCAAAAAACATCCTGATCAGAGCTTCCTTAGAAAGCATAACACCTCCTTGAAATGCATGATGGAAGTTGATAAATGTTCCTGAACCTGATAAAATATGATTGTCTCGCCCGCCAGTAAAAAGCTTGGTTTTCTCACCTAAGATTCTACAATAACCTTCTTCAAAAGGAAGTGACTCTTCTAAAAGAGCCTTGAAAAACTTCTTAGTCTCTGTTATTTTTCGATCTCCTTTAAATGAAGGTTGGGTAATTGTAGAGTTGAGAAAAAACGCATTTAGCTTTCCTTGCCAATCTTTCACGTAAATACTCAAAACATCTTCGATGAGCTTGAAGATATCGTCAGTTTCTTTTTCCCGACTCAGTATTTTTATAACAATCCCTCCGACATCAGCAAAAGGGTCTCCTGTAATCCGGGTAAGCCATTCAAGGTTGACTTTTTGAGTTGTTTCCATGTTCTTTGAATATTTAGATATTAACCTACCGCAACGCCCCAAACCCAATTCCCGTAGAATGCCCAACCCCCACATCCCAGGCGAAGCGCACCGCCTCCGGGTCGCCTTCCACAATGACCGGGCAGAAGGTGCCGATCAGGTCAATCTTATTGAAGGTGATTTTCTTCCGCTTCGGGTTTTGGTACTCCGGGTCAAAAGTTACGGTCGCCATGTGGCCTATGCCTGCCCGGTCGAGCTTTTTTTGAAGGGTAGCGGTCATCAGAGCACCTGCATCCTCATCACCAGGGAAAACAAACTGCTGCCCTTTTCCGTCTTCCCGCCGCTTTTTGATGAAGACCGGGCTCTGTGCCACAAACCGCTGCCGTTCTCCAAAGTCGGGCGTGGTACGCATTCTCACTTCCTCTACCCGCATGCCCCACCGGATTTCCACGTCCTTGAACAGCCCGGTGATAGCGCTTTTGTGCAAACCCTCCAGAGGCGAGCTGATAAAAAACTCCGCGCCGTGCCGGAAGTCAAACCCTTTTTTATCCGGGCGCATCTCGCCTCCGTAGAGCCAGGATAGGGAGTACAACGAAATCTCATCATGAAGCTCGTTTTCGCCGAGCCATTTGTGGAAAGCCCCCACCAATGCCCGTTGGTAATTAAAAGGGACGGTCTCCGTATTCGGTGTTAATTTCAAATATATCCGCATAAACCATCAATTTTTTAAATCCTACTCACTCACAAAGCTACAGCCACCCCCAGGGCAGCTATCACCCCAGGTGAAACTTTTTTCAGAAATGTGCTATCGGTAAGTACAGGTGGAGCGTCCGGAACGCCATCGTATAGTCAGGTATACGGTAAATATAATACAATGTTTCCTAAGTTAATCAGGAAATGGTATGAAGTTTTGGCGCACCGGGGCTGTAATGGCTGTTTTGCCTTTGCTTGAAATTGTTAACGCCTGCATTTCTCCGCAGCGTAAGCCAGCGCTGCTAAGATATCCTCCGCCTCCAGGGCAGGGAAGTCTTCCAAAACCTCCCGGTGGCTCATGCCGGCGGCAAGGAAGCCCAACAGGTCAGCTACCGTGATGCGTAAGCCCCTGATGCAAGCCTGTCCACTCCTTTTTCCGGGCTCCACTGTGATTCTTGCTTTGTAATCCATAGCTTTTGGCTAATTTTTATCTTACTTCTTTAACAGGATACCTGACCTCACTCCTCACCCCTAAAACGCTCACTACTCACCCCTAAAACCGCATCCGCTCCCGCTCCCGTTCCAAATGCCGCTTCAGGCCCTCCGGTGCAATCACCTCAATAACCTGATGGTGGAAGCCCAGGATGAAATTCGTCAGCCCATAGAATTTATGGTTGACCCGGCACTGAAAATCATAGATGTTCTCCTGCTCCGCATCTTCCTGAATGAAAGCTTTGGTTAGGGGGTAGCGTTCCACCAGTTCGTTATAGGCCCCCACTTTCAATCTCAAGTGAACCAATACTTGCTGGTCCTCAACGATCCGGAAGGGGTCTGTAGCCAGCACCTGATGCCGGGATTCGTAAGCCCAGGGCGTTTCTGTCATCCGGATGCGACGGATTCGTGAAATGCGGAAATGACGTAGCGTTTGTTTATCTATATCATAAGCCTGTACGGTATCATCCTCAATCCGGGCAAAGAAGGGTTCCACCCGGCGGTCGCTTATCACATTGCTGTTGGACGAGCGGTAGTCCAGGAGCACGACCTGCAATTTTTCCGCTCCTGCCTGCTGCAAAAGCTGGAACTTCGTCAGGTAAGGCCTTCGCCAATGTTCCGGGCCAGGGGTGCTGACTGCCCCAGGGGTGTCAGCTGCCCCCGGAAAATCCACTTTGCTCCCAAAAATGGCGGCAAGCCGTTGGCGCAGCCGGGTCAGGTTTTCAGATGGACTGTCCACCTGAAGAAGGGCTTGTAAAAGCCGCCGCTGATCCCGGTCTTCCAGTTGCAGCAGCCCCTTTAGGTCCTCAAAGGGTTGGTCTGCAGCAAAACCATACCGGTAGGCACTGTCGTATTTTAATTCAAAATCTGCATTTTTTATGGCTTCAAAATCACCCTTGATGGCGTCCTTGCTAACGTCGTATTTATCGGCCAGTTCCTTAATGGTGTAGCGGAAGGGTTGTTCCTGTATGACCCGGAAGACTCGCATCAGGCGTGTTTTAGTGCCGTATTCATGGCCTTTGGATGGCATAGTGGTTTGGATTGGGGCGTGAGTTAAGCTGGATAACATGGACAATTTAGGGCAAAGTGACTGTTTTGCCAAGGCAACGGGGTGGAAACTGCCATTGCAATTTGCACATATCACTACAAGGGGCGTCGCTCACCTTCCGTACTTACGGCGCGTAGCCATTGTGTCGTCTCGTAGTTGCCAACCTATTGCTCCTTACGGGGCCGTAATGATTAAGCTCAGGGCTTTGGGCGGACTATCCAATATAATTAGGATTGAATAGCGTCTTTACCACATAAAACACTGAAAGCGCCTGCAACATTCGCCACCGTCCATGTCTTCCGTGGCCCCCCAATGGCAGCCCACCGGAATTAACCACAGAAGGCACAGAACACACGGAAAGCCATGCGACACACGCCACCGTCCGTGCCTTCCGTGGTCCCCCCCAATCACAGCCCACTGTAATTAACCACAGAAGGCACAGAACACACGGAAAGCCATGCGACACACGCCACCGTCCGTGTATTCCGTGGTCCCCCAATCGCAGCCCACGGGGATTAACCACAGAATACACAGAACACACGGAAAGCGCATGCAAAACTCGCCATGGTCCGTGTATTCCGTGCCTTCCGTGGTCCCCCCCCAATCGCAGCCCACGGGGATTAACCACAGAATACACAGAACACACGGAAAGCCATGCGACACACGCCACCGTCCGTGTATTCCGTGCCTTCCGTGGTCCCCCCCAATCGCAGCCCACGGGG
>JANSXW010000415.1 GCA_024742755.1 bacterium | reverse complement strand
CGTCCACGTCTCCAACGTAGGCGAGTACATCATGCGCGGTGGCGAGCTGTCCAATAATGACGTGGGCTTGTACTGCCCGCCGGGCAAGTGTGTGAATGGCACCCTGCGCGGGCTGGCTGTAGTGGCGGAGAATGACTTCTATGGCCTCCATATTGTGGAGGGCAACCGGGAAGGCAGCAACTATGGGCTGGTCACGATGGACTGCGCCAAGCTGCTCAACAACGGGCTGGCCGGCATCAAGGGGCAAAACCTCATCCTGAACATTGATGCATTCATCAATTCCCAAACGGACAATCTGGCTTACGCCCGGTCTAATCATTTCCAGCGCGGGCCCAATGATGCCCTTTGGTTCGATATTTGTTACGATGGTACCCTTGCTGAAACGATCAATGCCATCCCCGCTGAAGGCAACTACTGGGGCTCTGACAACGCTAGCCCGGAGCCGGGCGGTGGCCTGTACTACTACGCCCTTGACAAAGCCAACTTTGGCGGCTGCGGCGGTTTCCCGGAAATCAGCCTCAGCTTTGGCACCAAAGCGACTGGCGCGCCCACGAGCTGCCCATCGGGCCCGCCTACCGGGCCGCACGTGCCGCCGTCCAAAGATTGCAGCGGGCTGATGGCTACGCCTACCGAGCAGCTTGGGAGCAGCTTCTTTGATGCCTTTTTCGCTTATCAGGGCAAGCTGGAGCAGGAAGAGCTGACGGAAACCACGTACTCTTTGTTTACAGATGTAGCCCAAAAGTCCAACACGGAGCGGGGCACCGCATCAGACCAATGCAAGCACTACATCGACGTGGCGCGGGTATTTGTGCCCCATACCGGTGGACAAAACCTTCAATCGGCTGGCGGCAGCCCGCAGGGCATACAGCAGCGGCAGGGCCTTAGCTTATCAGGGCAGCCCTCCGCCTTCCCCAACCCGGCACAGAACGAAGTGGCAGTAGAGTGGAACCCGGGCGCCCGGTTTTCTCTGCGCGCCATTAATGCGGCCGGGCAGGAAGTATGGTCAGGCCTGCTGCCGTCCGGCACCCACCGTTTGCCGGTGGACAGCTGGGCAGAAGGCTGGTACT
>JANSXW010000151.1 GCA_024742755.1 bacterium | reverse complement strand
CCTATTAGCCCCGGAAGAGTTATAATCCCATGATGCATAGCATTTTATAATTGCTGGCATCCATTGCTGGCTATTGCCGGAATGAAAAACTATATTGATGCGGTGTTGTAATCTCAAAAGCCGTCTGATCCTAACCCTGACATTGCTGCCCCTTTGGATGATGGCGCAGAACGTCTCCGATTGCAGTGGTGCGATAGTGGTTTGTGGCGACCGAAGTATTGACGTTCCGGATTCCCCGGGCGACCTCAATGACTTTCAGGACCCCGACAATTCTATTGGGTGCCATGAGACCGGAGAGTCTTCCAGTGTATGGCTTTATTTTCGCTTTCGCAATGACATGCCCCCGGGCAGTGAGCTCCTTTTTACCATCTCTCCCTACGAAGGCGGTGATGTCGACTACGACTTCGCCTTATTTGCTGCTGATACCCGCTGTGACAGCCTTGGTGAGCCCGACCGCTGTTCCTACGCCTGGTCGGTAGAAGAAACCCAAACTTTCCAATGCGGGTTTTGCCCGTTTACCGGATTGGGCAACGGAGAAACAGACCTTTCAGAGGGTATCTTCTTTGACGAGACCGGTGCTGTGGCCAATGGCTATGTAGCGCCCATGATTGTAGCGCCCGGGCAGGGCTTTTACCTCTACGTCAATGAGTTTTACGGAGTAGGGGGGGAGCAGTCAGAATCTGACGGTTTCAACATTTCCTTTTCCGGCCAGGCGGCAGATTATTTCGATTGCACCGCCAATCCGAACTGCGAATTGCAAGTCGTTGCCCTCGATCAGGATACGGCGCTTTGTTCCGGCAATGTGCCGTTTACCCTCAACAGTGAGGTAACCTTTGCGACAGGATTCGAAACCTATACCTGGATGGGCACCCCGGAAGCCCTGAGTTACCTTGATGACCCCTCAAGCCCTGCACCGCAGGCGGTCTTTCCCGATAATTTTTCCGGCACCGTCGAATACATCCTTGAGGTCAGCTCTGATGGCTGCACCAATTCAGATACCCTGACCCTAAGCATTGAGCCTTCTCCAACGATCATGGTCGGCTTTGAGGCCTCTTTCTGTGAAGGCACGGACCTGACGCTGGATGCAGGGCCTGACTTTGCTTCTTACGAATGGTCAACCACCGCTACCGATCCGGCTATCGTGGTGGACGAGCCCGGAACCTATACCGTAACCGTCACCGCACCGGGCAACGGCTGCACCATCATCCGGGAAGTGGACGTCACAGAAGTCCCGACCCCTGCGCCCATCATCGAGGGCGGCCCCTATCTTTGTGAAGGTACCACAGATACCCTGGTCGTGCAGGGCAATTACGATACGTACAGTTGGGTGGGGCTATCGGCAGACAGCTTCCTGGTCATTGATCAGCCTGGAAATTACCTGCTGCGCGTAACAGACCCCTTCGGTTGTCAGGGCGATACCACGCTTATGATCGAAGAAGTGCCGGCTCAACAACCGCAAATTGCTTCACCCCCTGGCCTGTGCCCGGACGGGGACGCAACGCTCGTGCTGTCTGAATCCTGGGCCGCTTACCAATGGTCTGATGGCAGTACCGACAGCCTTTTGGTGGTGGATACGACAGGCAACTTTGCAGTGACCGTCACGGATATCTTTGGGTGTTCCTATTCTGCTGATACAGAACTGTTGCCTATTGATGCACCCCTGCCTGAGGTGGACGGCGATACCGTGTTCTGTGATGAGGGCAGCAGCTTATTGCTGACCGTACAAAACTACGAAGGCTACCTTTGGTCCACGGGGGATACCACCAATACCATTACTGTAGAAGAAGGAGGCACTTATCTGGTCACCGTGACTGCTGCCAATGGCTGTACCGGGGTGGACTCCCTGCAAGTCAATGAGTACGATCCGCTTGCATTGGATGTCGCCATCGTCAATGCAGAAAGCCTTTGCGCGGGGGATACCATCTTTGCTTTTGTTGGCCAGGTGTATCCCAACTACGTATGGAGCACTGGCGCTACTGGCCCGGCAGCAGCCATAGCGGAGTCAGGGACCTATCTTGTGACCGTCACAGATGAACGGGGGTGTACGGCAGTTGATTCCATACAGGTGGATGCGTTCTTGCCCCCGGAGCCTGAAATTTTTGGCCCGGTGGGGCTTTGCCCGGATGCTTCCGGGGTGTTGAGCGTGGGCCCCTTCGTCGCGGTAGACTGGGGAGGTGCCAATCAGGACTTTACGCTTCCCATATCTTCCTCCGGCACCTACAGCGTGACCGTAGTGGACGAAAATGGCTGTATTGGGGCAGATACCCTGCACGTCGCTGCTTTTCCTGAGCCGGAACCACAAATTGACGGTGATACGAGCCTTTGCGAGGGCGGTGCCGTGAGTTTGTTTGTAGAAGGGCCGTATGCTGCCCTGTCCTGGGATGGCGGCAGCTCAGACAGCACCCTGCTGGTGAATGCGCCGGGCACCTACGGCGTTACCGTGACTTCAGAAGAAGGCTGTACCGGCAGTACGGAGGCCATAGTGGCCCAATTCCCCAATCCTCAGCTCACCCTGGATGAAGAAGCTGCCTTTTGCGCCAACAGCTCGGTGGAGATCAGCGCGAATGGCATTTATGCAGCTTACAACTGGAGCAACGGAGCCACAACCGCCACAACAGTTGTAGACAGTGCGGGCACTTATCAACTGGAGGTAGCGAACGAATTTGGATGCACCGCCACCGACGATATACTGGTGCAGGAAGAAGCCGTCCCGGTAAGCGGGCTGGCCGGGCCATATGCCTTTTGCGAAAATGAAGACGCCGAAATACAAGCCAATTCCGGTTATGCTGATTATCAGTGGTCGGTGCCTGGCGCAGGCCCTTCGGTCACAGTAGATGCCGCAGGCATTTACTACGTAACCATTACCGGAGCGAACAACTGTGTAACCATCGACTCTGCCGTAGCAGAAACCCTCCCTTTGCCGGTGCCCGAAATAATCGGCGGGCCAAGCCTGTGCATGGGGAGCAGCCTGGAATTGTCTGCAAACGCGATTTATACGGCTTACACCTGGGAAGATGCGACCAATGCCCCAACCCTCAACGTATCCACGCCCGGTACTTACGGGCTGACCGTTACAGATGCCAACGGTTGCACCGGTACCACCAATATAGCAATCACAGAGGTGCCCCTGCCAGAGGCCAACCTGCCCGATAGCGCAGCATTCTGTGCCAATGGAAGCGTTGACCTGGAAGCGGCTCCCGGTTTCGCACAATACAGCTGGTCCAACGGGGACACATCGGCTGTGATCGAAGCGACGGCCCCTGGCCTTTATTATCTGACTGTTACGGATGCCAACAGCTGTCAGGACAGCTTCAGCGTTGCGGTGGCAGAAAACCCGTTACCGGATATCAACTTGCAGGGGCCTACGGCCTTTTGTGAGGGCGACAGCATCACCCTGTCGGTTGCCCCCGCAGCGTACCCCTTTGTTAGCTGGTCTAACGGAAGCGAGGAGACGGAGGCTGTTATCTCTGCTCCCGGTGTTTATCAGGTGTCTGTCCTTGACCTAAATGGTTGCATACGGGACTCCGTGTTCACCGTAGAAGCCCTGCCGCTGCCCACGCTGGAGATTGTAGGGCCTGACTTTATCTGCGCCAACGACAGCGCAACCCTGCAGGCCACTCCCGGGCTGATGGATTACTCCTGGTCTTCCGGCGCAACAACCTCTGAAATTGTGGTGGACAGCACGGCCAGTTACCTTGTTACCGCCGCTGGTGCAAACGGATGTTCCAATACAGCCAATTTTGACTTTGAAGTCATTGATTTGCCGGAAGTGCCCCTGCCGGATTCGGCGCAGTACTGCGAAGACGGCTCTGTTGTCATCGGGGTGCCTGAAACCGATGGCCTGGCTTACGAGTGGGCTACAGGGGAGACCGTTTCAGAGATAGAGGTGGATGCCCCGGGCAATTATGTTTTAACGGCGACTACCCCGGAAGGCTGTACCACACAATCCGCCATAGCTGTGGAAGCAATACCCGAACCGGACGCGGTCATTACAGGTGACCTGAGCGTATGCCCCGGAGAAGCCAATGCCCTAAGCGTGACGGACAATGGTTATACCTTCTTATGGTCTACCGGAGATACGGCCAGTCAAATCATGGTCACAGACCCACAGGCCTACATGGTAACGGTAACAGACATTTATGGCTGCATAAGCTCTGCGAATGCTATTGTGATCGCTTCGGTTGCCCCTGATGTGGAAATCACCGGCGCTGCACCATTCTGCGAGCGAGACTCCATTTTCCTGAATGCCGGCAGCCATGCGAGCTATCAGTGGTCAGGTGGGGAATCGACATCTGGCATACCCGTCACACAGAGCGGCGATTATGCCGTGACGGTGACCAATGCAGTTGGCTGCACCGCCGCTGATACGATACAGATCACAGCCTTCCCCTTGCCCAACCCTGAATTGCCCGAATCCCAGGCTGGCTGCGATGGGGAAAGTTTCCTGATTGAAGCCCAGCCCGGTTTTGAGTCTTACCTTTGGAGCAATGGAGCGGAAGACCTGAGCATAAATGTACAGTCCCCGGGCATTTACACGCTTACGGTGACGGACAGCAATGGTTGTACGGCCATTGATTCTTCAGTGGTTTTCGTACAAGACACCCCGGATCTTGAAGTGACGCCGGCTCAGAATATCTGCCTCGGCAGCTCCACTACGCTTTCCGTGGAAGGCGAGTGGGCGGCAGTACAGTGGTCAAATGGCGCCACCACTAACGCCATTACCGTCAGTGAGCAGGGCGGCTACGGCGTGGTGGTGACGGATAGTCTGGGCTGCACAGCGAATGCAGTAACTGCGGTTTTCGTCTTTGTGGTCGATGCCCCTGAGATAGAGGGGGATACTGGTTTTTGCCCGTCTGGCGAAGCCATTTTTGCTGCCGAAGAAGGCTATGCGACCTATGAATGGAGCAATGGTATGACGAGCCGGGAAATCGCTGTTACCGAAGCGGGCGTTTATTCGGTGACGGTACAGGATACGGTTGGGTGCATGAACGCAGCAGAATGGGAGATCAAGCCCTACGCCGAACCCGAAGTGAACATTTCCGGGCAAAGTGTGCTGTGCGAGGGGACGTCGAATCAGTTGAGCGTCACTACAGACGGCACTTTTCTGGATTGGTCAACCGGGGAAACGACGACGACCATCGAGGTGACCGCTGAAGGGCTTTACACGGCCCGTGCGCAAAGTGATAATGAATGTATTGCCATAGATACTTTTGAAGTGGACCTCACCGCTCTGCCCCTTGCAGACGCAGGAGCGGACGAAGCCATGGACTGTGATACGCGGTCGGTCTTTATTGGGCCGGAGGCGGCTCCACCCGCAACGCTGAGTTTCATGTGGACCGGGCCTGGCATCAACCTGAGTAATCAAACCGCCGTCAACCCGGAGGTTTCCGAAACCGGGGTTTATGGATTGGTGGTCACCGATTTGCAAACTGGCTGTGTGTCTGAGCTTAGTACTGTAGAGGTAACCGACAACAGTTACACCCCCACTGTAGCTGTAAGTGCGGTAGACACGCTCGACTGTAACACCCCTACGGTAACCTTGACCGGCGCAGGTTCTCAAAATGGCCCTACCACCGTTTATCAATGGTTGAATGCCGATGGCGAACCTATTCCCGGCGCTACCAACCTGGAGTACGGAGCGGCTGCTACCGGGGACTTCAGTCTGATGGTCACGGATACCGCTACCGGTTGTTTCGCAGTGGAAGCAGTCTCTGTGCAGGGCGACTTTGATATTCCCACAGTAGTGATCAACCCGAATGCACCCGATTTGGACTGCAATAATACCTCCTCTTTGATACATGCATCGGTACACGCCGTCTACGGAGCACCCCTGCTGCAGTGGTCAGAGGCGGTTCTGGGAGACATTCCCGGGGCGGAGCAGCCGACCTATACCACAACGCAGCCCGGCCAATTCTTCCTGACCGTTACCGATCCGGTTAACGGATGCCAAGCCACTGATTCCATTGAAATCGCCATTGATACCCTTCCGCCCGTGGCGATGATTCTGGCGCCTGATGCCATTGATTGCATCAACGAAACGGTCATCCTGGATGGTTCTCAATCCTCGGCGGGGGGGCAGGTGACCTACAGCTGGTCCGGTCCGGAAAGCGGGCTCGCAAGCGGGGTGTTGCAGCAAACCGTTGCCACGCCCGGAAATTATCAGTTGATCGTGCAAAACACAGCCAATGGTTGCGCGGATACGGCTCAGGTATGGGTGGCCGAAAATCCGAATACCCTTGCCGGAGCAGAAGTGTTTGCCGTTAACCCTATTTGTTTTGAAGATGAGAACGGGCAAATCCGGGTCCTGTCCGTAACCGGCGGAACAGGCCCCTATCTGTACAGCCTGAACGGGAGCCCGCTGTCGATGCAGCCCCAATATACTGGTCTGAGCAGTGGTGCCTATGAATTGCTGATTCAGGATGTGGAGGGCTGTGAATACGAAACGACCGTACTTTTGGAAGAAGGCAGCCTGCCTCAGCTAGAGTTGGGAGAAGATCAGGAAATCCGGCTCGGCGATGAGGTCTTCCTGAATGCCCTGACCAACCTTCGGGACGGCGAGTGGACCTCCATCCAATGGGCGCCACAGGACTCTGCTGCCTGCGATCAATGCTTATCCTGGATAGATCAGCCGGAACGCACGATCCAATACTTTGCCACCATAACCGACACGGCTGGCTGCACAGCTACCGATAACCTGCTCGTTCGGGTGATCCGGGATTATAAGGTCTACATTCCAAATGCCTTTACGCCAAACGGCGATGGCAGTAATGACTTTTTCCTCATCTACGCAGGCAGTGATGTGGTGGAGATCGAAAATTTTGAGATATACAGCCGCTGGGGAGAACCCGTCTTCCAAATGAAGGAATTCCCACCGAACGACCCGAGATTTGGGTGGAATGGCGTATTCAGGGGGCAGCCCATGAATATCGGCCATTTTACCTACTTCGCCCAAATCCGGTTTGTCGATGGAGAAGTACGTTTGTTAAAGGGAGGCGTGAACCTTGTGCGCTAATGTAGCTTTACTGCCAGACTGGCACTTTCCAAAGCGTGCCGGAGCGTAAAATACCCTGTGGGGAACCGGGCCTTTCGCGGATCAGGGGCTGGTACCTGTATACCCGGTTCCGGGGGCTTCGTCAGCCCCAAAATCGATAGAGGCTTTATGCAGCTTACCTAAAAAATCATATCTTAGCCTGTCATTATTTGGTATTCGTCACCTATACCCGCTATTTTTTATACCTGCCCCGGTTTATGCCAAATGAGCCATTGTAAGGCTTTGAACGATCAGTGTTTAGAGCATTAATATAAAACATTGTATGCTGAACAACTACTCGACTACTGCAGTCTGCTTTATCGCCGTGCTGTTATCCGGAGCAAGCTTTTTGGGGACGATCACACCATTGGCTGCCCAATGTACCGATCCAAGTATAAGCCTGCCTGATGAGAATCAACCGGTAGCCAACCCTTCAGTATCTTATTGTGTGAATATTCCCATCAACCCGGCCATTACGGGCGATCCGATAGGTTTTTCCATGGAACTGGAACACACCTTCATCGGTGACCTTTCGATACGGGTGAACGCCTGTGGAGAAACCCTCATGCTGGTAACCCGCCCCGGTGGTGGTTCCTGTAATGCCGGTGCGCCCTTTGGGTCCTCGGCAAGTGTAAATGGGTACTTCACCTTTTCAGAAGGGGGAGGGCCTAACCCGGACAACGGATTGGCATTTGCGGGCGGCGATTACGGGCTGTCCGGCGACCCCTGCAACGTCAATACGGTCAACTCCTTTGCTGCATTGGCCGCAGCATGTGGCAGTGGCCCTTACACGCTTGAATTGTGCATCACAGACCATGCCAACGTCGATGTAGGTTTTGCAGGGAGTATCGCCCCCATTTTCCCGGGGGTGCCCCCCACCGTCTGTGGTTGTACCGATCCACTGGCCACCAATTATGACCCCACTGCCAACTTCGATGATGGCACCTGTATTTATCCACCCGGCTGCGGTGACTTTTTCTATGATTCGGGTGGGCCCGGCGGCCAGTATTCCAATCAGGAGAATACCGTAACCACCATTTGCCCGGACATTCCCGGTGACCTCGTGGAGGTAACCTTCAATATTTTTGACCTGGAAGGCCCCTTCGATGACCTGACCATTTACAATGGCCCAAATACCAGCTCGCCGATTATTGGAACCTTCAGCAACAACAGCCCGGGCACCGTGACCTCCAGCCACCCCTCCGGCTGCCTCACTTTCGTTTTTGACAGCGACTTTAGTGGCACTGGTAACGGATGGGCGGCATTTGTGGATTGCGTGCAGCCGTGTATCCCTCCGCCTCCGCCAATAGCTACTCCGGTACAAGTATGTCAGGGAGAAAGCGCTATGCTATCGGCGGCAGCTTGCCCCGGGGGCACGATCCGTTGGTACACCAGCCCCACCGGCGGAAGCCCGATTGCGAGCGGGCCGGTCTACAATACTCCCGTGCTCAATAACAATACCACCTACTATGTTGCCTGTGATATAGGCGACTGTGCTTCAGACCGTTCGGCTGTTGCGGTGACGGTGACGCCTCCGGTGACGCCTTCCCTGATACCCATTGGCCCGTTTTGTCAGGGCGCTCCACCGCTGTTGTTATCGAATGTGCAGGATGGCGTCCTGGGGACCTGGAGCGGGACGGGCGTTAATGCCGGGAATTTCACGCCTTCCATAGTTGGGGTTTTTGCACTCACGTTTACCCCTTCACCGGGAGAATGCGCCCTGCCTGCCGTACTGGTGGTAGAGGTGTTGCAAAATCCCGTTCCGGAAATTACCGGTCCGGATGCCATCTGCGATGGCAATACTGAGTTCCTTAGCGTATCTGGCAATTTTGCAAGTTATCTCTGGAACACCAATGATGTCACCCAGACCATTCCGATTTTTGGTCCGGGCACTTATGCTGTGACCGTGACCTCACAACCGGGCAACTGTATTGGTGAATCTTCCTTCACGGTAGGCGAAAGCCCTGCGCCTGCACCGACGATTGGCGGTGATCTTCAAATCTGCCCCGGTGAAAGCACCACACTCACAGTCAGTGGCGGGTTCAATAGCTATGAATGGTCGGACGGCACCACTGGGCCGACTTTGAGTGTCAATACCCCCGGGGATGTGGAAGTAACGGTAACGGACGCTAATGGCTGCGAAGGCACAGCCCTTGCAACGGTATCTGAAATCAGCCTGCCTGACCCGCAGATATCCGGCCCCCCGATCTTGTGCCCCGATGTTGAAGGCGTTTTGGCCATTGCTAATGCTGCCGCTTATGATAGCTTTACCTGGTCGACCAATGATAATACCGGGCAAATTACCATTCCTGGCCCGGGTACCTACAGCGTTACCGTAACCAATCAGGGATGCAGCACCACCTCGACTTTTACGGTTGCTGAAGATGCTGCCATCCCGCCCTCCATTACAGGCCCCCTCAGTTTCTGTGATGATGGCTCAACAACACTTTCAGTGAGCCCGGCTTATGACAGCTACAGCTGGTCCACCGGGGGCAGTGCCCAAACCGAACAAATCCTAAGTGGTGGAAATGTAGGCGTGACGGTGACAGATGCGAATGGCTGTGTTGCCCAAGCCAGCGCAACCGTGATTGAAAACCCGCTGCCGAACGTGCAAATCACCGGGGACGATGTTATTTGCGAAGAGGCGTTCGGAGTGCTCAATATCGTCAATGGATCCGCGTACACTGACATCGTTTGGAGTAATACAGAAACAGCCTCTACCATAGCCGTCAGCAGTGCCGGCACCTACAGCGTTACCGCCACTGATGTGAACGGATGTACAGGTGCCGCCTCCTTCGAGGTCGAAGAGGTAGCCTTGCCTGATGCCGCTATCTCAGGAGTGACGAGTTATTGTACCGGTACCAGTACGATACTTACCGCCAGCCCGGCGGGCCTTTCGTATGAATGGTCCAATGGTGCGACTACTCAAGCCGCAGAAATCACGACCCCCGGCACCGTCTTCGTGACGGTCACCAACGCATCGGGCTGCCAGGATGTGGCCTCTATTGGCGTTACGGAAGTCACAGAACTGTCCCCGGAAATAACCGGGCCTACTGAATTTTGTGAAGGGGCGTTCATCTTTCTGGTTGGGCAGGGAGGCTTCGCAGCTTATGAGTGGTCAGATAATACGCCCACTCAGGAATTGGAAGTAACAGCAGGGGGCACCTATACCCTCACCGTCACGGATGCAAATGGATGTACCGGTACCGCCTCTTACGTGGTGACCGAAAATCCGTTACCGGAGGTTCCCATCACCGGAGCGCTGTCTTTCTGCGAAGGCACTTCCACCAGTCTGAGCGGGCCGGCAGGCATGGACGATTACGAATGGACCGGGAATGAATCCGGGCAAAGTTTAGACGTCACGGCTCCCGGCACATACAGCCTCATGGTCACGGACAACAACGGCTGCCAAAACACAGCTTCCGTGGCGGTAACTGAAAACCCTCTGCCAGCGCCTGAAATCACCGGCGAACTGGCCTTTTGCGCAGACACCTCAAGCGTGCTCGCCCTCTCGGAGGCTTACGAAAGTTACGAATGGTCAACCGGCAGCACTGACCCGTCGGTAACGGTAGCGGGCTCCGATGTGGTCTCCGTAACGGTGACCGATGGCAACGGTTGTGAAAACAGTACCTCCCAAACGGTCACGGCGCAGCCCCTGCCCGAATTCAATATTACCGGAACGCTCGCCTTCTGTGATGGAGAAGCCGTAGTGCTTGGGGTGGACAATACTTTTGAAGCCTACGAGTGGAGCACCGGAGCCACAACAGATAGCACCACCGTTTCTACGCCCGGCGAAGTCAGCCTGACCGTTACCGACGCTAATGGCTGCAGCAGCACCAACTCCGTTAGCCTTACTGAAAATGCACTGCCCGAGCCCGAAATCACCGGTGAGAGCTTCTTCTGTGCAGGCGATAGCATTACCCTTCAGGCCAGTGGTGGCTTTGAGAGCTATCTTTGGAACGATGGGTCTGCCAATGATGCATTAATCGTATCCACACAGGGGATTTCCACTGTTACCGCTACCGATGCCAACGGTTGTCAGGGGGAAACCTCCTTCTTTGTGGATGAAATCAACCTGCCTGCTCCCCAAATTAACGGGGTGCCTGCATTCTGCCCCGGCGAGTCCACCACGCTATCGGCTTCCTCTATATTCGCTTCCTATGCCTGGAGCACAGGGGATACGACCGGCACCACTACAATAGCGGAGCCAGGAAATGTAACCCTGACGGTAACGAATGCGCAGGGTTGTGTGGGAACGGCCACAGTAGAGGCCAATGAATACCCCACTTCTATCCCTCAGATTGACGGAGCGCCGAACTTTTGTCCCGGGACTTCAACTACGCTGACCGCAGAAGCCGGTTTCGAAAATTACCAGTGGAGCAATAATACCGGCACGCCCGAAGTGGAAGTCACGGCACCCGGCACGATTGAAGTCACCGTCACTGATGCCAACGGATGCGTAACCTCCAACAGCATTGAGGTAGAGCTCTATTCCGTTTTGGCACCGGACATTCAGGGGCCGGCCGGTTTCTGTGCCGACACCACGGCTACTTTGTCCGCAGGAGCAGGGTACGCAGCGTATGCCTGGTCTACCGGCAGCAGCGCTGAGAGCATCACCATTGATAGTGGGGGCGTTTACCGGGTGACGGTAACCGATGTGAACGGTTGCATCAGCCAGGACAATTATCAGCTTCTGGAATACAATTTGCCCGCCGTAGCCATCGGAGGTTCTGCCTCTTTTTGCCCGGGCGGGTTTGCTACCCTGAATGCCGGAGCCGATTATGCCGCCTACGAATGGTCGACAGGCAGTGAAGCTCCCTCCATTGAAGTGGACCAGGAAGGAATGTATACCCTGACTGTTACCGATGACAACGGCTGTACCAATACCGCCACCCTGCAGGTGTCCCAAGAGGAAGAATTAAGCCCGGTCATTTCAGGGCCACTGCAGTTTTGCCCGGGCACCGAGACCCAGCTCAGTGCCGGTGCAGGCTATACCGTCTACGAATGGCAGGACGGAGCGCAGACTTCGGGTATCACCGTTACCGAGCCCGGTTCTTATTCCGTTTACGTAGAAGATGCCTCGGGCTGCGCCGGCACCGCCAGTGTGGACGTCAGCCTCTTCCCGGAACCAGTGGTCAGCATTGAAGCGCCGGAGGGCTTTTGCGTGGATGCGTCCGCCACCCTTACCGCCAACGGGGCAAGTTTATCCTCCTTTGAGTGGGAAGATGGTAGCTTTGACCCTGAGCGGACGGTCACTGAAGCCGGCACCTACACCGTTATGGCTACAGACGTCAATGGCTGTATGGATACGGCTTCCTACAATATCATTACCTTCCCGCTTCCCGATTTTGAGGTGGAAGGAACACCTTACTTCTGCGCCGGATCAAGCACCGTGCTGCAAGCTTCCGAGGCTTTTGCCGCTTACGAATGGAATGGAAGTGCCGGAGATTCCACCCTGACTGTCAGCACAGCCGGCCTGTTTGTGCTGGAAGTGATGGACACCAATGGCTGCCAAAACCAAGCCAGCCTGCAGGTAGAGGCCATCCCTCTGCCCGTCGCCGATCCTGGCATGCCGGACACCCTGACCTGCACCGTGGAATCGGTAGCTATAGGAGGGAACGGGACAAGCACCGGGCCTGCCTTCGTGTATGAGTGGACGGGGCCGGGCATCACACCCCAAACCGCTGTTGTGCCTTCTCCCACGGTCAGTGCTGCAGGCACCTACGAACTAGTCGTGACCGATACCATTCATGGGTGCGTGTCCGAGCCCGGGCTGGCGGAGGTGCCCCTTGCCAATGATGTCCCGGTGGTCAGCTTGTCTGTAAATGACACGCTTGACTGTGCCACGACCAGCCTTGTCATTGACGGAAGTGCCTCTTCGGACTGGCCAACGCTCACCTATCGGTGGGAAGACCTGAACGGGGCTGTACTGGCTACGAATACCGATCAGTTTTCCACAGAAGATCCAGGGTTTTACGTTCTGCTGTTGGAGGACATGGAAACGGGCTGTGCGGAAAGAGATACGGTACAGGTCATTCAGGACATTGAAACACCAACCGCAGAAGCAGGGCCCACTCAGCGGCTGGATTGTGCCATCACAAGCGTAGCCCTTACTGCCGATGGCTCCACCCAAGGCGGCACGATTGAATACACCTGGCAGAACGAAAACGGGCAGGCCGTAGGTGCTGCGGATACGGTAATGGTCAATGCACCGGGCACCTATACCCTGGTGGTTTTGAATGCCAGCAACAGCTGCCAGAGCGAGGACGAGGTTGTGGTCACCCAGGACATTGTGGCGCCAACGGCTGATGCCGGGGAACCGCAGCAAATTGACTGCCTGAACCCCACCGCCACCCTGAACGGCACCGGGTCACAAACCGGTCCGGATATCACGCATCAGTGGGCCTTTGGGCAGCAAAGCAACGTAGTCGGCGGCGACCTGAGCCTATCCGTGGATACCGCCGGTCTGTACTTCCTGATCGTAACGGACGAAGACAATCATTGCCAGAGTGTAGCCACAGTGGAGGTCACTGAAATCGCTGCTGCACCTACGGCACTTCTGACGGCCGCTAATGGCCCCACCTGTTTCGGGCAGGGCAACGGCAGCATTCTCGTGAGTGGCGTGGAAGGGGGGACAAGCCCTTACCTTTACAGCTTCAATGGGGAAGCTTTCGATCAGCAAGCCACCTTCACCAATCTGGACGGAGGTGTTTACACCCTTGTCGTTCAGGATGCGATTGGGTGCGAGTACGAAACCGAGATCGTGCTGGAAGAAGGCAACGACCTTGGTGTGGAAATCATTGAGCAGGATATAAACGGGCAAATTCAGGTTGGCCTGGGCGAGGAAGTACAGCTTACCGCTGCTGTAAACGTCCCGGATGAGGAAATTACCCGCTACCTGTGGCAGGCGGCCGACAGCCTGTCTTGCTACGATTGCCCGGTCACCTTTGTCACCCCTTCTGCTTCAGGCTTGTATCAGGTGCAGGTAACCGACCTGAACGGATGTACCGCCACGGACCAGATTCAGCTCATCCTGAACAAGAAGCGCCGGGTGTACCTACCCAACGTCTTTTCGCCCAACGGCGATGGCGCCAATGACATCTTCTTTGTACAGTCCGGGCCTGAAGTCGTCAAAATTGAAGCCTTCGAGGTGTACAGCCGCTGGGGAGAGCCGGTCTTTACGGTCTTCAATGCGCCCCCAAATGACCCGGACTACGGGTGGGACGGGCATTACCGGGGCGAGCTCATGAATGGAGCGGTCTTCACCTGGTTTGCCAAAGTCGAGTACGTCGATGGGGTGGTGGAGCTATTCCAGGGCGATGTTGTCCTAATGCGGTAATGCCGGTTTTCAGGGCTCCAGTTCAGCTATTTTTTGCTGCAGCCAGGCCTTGTTGAAGACCGCCGCCGCCTCCTGAGTATCTTTCTGCAGGCGCTGCCATTCCTTGTGGTAGCGCCTGTGGTTGTAATAGCCGGTATTTTCTCGCAGGACCGCTGCCCGCCGCGTCAGCTTGAAGAGGTTGTAATACCCCTGCCGCCGCCCGTCTGCCATCAGCTTGTTGCGTACGAGGTATTGGCGGAAGGAGTCCACGAGTGCATATAGTGCGCTGTACTCCCCAAGGTCGTAGTAAGTCCGAAGCAGCAGGGCTTTGGCACCAAGGCTGTACCTGAGGTCGCTGTATTCGACCTGAGTGAGCAGGGCCAGCACCTGATCGTATTCCTCTGCTGCGTAATGATAGGAAGCCAGGTTGAACCGGTAGGCATTATCGCGTGCCCCTTCCGGCAACTGCGCCCGGTAGCCCTCAATGAACTGGTAGACCCAGTCGAGGGCGTTAAGCCGTAGTGCGGTGGTGACGATGTTTTTGTAATGCCATTCCGACAACTGCCCGTCCTCCAGCAAGAGCCCTTTGTCCAACTGCACCTGGTATAACTGAAAAATCTCCTGCAAAAACTTAGCTTCCCCTGCATTGATTTTTTGAATACAGTAATTCTGCAGGTAGTTGTAAATGTTTTTCAGTTCTTCATCCGGAAGGTCTTCCTGTTGGGCGCTCAGGTGGTGGAGTACGCTGTAGTAGTAGGCCTCGCCGGCTTTGGTAATCATTTGATAGAGCTGGTAGTAAATATTGATGGCCGGGATGGATTCGTAGCGTTCCGGCGCCTCAGACACCTGCTGCAGGGCCACGGCTGTCATCGGGTCCTGATAGGCCACTTTGAGTATCCTTTCCCGTACTGCCATTTCGCAGGCATCCCTCAGCTTTACCGACAAAAAATAGTGATTCAGGTAGAATTGCTTGTCCTGCAGGCTGCTGTCCCGTCGGCGTTCTGCAACGGTCGTGAAGAAGTAATCGGATTCTGTTGCCAGCTGAAACCGATGATAGTACCAGTCTGCATCGCGCTCCTGCTGTTGCCCGGCATGGGCTTCCGCCCTGGAAAGGGCTTTCTCAAACCATTTGAGTTGTTGCCGTTGCCGCAGCTGCCCCAGCAAATACGGGGTGCGGGCATCCGGTCTTTCCAGAAAGCCCTCAATTTCCAGGAATAACTCCAGCAGCCGTACCGTGTAGGTGAAAATAACCGCTAACTTAGGCTGATCGTGGGGCGTGCCGGGGAAGAGTGCCTGGAAAAGCTTTTCGCGCTCACATCTTTCCTCCGTGAAGTCAGGATAGGCCGCGCTGAGGTACTGTACGAGCAGACGGACCCCATCGTGCTTGTTGTGATAGGGTGATTCCGCAAATTCCCGGAAACGGGTCATCTCCCGCCGGGACAGGCTTTGGAGCAGCTGAATGAGTTTATGTTTATGCATGCAATAAAGATAAAAAATCCAAAAATGTATGGTTTTATTTTTGGGTAAATTGTTCGTTTTAAAAGGCTTTAGGGGCTGAATAAGTGAAATTTTATAGATTGAAAAATCCAAAAAAAGACCAAAAATGTACTTGTTGCCCGGCAGGAGGTTTGTCATTTTTGTATTGTGATCGAATCCAATCAACGGACCTCAGCGAAACTCATTTAAGATGAACCGAATCCTTCAATCCATGAACGCAAAGT
>JANSXW010000079.1 GCA_024742755.1 bacterium | reverse complement strand
CAGCGGGGGAGACGCATTGCCTGTGGTGTTGGGAATGGAGAGCAAAGTCTTCGCTTTGAGCTTGGTCAATAGGGCATGGAGGCGTTGCTCTGCACGTCACGTAGGAAGCGTGAAAGCACTACGTTTAGCTCTCAACGCCCCCACCTCCAGCGCAACGCCTGTCCCCCTCTTGAGGGGGCTAGGGGGAGGAACCAAAGTCAAAAGGTCGATTCCTAAAAAAGGTTGTCAAAATTGTAATTGTAAGAAGTCCACCCCCCGACCCCCGTCCATGACGAAGCGAAGCTTGTCAGGATTTAACAACCAGCCACTTGCGCCAGAGTTGGGGCTACAGCGTCGGGGCACGGGGGAGAGGCGTTGCCTGTGGTGTGGGAGATGGGGGTGAAGCCAGCGCTTCGATTTTGGGCTTTGGACCGGGGGGCGCTGCTCTGCACGTCATGTAGGAAGCGTGAAAGCACTACGTTTAGCTCTCAACACCCCAACCCCCAAGCGCAACGCCTGTCCCCCTCTTGAGGGGGTAAGGGGGAGGAAATTCAGGCTTGATTCCTAAAAAAGGTTGTCAAAATTGTAATTGTAGGAAGTCCACCCCCAGCCCCGTCTATGACGAAGCAAAGCTTGTCAGGGTTTGGAACCGGACGCTTGCACCAAAGCTGGCTACAGCGTCGGGGCACGGGGGAGACGCAAACCCAAAAAAGCCCCACCAAAAAGTATCTGGCGGGGCTTCTCTTTAAATGCGTCTGTATCTTTTAACCTTAGCCTCCGAGGAAGATGTCGCAGTACTCCTCAGGGATTCTGATATTTTCAAAAATAAGGTTAGCCCTGTTGTTGTCAATCACAATATCCAATTTATAGTCATCCAGGGTAATGGTTTGTGTCTCAACGGTAATGTCATTAAAATGAAACCTTTGTCCGCCATAGTAGACGAAAAAGTCGTAGGTCTCACCCCTGTTTAGCCGGTTGGTAAAGAAGCGGCCGTTCCAAACGTAGGTCAGATAAGAAAAATACGGGCAATCGCTTTTCTTGTAATAAACCCAAATTCTGGACGGGCGAATGATGAAGTCGCTATTGCCGCCCCCTCCGCATAGACCAGACATCCGAGCATCTATGGTCAGTTGGTTGTTTTGGTTAAAGGTGCTGAAATCAATGTTCACGCTGCTGTTGCAGTTCGTAGTGAAAGTATTGGATTCAAATAGGACTTCCTGACAGTAATAATGCGTACCATCCAAAATTTGAAGTTTTACGGGGCGATTATCGGGCACACTGTAAAACCTCATTCGGCGGTTGTTTAATAAGTAGTAGTTCCCCTGCCAGCCTAGTCTCCGGCCCGTATTGGCGTCTACCAGCCGGGCTGTAACGAGCGGCGCACCTTCGCTAAAGGTATTCCAGTTCGACTGAATATTAATGGTGATGGGGCGCCACCAGCTGCAACGGTTTCTCCAGAACCAGTCAATATTCCACCAGGAAAGATGGGTGACTTCGAAGGTGGCTACCAATTCTCCGTTGGCATCAGTGGTTACCACTGCCTCGCCTTCTTCCTGCCACTGCCCGGTGTCGTCATTAAGGCTCCAGACAGGGATGCGGTCCCCTTCCTTAACCATTTGGTCGGTTTCCGGATCCATCGTATTGGGGTTGACGCCAATACTAACTTCCACCGGCTCTGAAAATTCTTTGACTTCCGTATTCCCAACAAACATGTCAATAGCGACAAAGCCAGCAGTAACGAATTCCAGAGGCTCCATAGGCTCGCCATTCTGATCTATTACATTGGTGGCGGTAAACCCTCCCGGGAAAGCATTGAGCGACGCTTCTGACCGGTTGTCAAAATGGGCCAGTTGCACTTCAATATCTCCGACCAGCTCGTTGCCATCGGCATCCATGACCTTCGTGCCTGATTTTAAGGATACGGTTGCTTCTTCTTCTTTACCATTGGGCATGGGCGTCGTGAAAGAAACATCTTCTGTAACACCGTCTATGCCCGCCGGTGCCATGCCTGTTTCAACGCTGACGCCGGCAGGAGGAGCATTTAAGTTTACCATATTGACTGGAATGAACTGAAAACTCGTGTCATATAATACGACGTTGTGCACGGTTTTCAGATACCCCGGAGCTTCAGCGACAATAGTCAATTCAAGAGGGTCTTCCGGGGTGATGATGTGCTCCATGTCTAAGGCGACCTCCAGGATACCGTCAATTGCCTGGGGGTTCCGTTTCCCATCAGTGGAATAAATAAGGTCCTTGTCCGGCCCCTCTATGCGGACGCTCAGGCCCTGAGGGGTATTGGCCATCTCCGGATTGGCATCTACAAACTGAAGGGACAGCGGTGACCGGAAGATATCAGTGTCAATATTTAATGAGATACCATCTGTGTACCCCTCCAGCAAATCTTCCCGGGCCTCCTGCGTACAGGTGGTCACCAGAAAGGAAATCGCCAGAATGGCGCTCAGCCGCAATGTAGGTAAGAATAGCTTTTTCATATTCAATAGATTGGATTATTCAGGGTTTACTGCTCAGCTTCGAGCGGGAAATGTTGTGTAATGGTCTTGGCGGCTCCGCCCGGGTCTGCTTTAAGCACCTTTTTGAAGGGCTTGTAACCGGGTACGGTGATGTTGAGCTCATAGGTGTCGCCGGGGTCAAGCCCGAGGGTGAACTGCCCGGTAGGGTAAGGGCCGGTGCGCTCCAGGGTTTTGTCACCATTGGGCAGCACCTTGTACAGGTCGACGTAAGCTTGTCGCAATTCTGCATTCGTTACGGCATCAACAGCGGCGCCCTTTACGATGAGGTAAGGGGAAGCAGTTGGCGTTGCCGGCTTTGGCAGCACCGGGGTGCCATCTGTAAGCTGCTCTTTGGGGCTATCCTTTAGGCCTCCTTCTCCCTCCGTCTCCGGTGCATCCACCAGGTCAGAAGTGCCCTCTGCGCCCGGGCGCAAGCCGAATAGGTCATTTGGCAGATTGAACTTGTAAGCCAGCCGGAAGCCAACGGAGGGGTGTACCCTCACGTTCTTAAAGTTTTCGGAAAGGACCGGGCCATTTTGGGCATTGTCGCTAAGCAGGCCTGTGGAATTGAACTCAATATCAGGCCGGCCCCTCACCATAGCTCCTGCTTCTAAAGCAAAGCTCAGGTGCCTCACGCCAAGCGAACGGCCAAAGCCCAGGCCAAAGTAGGGATAAACGGCTGAGCCTGTGGTGTAATTCACATTGATGGTGCCGATTCGCTCGGGCGTCAGTTCGTAGTCATTTACGGCTACACCTTCTGCAAATTCACCATTGACATTAATGTAATTGTTGAGGTTGACCATGACCCCGCCCATGAGCCGGAAAGAGCGTTTCGCTCCAATGGGCAGTTCTGCAATCAGGCCGAGGGTGCTCAGGTCCAGGTCTGAGCTCAGGATCAGGCTTTGTCCGGAGAAGCCAAGCGAAGCAGCATTAAAGGTGATCCCCTCCACGTCCATGCGCATGCGGTTGTAGGAGATGCGGAAGTTCACCGGCTTGATAATTCTTAGCGTGGCATCAATGCCAAAGAAGGCATGGGTGCCTGAGCTTAAACCAATGGACATGGCTGGCTGAAAGGTAGAAGCAGGCGGGTCTGCTGCGGGTGCCGCACCGGCTTGTCCGTAGACGATGCCTGTTGGTGCAGCAGAAAAACAAAACGCAAGAATAAAGGAAAGTATTCCGCTTGCGACGGGTCGTTTAATCCTCATAGTAGTAAGGGTTTAGAAATCCGGAATTTGGGTTTTTAATTATCAAAAGCCTGCCGATAAAACGGTAGGTATCATCCCTTTTCTATTGCCCTTAGTGTGTAGTTTGCAGTGGTGTTTGTTTTGGGGCAATGAAGGTGTATACGGGAGAAGTTTGAGGAGGTTGCAAAACGCTGTAATTTTTTGACCGGGATAAATTAGTGATTTTCAAATACTTGAAGTTTGGCAGCGCCATCAACTGCATTCCATACAAATGAGAACCCCCTTCACGGATGGTCCGTAAAGGGGGCTCTTTATTTTAGCCATCAATCAGGAAGCTACATGTTTCCTGTTGTTGAGGCGTTTAATTATTGCTTGGTGAAGCGCAGCGTTTCCAGAATGCCGCTTTCGCCCTGTACTTCCAGGAAGTACATACCGGCAGGCAGGGCTGCCACATCAAGCTGAGCTTGTACAGCACCCGTTGCCACCTGCTGCTGACGGAGCGCCTGACCAAACTGATTGCGTACGACTACGATGGTGTTGTGCGCTACCGCACGCTCGAAGCGCAGGTTCAGCGCATCACGCGTCGGGTTCGGGAACAGCACCGTATTGCGTACTTCCTGAGCCGGCACTTCAAAGGTAACTGCGTTGCCGCTTTGTGCTTCTGCACCACGCTTCAGGCTGATGCCATTGATGGCTTCCTGCACTTCCTCAGAAAGGGTGGGGATTGTATTGCCAAGCACCGTTACATTGCTGAATACCGCACTTGCAGGCGTGTTATTGACGGAAAAGACCACCATGCCGACTTCCACGCAGGCATCCATAGGTACATAAGCGGCATTTACGAATGCGAAGCTGCCACCTGTGGTGCTGCTGTAGCCAATAATGTAGTCGCCCTGACGCACCAGGCGCAACCACCGTGGGAATGGCCGGTAGAAAGAAGTGAAGCTGCGGTTGGCGTCCGTGTCATAACGGGTAGACCAGTAGATATTGCCGGTAATGTTGGTGAGCATGGTAACCATTTTGGCACCAGCTGCAGTACTCTCACGGATTGCAATGCCCGGGAAACCACCCTGACGGCTTTCTACTTTCACCGTGATAGAGCCATTGCCACAAAGTTCCTGAGAAATGAAACCGGTATTGTCCGAAACATCCTCCAGCGGGAAGTTGCGGCCTCCGCTGGTGATTGAAAACGCACCATTGTTGGCGTTGCATACCTCATAGTCAAATTCATTCTGGCCTTCGCCTACATCGCTGGCATCCCATGGGGCAGGCAGTTCGCCCGACTCATCAACTACAGTGATATTAGCAGTACAGCTTTGTGGGCCTTCCGGAGTATTGACCATTACAGTTACCATAACGGTTTGGCCGAGGTCGTCACAAGTCAGCGTAGCTGGGCTGATCATGCCGAGCGTAATCTCAGGGCAATCGCCAGGATTGTCCTGGTTGTCGATGTTGACGACATCTGCTTCAGAAAGGCTGTAAGAGCCAAAGTCAAGCAGCACATCATTGTCCACGCACTCGAAGGTAGGGTCTTCGCAGCAGTCTACATCTGCATTAGCGCCACCTTTGGTGTTTTGGCAGGTCTCGGTCCATACGCCGTCAATCAGTTGCAGGGAGCCTTCTTCAGGTGTGCCACTTCCTTCGGTAACGCCTACGTTGGTGCTGGCAAAACCATCAACAGTCATGTCGCCTTCGTAGCTCAGGAGCTGGAAAATTTCACCGTTGCACTCCAGTGCGATACCATCAGGGCTACCGTTTTGCAGCGAGCTGAACTCGAAATAGTAATAAGTAATGCCGCTGGCGGTACTGCCTTCGCTAAAATTATCAAGGGTTTCGCTATCGTAGGAAGTATTGTTGCTGCCATTGTAGAGCACGACTTCGATACCGGATAGGTCGCCTTCAAATTCGCTGGAAACGGCTACTTCCACGAATTCATTGACATCGCCGCCTGCGTTATCGTAGTGGAATTCGCTGATGAAGATGTCCTCGGTAGTTGGGCAGGAGACGCACTCTGGTACACGGAAGTAGAAAATGGCTGACTTACAGGTCGAATTTCCACTGTCAACGATTTGGATTTTAGCTACTTCACCAGGGGTATTGCCGGTAATGTTCGCATTCCCTAATGCAGAAATCGAACCATTTTGAACAGTTGATACGATAGTCCCGTAATTTATATTGGTTTCAGGGTTTACCATTAAATAATTTGACCCTGCTCCTGAAGTCACCGTAGCGCCACCAGTGAAATTGGAGTCCCCTTCATTTGGGGCTCCCAGGCAGCTAAGCCCGGAGAAGGAAACATTGGTAAAGCCGCAGGTGCTCTCTGGAGCAGCCGGAGTTGAGGTGCATTCGGTCACTGTGAGGTCAGCTACATCTTGTGCCTGGTTTGAGTTATGATTCGTACAGCCGCTGGCATTGGAAAAATCTGAATAGACTTCCCAGTTGGCTTCATTCCAGCTGCCGTTATTTGGGCCAGGATTAGTCCGGATAGCTACGCCGTCTTCAAAATCATGGCAGGTGTCCGAGCCATCTTCACCAATTACTCCGAAGAAGTCTACAATGGTTCCAGATGCATTAATGATCGCAATTTGATCGTCTCCATTACTGTCTGCCGGACCGCCGGTCCCGCCATCAATATCAGGCGCAAAACCGTAAGCCGTAGTGAAAACCTCTGCATCACTGGCAATGTAAGCGCAGCTGCCGGCTGCCAGCGTTCCAATTGAGGCGAGGCTGATATCATTACCAGTTGTAGGCGTACTAGTTCCATTGGTCCAGCGGCGCAGTGCCCATCCGGTAAGGTCAACATCGTTGGTGCCGCCGTTTCTGATTTTGACAAAGCGGGCACTCGAATTGTCGTTCGGGTCAGCGATCATCTCAAGGTAGATTTCCGCTGTAGCTGGCGGTGGTGGAACCACACCGGTACCCGCAGTAGGCGTATTGTCACTGCCCAGGTCGAAGTCACCAAATACCCAGTCGCTGGCCATATCTGTATCCACCCCATCAGCTACGCGGCGCACACCTGCCGGAAAGAAAGTTCCATCAGGTCCAAGAACCGGGGCATCAAAGTAGAAGAACTCACTGCCTTCTCCATCAGTAATGGCTACTACATCTCTCCAGAATTCCCCACCGGTAATGGAAGAACCGGAAAGGCTGCTCGTCACCACAAGCCCGTAGGTAGTGCTGCTGTTTTCGAGGCTGCCGCTAAGGTTTTTGTTGGGCGTTACGCTATAGATATCAGATGTTCTAGAATTGGCAATCAGAAAAAATCCATTGGCACCAATTACGTCCCCGGCATCAAGATCCATCCGGAAATCGATCGTTCCATTAGAAACCTGATCATCAGATTCTACGCCGATAACGCTAAGGCCAAGCAGCGGCGTACCCGGCTCACCGTAAATTTCGATAAATTCAACATCAGTACTAGTAGTACTGGCCAAGATTTCATTGAGCACTTGTGCCTGTAGTGTTGTTCCGAACATACATAGCGCGAAGAGCATTAAGTAAAATTGTTTCATGCTGTAGTAAGAGTTTTATAGATTCAGTAATTTTTACCAATAAATTTAGTAGGGCTTCAGGCTGAAGACCAAGGGGGGAGTTTATGATAAGTAGTAGCCTATAGTGATCGTAAATGGATTACGATATGGGGGGGAGACGTGCATATTGTTGCTCTCTAATATGCTGCAAAATAAACAATTCTCTGCGGTTCGCCCAATTTACCTATGTTAACTATTTGTATATTTTGCCAATTGCCCTGCACAGATGGCATTCCGAAGGAGCAGAATGCGGATTTTTTTTAGCTTAGCCCCGCCTAATATCAAGACATGAGCGATCAGATCAATAAGCCGGCGGTGAAAATTGGCAACCAACTCGAGTTGCTGTCTTTTCATATCCCCAAGTCTGCCGGGACTTCTTTCCGTAATATGCTGCGAGATGTTTATGGCGCAGAAGCCGTGCTTCGCTTCGATACGCCCCTGCGCGGTGGGGGCAAATTCCTGGTAGAACAACAGCCTTTCACGGGCCGTACCCTGCCCAACCGGGTGCGGGTGCTGCACGGGCATTTTTCCTGGCAACACGTCAAAAATATTCTGGAATTACCACCGGACATCCCAAAAATTACCTGGCTCCGGGATCCGGTAGAGCGCGTGGTGTCCAACTATTTCTACCTGGCCAAGCGCCTCCGGGAAATCCTGGATGAAGAAGGCCGGGGCGTCGACATTCTCACCAAGATGGAGCGCAGCCTCACCGAGTATGCACAGGCAGCCATCAATCAGAACCGGATGTCCAAATTCCTGGAGGGGCTCGACTTAAAAGACTTTCGTTTTGTAGGTATCCTTGAGCTGATGGATGAGGACCTGCAGCTGATGGCTGATGCGATGGGCTGGACCATTCAGGAAGCTTATCAGCACAATGCCACGGGTAAACGCAAGCGGGAAATCACCCCTGAAGAACGGGAGGTTATCGAAGCCTGCAATGCAAAAGACCTGGCACTTTATCAGGAAGCAATGGAGCTCCGAAAGCAGGGATACTGGACCGTATGATCAAGCTAATCTCCATACATATACCCAAGACCGGGGGCACTTCTTTTTACCGTGCCCTGCAAACGGTTTACGGAGCGGAGCAGGTGTCGGCCTCCTTCCGGCGGCGCGATTATGATGCAGTGGTGGAAGCGGGCGGCTGGGCGCAGGCGTTGCCTCCCCAACTGGAAGTGCTGCACGGCCATCTTTACTATGAAGAAGTCAGGGCGTTGCACCGGCAGCATAACGCCAAAGTCATTACCTGGCTGCGTGACCCGGTAGACCGGGTGGTGTCCAACTTTTCTTTCTTCAAGCACCGCCTGCTGCATCCGGAATTTAACCCGGAGGTGGCGGCTGCCAATGCCCACCGCAAAGAGGAGACCCTGTTGGCCTACGCCAGCCTGGAGGAAAACCGCAACCGCATGTCTAAGTTTATGCGTGGACTGCACCCGAACGACTACTTCTTCATCGGTTTGCTGGAATCCTTTGAGGCAGATTACGAGCGGTTGGGGAAGCGCCTTGGCTGGGCTGAAATACCACCATTGCCCCGGCTCAACGATAACCGCCGTTTCCGTAAAGCGCTCCCCGAAGTCAACGAAGAGGCCCTTCGTCAGCTACAGGCCCTCAATGCGGAGGATATGGCGCTGTACGATTGGGCCAAACAACACCGGTCAGCGTTTTAAACCCTGGTAAAGATTAATGTAGGACTGTACCGCATCTTGCAGGTGAAAGGGGCGGAACGGCCGTTTTTCCCAGTCTTCTGCGTACGCACGCTGCAACGCCCGGGCGAGTGCGGTTGTGCTCATCTCCTGCATGGGCACCCAATGCCCGCTTACCACTTCGCTCAAAGCACCGCGGTCAGAGGAAATGATGGGGACGCCCATGGCGGAGGCTTCCGCCGCGACGAAGCAGAATCCTTCGCTATAGGAGGGGATCACGACACAGGAGGACTTTCTGATTTCTTCGTAGAGAGCCGCCCGGGGCAAATCATGGAGCAGTATTGTTTGTTGACGGATGCCCAGTTGGTCCAATTGCGCCTGCACCCAATCGTACATCGGTTTAGGATAGGTAGGTACAATGAGCTTGAACCGGGCCTCAGGATGCTGCCTGAGCAAGGTTTGTGCTGCCGGCAGCAGGAGTTCCAGCCCTTTGGACATGCCCAGGCGCCCAAAGTAGGTGAAGGTGAATTCCGGTGGCGATTGATGCGGATAAGCCTCAAAAGCGCCATAGTCCAGGCCGTTGTAAATCCGCAGGGCTTTTTCGTCCGCAATGCCGCTTTCGAGCAACGCCCGGCGCGTGTACTCGGAAACGCCGATGAACCGACGAAAAGGCAGTTTTAGCAGGAGTTGCTCCCAGGTGTAAAACAGGGTACGTTGCAGCAGATTGGCAAAAGGCAGCTGCCACCAAAGCCGGCCCCAGACTTCGTGGAAAGTAATGAGCACCGGTTTTCTGCTAATGGCGGCACCGAGCCAGGCCGGTAAAGCGGCATTGTAGGAAGTGGTGTGGACCAGGTCGTACGTTCTGGCCATACGCCGGATCACCGGCAGGCTCGCCACGCTGAACCAGTAACGGTTGCGGCAGTTGACCCGCACCACGGATACGCCCTGAATGTCTTCCTGTTCCGGCAAATCGGGGCGGAACCGGGTGGTAACGACTGCTACTTCGTACCCGGCCTTTACCAATGCCGTCGTCAGCTCGAAAAACAGCTTCTCTGCCCCGCCGATATAGGGATGGAAATGCTCAAGTACGAAAAGGATTTTCACGATTGAAGGTCTTCTTTTTCTGCCTGCTGAAGGGTGATTTTACGAGCCAGCTCAGTGATGGCCATCTGATTCTTTTTCAGCATGAAAAAAAGTTTGTACTGAAAGAAGAAAATAAGCCCCAGGCAGAAAAAAATGATGGCGTTGATGTTGCTCTTAATTCCAAAGAAGTCGGCAATGGCTTTGGAGATCGCGTCGGGAAAGAGCGCGAAAATGCCGACCGAAAGCCAAAAAGCAGCGCCCAAAGCGGCTTCCTGCCAGCTGGCTTTTGATTTCAGGAAACGCCGGACCAGGTTGAAAACAAACCCCAGGGAGGCTAGTGGAACGATGATCTGATAGACTTCAAGCTTCACGTCACTTCATTTTTGAAGGGTAAAATAGCAATTTCCAAAGCAAATCCACGGCGGTGGTAACGCCCATGACCAGGTCCTGCCCTTTGTTCAGCGAGTAGTCCGTGTAAGTGACCTGTATGGGGGCCTCAGCAATCCGAAGCCCCTTTTCTTCAGCTTGTACGATCATTTCGCTGCAGTAGCCAAAACCGTCAAGCCGGAGCCGGAGGTTGCGAATGGCCCGCGCGCTGAGCAACCGGAAGCCAGTCTGCGTATCCGAATAGTTGCGCTGGCAGAAGGTATTCGTCAGCACGTTGGAAATGCGGTTGTACAGGATGCGGGTGGGGGGGATACCAGGCGAAGGGTCCAGGAATCGGCTGCCCAGAACGATATCGGCCTCTGTTTGGGCCTGTACTTCCACCAGTCTGTGGATGTCTTCAGGATGGTGCTGCCCGTCGGCATCGATTTGCACCACACAATTCCACCCCTGCCGCCTTGCGTAAGCCAGGCCGGTCTGTGCTGCTGCTCCCGCGCCACGGTTGATGGGGTGGGAGAGGACACGGGCTCCTGCAAGCCTGGCCTGCCTGGCCGTATCGTCTTTGCTGCCGTCGTCAATGACCAGCACGTTAGGAAAACCACTGCCGGCCACCTTGGATACGACCTGCCCGATTACAGGCCCCTCGTTATAGGCGGGGATAACAATCCATATTTGTTCTGGTCGCATCATTTTGGGGTTTGTGCATATGCCTGGTAAACAGACTTGGAAAATACATGCAATATAGTCATACGGGATTGGAGTCGGGGTGTTTCGCCGCAAGTTTTTGGAGGGCGGCCCGGCAGGCCTCGGCATGTGAGGCCCAGGTAAACTGCCCTGCCCACTCCACGGATTTTTTCCGGAGGGCTGACCTTGCTGACTCGTCCAGTTGGTCTACCTCCTGCATTTGCCGGGCAATGGATGCAGGGTCCTGATAATCGACATAATAAGCCAGGGGCCCGCCTACTTCAGGGAGGCTGGAAACCGAAGAACAGATCACCGGGCACCCGCAGCGCAGGGCCTCAAGTACGGGCAGCCCAAACCCCTCATACTCCGAAGGATAAATTAAGGCTTGCGCATGGCTGTACAGCTGAGGCAGGGCCTCGTCCGGCACAAAGCCGGTCAGGTGAATATCCGCCTGATAGGGGTGCTGCCCGAGTGCTTCGAAGAATGGCGCTGATTTCCATCCCCGCTGTCCGGCTATGATGAGCTGCGCCCTGCCACCGTTGTCCCGGTATTGCCGGTAAGCCTTCAGAAGGTTGCCGAGGTTCTTCCGGGGCTCAATAGTGCCCACCGTGAGCCAATAGGAGGAGGTGATGCCCTGCTGATCAAGCCAGTCCCGTGCCTTTTGTGGAGCAAGGGCCGGATTAGCCCCAAGGTGAGCTGCAATCACTTTATCTTTTAGAAATGGGAAATGTTCCAAAACATCCTTGCGCGTATGCCGGGAATTGGTAATGACCAGGCTTGCCCTTTTGAGTATGCCTTTCAGGAAAAGGCGTTGCAGCATCTGGCTGTGCCAAAGATGGTACTGCGGGAAGAGCAAAGGCGTCAGGTCATGGATTACCGTTACCCGGTGGATGTGGCCTGGCAAATTGAACGGCCCAAAGTGAGCAGGCTCCAACACTACATCTACCTGATGCCGGCGGAGCAGGTAGGGGATGATAAAAAACATGCGGAAGGCGGCAAAAACCAGCCCAAAACGGTTGTTGGGTACTACGAGGGACTGTGTGCCCGGTATGGCAGGAATCGCTTTCTCCCGCACCAGCAGGTATTCATTATCGGTATCGAGCCGGACCAACGCTGTGATGAGCTCACGGGTGTAGACATGTACGCCGCCACGTTGATTGTCCAGGGGGTCCGCAAGTATGGCTATTTTCATGATTTTGACCTGTGCTGGGCGCAAAGGTACAATCTTTGTGCCAACCTTTAGATGGCCGTACCATGCGGGCAAAGCAACGGGAAAAAAGTATATTCGCCACCATGAGCACTGATAAGAAGCGAATACCTGAGATGGGCCGGGACCCGGAGAAGCTGCTGGCCGAAATGGAAAGGTTTAAGTCCGGGGATGCCCGGTGGAAGGAAGGCCGTACCTGGAGCATGGTCTATCAGGTGGACGAAGCCCATAATGCCTTCCTGAAGCAGGCTTCGAACCTGTTTTTCTCAGAAAGCTATATCAACCCCTTCGCCTTTGAGAGCCTTCAGCGCATGGAAAAAGAAGTGGTCGCAATGACGGCGGATATGCTGCACGGCGATGAGCAGGTGGCCGGAACGATGACTTCCGGTGGCACGGAAAGTATTTTCCTGGCGCTGTACACCTACCGGGAGTGGGGGCGCAAAGCCAAACGGGGCTGCACGGAAGTGATTGCGCCGGCGACCATCCATCCGGCTTTTGAAAAAGCAGCGTACATTCTGGGGCTTCAAATCAGGAAGGTGGCAGTGGGCGAAAACGGCAAAGCCGATGTGGAAGCCATGCGGCAGAAAATCGGGCCCAAAACACTGATGCTTGCCGCTTCTGCGCCTTCCTATCCGCACGGGTTGCTTGATCCCATCCCCTCCATTTCAGCATTGGCGCAGGCCCATCAGCTTCCATTTCACGTGGACGCCTGCATCGGTGGGTTCATGCTGCCCTGGGTAGAGGCGTTGCGGCCCGAACAGGTCCACCCCTGGGATTTCCGGTTGCCCGGTGTTACTTCCATGTCGGCAGACACCCATAAGTTTGCCTACGGAGCCAAAGGGAGCTCGGTCCTCCTCTACCGGAGCATGGCTTACCTCAGGCATCAGTTTTTCATAACCACCGACTGGGCCGGGGGCATTTATGCTTCAGCTACGCTGCTTGGATCGCGTTCCGGAGGCCCTATTGCTGCGGCCTGGGCTGCTATGAACAGTCTGGGGCGGCAGCGCTACCTTGAGCTCGCCCGTCAGGTGATGGCGGGGGTGGATCAGCTCAAAGCCGCGATTGAAAGTATACCCGAACTGGAATGGATCGGCGCACCCTGTATGAATATCCTGGCTTTTAAATCGCGGAACAACCGGCCCGATATTTTTGTAATAGCAGATGCCCTTGCAGAAAAAGGGTGGTACGTTGACCGGCAGCAGCGCCCCAACTGCATCCACGTGACGGTGATGCCGCAGAATTTACCGGTAATGGAAGTTTACATTGCTGATCTGCGGGCAGCGGTTGCTTTTGCAAAAGCGAACCCAAAAGCGAATGCGGAGGGCAATGCGGCACTCTACGGGCTGATGGCCAGGATCCCCTTTCGGGGAATGGTGGCTCAGAATGTCCGCAAAATGTTTGAAGCGCTGTACGGCGACCCTGTAGAGGAAGATGCCTCCACCGAGCCCGAGCCTGCTAAATGGATGGGCTGGGCCAACCGCCTGCTCAGCTTCAACCCCTTTCGGAGGTAGCCTAAAAAGAAGTGGAAAAAACAGATTAGATGATTTATGCCACTGCAATTTTTGCCGTAAAAACCTATTTTTGTTTCAAAAGCACCAACCCAGCTACGAACGACAAAGCCAAATTTAAAAACAAGAAATATATGTTTAAAAGTATCGATGCCCTTTCGCCTCAGGACCAGAAAGTACTGTATGACGCTGTGCCTCAGGTGGTCTTGCTTGTTGCCGGTGCCGATGGTATCATTGACGATTCTGAGCTGGCAGCCAGTGAAAAAGTAGCTCATGTCCGGTCTTTCGATTTTCATCCGGAATGGATGGCGTTCTACGAAAAACTGGATCAGGACCTTCATGAACGGTTGCTGGCTATGATCCTGGATTTGCCGCGGGAAACGGAGCCCCGTCAGGTGGAGTTGGTCAATCGCCTTTCCAAAGTCAATCCTGTGCTCAAAAAGATCGATAGAAGGCAGGCCCGCCATTTTTACGAAGGGCTGCTGAGCCTCGCAGGCCACGTCGCCAAGGCTTCCGGTGGCTTTATCGGCTGGCTGAGCATCGGGCCGAAAGAAGCGAAGGTGACCGATCTGCCTATGATCGACCCGGTTTGATATAAGTCCGTATTTTTTAGGGATAGTAGTGAACATGGCCTTGGTTTTCCGGTAGAGTAGGAGTAGCTCATACGCTATTTTGGGCATTGTCCCCGGTTTTTACTTTACCAAAACCTATGTATTTATGAAAGCATTACTACTATCCCTGACTCTGTTTTTCAGCCTTATGGCTGTAGTGCCGGCCCATGCGGCTGTTGCTGTACAGTCGGCTGCTACTGAAGTTGCGGCAGAAGAAGCCTCACAACTCACCAAGCGCGAGATCCGCAAAAAGAAGCGGCAGGAACGCCGTGCCAAGCGTAAGGCGATTCGTGCAGCCATCAAAGACTGGCGCAAGGCTGATATATCCGAGAATGCGCTGCTGCTCATTATTATTACCATTCTGCTGCCACCTCTGGGGATGTTGCTTTTTGAGGGTGCACTGACGAACAGGGTATTGATTTCATTGCTCCTGACCATACTTTTTTATCTGCCTGGATTGATTTATACGCTTATCGTGATTCTAGGGTAAGCTGAAAGGCTTAGACTATGTTTGGAGCTTGCTCCTATTGCAAACCAAGGACTTATGAACCCCGCTGAAATGCGGGGCAGGCTCTGGCGTCATCTTTTTTAGCTTATTTGGCCCGCCAAACGCGCTAAAAAAGATTTAGCCAGAACCACAATTCCTTGACTTTCATGACGAACCCGCTCCAAACATAGTCTCAGGTGTCTGCCTGATCAGCCGCGGGTGCTTTGTTTTGGAAGTGCCTGCGGCTGTTTGTTTGTAGGCAAAATGTAAAGAATTGCCGGGAGCAGCAGTATGCTGGCCGTTTGCAGCAGCACAAAAGCAACAAACCCTCTTTTCCACGCATTTATAGATTGAAAGGAGTGGTGACAAAACCGCATTTCTGCGTCTAAGGGGAACACCACTGCATAAAGCGCAAACAAGGCAACGGATATCCCTGCCAAAAAGCAACTACATGTTTATCTGGATCGGGTTCATCACTCTGGTATTTTTCCTTCTGGCCCTTGACCTGGGCGTTTTCAACCGCAATCCTCACACGATTACCACGCGGGAGGCGCTGGGCTGGACTGCCTTATGGGTAACCCTTTCCCTGTTGTTCAGTGTATTTGTATATTTTGCCTATGGAAATGGATGGATCGCAAACCCGGAGTCCCTGACCGCGAGGGATGCCGTACTCAAGTACCTGACCGGCTATCTCGTTGAGCAATCCCTGAGCATGGACAATATCTTCGTGATTGCCATGATTTTTTCCTACTTCAGTATTCCGCAAAAGTACCAGCACCGGGTGTTGTTTTGGGGCATTCTTGGTGCCCTGGTGTTCCGGGGCATCATGATCTTTCTGGGCGTGGTGCTGATTCAGAAATTTGCCTGGCTGACTTATGTATTTGGCGTGTTTCTGCTCTACTCTGCCTACAAGATGTGGTCCTCGCATGAGGCAGCCCATCCCAATAAAAACCCGGTCATCAAGTACGTAAGCCGGCTCATACCAGTGACTAAAGAGTTCGACGGGGAGCATTTCTTCGTGAAGCGGAAACACATCACCGCAGCAACGCCTTTGTTCGTTGCGCTTATGGTAGTGGAAACGACAGACGTCATGTTCGCCTTCGACAGCATCCCTGCCATTTTTGCCATCACAACTGACCCCTTCCTGGTCTTTACCTCCAATATTTTCGCCATTCTCGGGCTGCGTTCCCTGTACTTTGTGCTTGCGTCCGTGCTGGACCGCTTCAAGTACCTGCAGCATGCGCTGGTATTTATCCTTGCCTATGTAGGCGTGAAGATGCTATTGGTGCACCATGTCCATATTCCGGAGTGGTTGTCCCTGGCGGTGATTTTTGTATCCCTGGGTGCCGGTGTGCTGTTTTCCCTTTACAAAGCGCCCAAAGCAGGAGAAGCTCCGGCAGAAGAACCTGCGCAGGATATTGCCGAGTCGGCCTCCCGGCAGTTGGACGCCCGTTCAGAGCAACAGGAGCAGTAAGCGCCGCTACCTGGGGACGAGCAGGTCTTTCACCACGCCCCAAATGGCAAATTCCATATCCGGCTCAAGTGCAACCGTTTCTTCATCGGTTTGGATGCTGATCAGCTCCTCTTGCATGTGCAGGCGGCATACGATAAAACTACCTTCAAAATAAGCAACGATGATATCCCGGTGGCGGGGTGTGGCCTGCCGGTCAACAATAGCAATATGCCCGGGCAAAAAGCCTTCACTGCCCAGCGTTTCCTGGCTTACCCGCAGAAAAAAGGTATGTGCCGGGTGCCGGATGAGCGCCAGGCTCAAATCCAGCCGGATGAAGTTGTACTCCTCGCCCGGCAGCGGAAAGCTTTTGCCATCACTTGCCTCCACTTGCAGGTAGGGCGTCATCTCGTCCATGTCCACGACAGGGACGGTCTGGAAATCTTCGTAGGACCGTACTTTGACCATCGCACATTTTGTTTTGTTAATGCAATTTTAAAAACAAAAAGTTTTTAATGCAAGTATTTGTGTGGTTTTTTATTCAGAATTGTTTTCCGCTTCTGCCCGGCTTCCGAAATACCTCAGAGTTTAGCTATCTTCGGGCGAAAATCAGAGGGCCGGCTGAACATCCGGAATTGGGCATCCTTTGAAACTGAAGTAAGCATATGCGCAGGAATGCGAAGCAAAAGGCCCGTGTGGCTGGAGGCTGGCGCTGTTCGAACCATCCTCTGCGGCTTTGATCGTTCCCGGCAGTTTACTGTTTTTTGATTACCAAAACCTTATCCGTTTTAACATGGCAGATTCTAAAATCACACAAAAAGCTGCAGACAACATCCGTGTGCTTTCCGCCGCAATGGTAGAAAAGGCAAGCTCCGGCCACCCCGGCGGCGCGATGGGCGGTGCAGACTTCATGCACATCCTGTTCACGGAGTACATGAACTACGACCCCAAAGACACAGCCTGGCCCTTCCGCGACCGGTTCTTTCTTGACCCCGGCCATATGTCCGCGATGCTGTACAGCCAACTCCACCTGCTGGGGCATTACAGCACAGAAGACCTTGAGAATTTCCGGCAGTGGGGCAGCCCAACGCCGGGCCACCCGGAGATCGACGTAGCCCGTGGTGTGGAGAATACTTCCGGCCCGCTGGGGCAGGGGCACACTTTTGGCATCGGTGCTGCAATCGCTGAGCGCTTCCTGGCCCACCGCTTCGGGGAGTGGACGGCGCACAAGACCTACATCTACATCTCCGACGGCGGCATTCAGGAAGAAATTGCGCAGGGTGCCGGCCGTACTGCAGGCTACCTCGGCCTGGGCAATGTGGTGATGTTCTACGACGCCAATGACATTCAGCTTTCAAGCGAGGTCAGTGAAGTCATGGACGAGGACACCGGCAAGAAATACGAAGCCTGGGGCTGGCATGTGCAGACCATTGAAGGCAATGACCATGACGCTATCCGCAAGGCATTGGATGCCGCTGTAGCGGAAACGGGCCGCCCTTCCCTCATCATTGGCAAGACCATTATGGGTAAGGGCGCGGTAACGGAAGAGGGCGAGTCTTTCGAGCGTCAGGTGTCCACCCACGGCAAGCCGCTGAGCGGTGCCGGAGCCTCTTTTGAGAAAACCGTAAAGGCGCTGGGCGGCGACCCGGACAATCCATTCGCGGTTTTCCCGGAAGTGACAGAATTCTACGAAGAAGTAAAAACCGAAAAGCACGCTTATGCCGAACAAAAGCGGGCAGAGCAGGAGGCCTGGGCTTCCAAAAACCCTGAGCTGGCGGATAAGCTGGAGCAGTACCTTTCCCGTGAGCTGCCGGAGCTGGACTGGGCGGGTATCAAACAAAAGCCCGATCAGGCTACCCGCGGTGCTTCCGGTGCGGTGCTTAGCTATCTGGCCGATCACCTCGACAATATGATCGTCGCTTCTGCCGACCTTTCCAATAGCGATAAAACGGATGCTTTCCTCAAGAAGACTACTTCTTTTGTGAAAGGCGACTTCAGCGGCGCTTTCCTGCAGGCTGGTGTTTCTGAGCTGACCATGGCGGCACTGTGCACGGGTATGGCCCTCCACGGCGGCGTTATTCCCGTTTGTGCGACCTTCTTCGTCTTCTCCGACTTCATGAAGCCGACCATCCGCCTCGCTGCCCTAATGGAGCAGCCGGTGATTTTCATCTGGACGCACGATGCCTTCCGGGTGGGCGAGGACGGCCCTACGCACCAACCCATCGAACAGGAAGCTCAAATCCGTCTGCTGGAGCAACTACAGAACTACTCCGGGCGCAATAGCTTTACCGCCCTGCGCCCAGCCGATGTGGACGAAACGACGGTAGCCTGGCAGCTGGCCCTGGAAAACACCCACGGACCGACCGGGCTCATCCTTTCCCGTCAGGACATCAAGAGCCTTCCTGCCGATGGCAGCCGCTACGAAGCAGCCAAGGCAGCCGAAAAAGGTGCCTACATCGTCCAAAAGGAAGAGGGCGGCAACCCTGACCTCATCCTGGTCGGTAACGGCTCCGAAGTCGCTACCCTGATCGAGGGCGCCAAGTTGCTGCGCGAAAAGAAAAAACTAAAAGTACGGGTAGTTTCTGCCCCATCCGAAGGCCTCTTCCGTAATCAGCCCATCAGCTATCAGCTGGATGTGCTGCCCTACGATGTACCGACTTATGGCCTTACCGCCGGTCTGCCGGTCACCCTGCGCGGCCTGGTCGGCCCACTGGGCGAGGTCGCAGGACTGGACCACTTCGGGGAGTCCGCCCCATACACTGTACTGGATGAAAAGTTCGGCTTCACCGCCGAGCGCGTCTTCGAAGGCGCCGTCAGCTACCTGGAAGACTTTGAATAAGCGCGCATAGCGCCTTGGATATATGGATGAGCGCCATTTCCTGTTTTGTGCGGGGGATGGCGCTTCCAATTGTTGTGAGCCTGAGTTTCGTACAAAGTGTCTTGCCAGGCATTACTCCGGCGGCGATTGAGGAATCGCGGCCGGAGCCCTGGCTGTCCGGTGGCGACTCCAAAGTCGCCACCGGACTTGATAAGAAACAAAGCCAACCGACTTCGTAGAAGTCGCATGTTTCCCCGGTAGGCGCGGAGTGTACAGGGAACGAGAACTAACGCTACCTGGCTGGGCCGGTCCATCAGGTACACTGCTAAATCACATCTGATGATAGTGTACCAAGCGTATCTTTGGAACAACATTGCCCAAAATCCGTATATTCACCACAAAAAGGAGATTTTGGCAGAACAGCACAAGGGACTGGACTACGAAGCCATGCAGCAGATGGCCCTGCAGCAGCAGGGGCATACCTACCTGCTGGTGATAGGTGTGGATGCCTATACCCACTGCCCGCCCCTGAGCAACTGCGTGCGGGATGCCCAAGGCTTCACGCAGCTCCTGCAAGAGCAGTATCAGGTGAGCCCGGAGCGCACCTACGAGCTATACGATGCGCAAGCGACCCGGACCAAAGTGCTGCGCGAGCTCAAGGATCTGCGCAATAGGGTAGGGGAAGACGACAGCCTCATCGTTTACTTCTCCGGCCACGGCGAGATTGAAGACGACGAAGGCTTTTGGATACCTGTAGAAGGCAAGCCCGGCGAAGACGAAGGCTGGATTGCCGCAGGTAACATCAAACGCCTGCTGAATAAAATAAACTCCTTCCACACCCTTGTCATTGCGGATGCCTGCTTTGCCGGCTCCTTTTTTATTTCCTACAAGAACGCCACCCGGCAGCTCCTGCACAGCCGCCGTTCCCGCCTCGGCCTGTCGGCCAGCCACAGCCGGGAGCGCGCCCTCGACGGACAGGCGGGCGAGAACAGCCTCTTTGCCAAAGAACTGCTGCGCGCCCTGCGCCACAATCAGCAGCCCTTGCCGGTGGATCAGCTGTTTACGGAGGTGCGGGATGCGGTAGCTGCCGCCACGCAGGGCCGGCAGACGCCCATTTTTAAGAATATTGATGTGAAGGGGGATGATCAGGGGCAGTTTGTGTTTGTGCCGGTAGGCGATGAAGCAACAACATGGGAGGCGGCCAAAGCGGCCGATACGATCCTGGCCTATTTCCAATACAATCAAGACTATCCGGACGGGAAGTACCGGGCGGAAGCCCTGGCGGCAATCCGTCGCCTGGAAGAGGAAGCCCACTGGCAAAGGGCACAGCAAGCCGACACCCTCTCCGCTTATTTGGATTTCCTGGGCCGCTTTCCGGATGGAGCGTACGCAGAGGAGGCAAAACAGCGGCAGGCCGAGCTGCTGAAGGGCTACGCGGAGCCAAAAAAACCGTCTCCGCCTAAAGCCAAAGTAAAGAAGACACCAACCCTTAAACCACAGCTTTCCAAGCCTGGCCTACCACCCGAGCTCATTAAGCTGAGCGAAAACATGGTGCACATACACGGCGGCACTTTTTGGATGGGCTGGAAGGATGAAGCGCGGGATGGGGAAGGTTATGATGACGAAAAGCCATACCACGAAGTTAGTTTGTCTGCCTATTATCTGGGGAAGTACCCGGTAACCCAAGCGCAGTGGGAAGCAGTGATGGGCGACAATCCCAGCCTCTTCAAGGGCTGCGTAAATTGCCCGGTGGAACAGGTCAGCTGGGATGACGTACAGGAATTCATCAAAAAGCTAAATGCTAAAACCGGCGAAAAATACCGCTTGCCTACCGAAGCGGAGTGGGAGTATGCCGCCCGGGGCGGGGAGCGTGGGGCTCAAGATAATTATCTGTACAGTGGAAGTAATAGGCTGGATAGGGTAGGCTGGTACAATGCTAATAGTGGAGAAAAGACGCACCCGGTAGGGCAAAAGCAGCCGAATCAGCTGGGCTTATACGATATGAGTGGTAATGTTTGGGAGTGGTGTTCAGATTGGTATGGAAGCTATTCGTCTGATGATCAACGCAATCCTAAAGGTCCTGATTCGGGCTCTTACCGCGTGAGCCGCGGCGGCAGTTGGCTCATCCCTTCCCAGCTCTGCCGCGCTTCTGATCGCAACCGCTGGTATCCGTCGAAGCGTTACAGCGGCCTCGGCTTCCGCCTTGCCCGCAGTTTTTGAGGTTTGCCACTTCAGGCTTTTTCTATGAGCATTCGTGAGGCAGCAGGAACAGGAAGAGCGGGGCGGCGGTAGCGCCCCAGCGAGGGCTGTGCTGCTGTCGAGCGCTGTTAGTTTGGGAACTTTGGGGCGTAAGCCCCTGATTTTTTTTTGAAGGTTCTTATTTTTGAGTCAATAGGTTTTCCAACCACGATTTGGAATGCCAAGGTTCAAGAAAAAAGGTAACTTTACGTTTAAGGTCAAACACCGTAGGGCTCTAACCGCGTGAACCGCGGCGGCAGTTGGAACAACCCTTCCCAGAACTGCCGCGCTTCTAATCGCAACAACTGGAATCCGTCGAAGCGTAACAACAACCTCGGCTTCCGCCTTGCCCGCAGCTCATAGGAAAAGCTGGATGGCTACCGATGAACAGGTGTATGCCCTGTTCTCTGCTGTGCAGAGACAAAAACAACGGCTCTGACCGTTTGCAGCAGTGGTGTTGGTAACCCATGGATGGTGAAGACTCTACTGCTGCGCTTTTTTACTCCCCAAACAACCGCCCCATCTCCAATCTACCTTCAATCCAATCCAGCTCCAATGTATCCCCCGCCCGGTAAATCCGGATACTGCGGTAGCCTTCCGCAGCGGGCTCCCTATACTGCTCCAATTGCTGCTCCGGCAGGTTGATGATCCATACCTCCGGGATGCCGGCGGCGGCGTAGAGGGGCAGCTTCACTTTTTGGTCTTTGTCAAGGCTGGTATCGGCGACTTCGATGAGGAGGTGGACGTCTTCCGGTTTTGGATGGGAGTTTTGGTAGAAGTCCGCCCGGTAGCGGAGTACGCTGATATCTGGCTCAGGTTCGCTTTGGTTGCTTAGGGCGATGGGGTTTTGCGCGTTCACAATGTAGTCATCTGATAGTTGCCGGCTGAGGTGATGGATCAGTAACGCGACGGCACCAGCGTGTTTAGGTTTTATTGGGGACATATCAACTATTTGACCTTCAAGCAACTCGACACGCTTGCCCTCGAATAGATTTGCATCTCCCATTTGGTGGTAGTCATTGGTATCGAACCTGTGCAGGGGCATTATCGCTTTGGTAGCTTGCTGTGTCATGAGTAATACTTTTGATCAAAGATAAGCTTTGTTGGAGGATGGGGCAAGGTGTAATGTTGTAGCGAGTGCATAACAAATTGCACTTTTTGAATAGCCTGGCAGCATTTGTCGTTTGCCTATTTTGGTGCATCTCCTAAAAATCCTGGATAAGCTGGAGCAGAGCGGGAAGCTCTACCCCAGCAGCCATAACGCTTAAATGCAGAGGGTTGCCTCCCGGTAGTGATGGCTAGTGCCACAGGCACTATATATCCGCAAGACTTCATCCTGGTTGAACCGGGACTCCTCCGTTGAACATGCAATTTCGGCAGCCGCCACCTGCACTTACGTGTTCCGTGACATGTTCCAAACGTGCTCCAATCTCATTCAAATTTTGGTGCGTTTGCCCTAATTGTAGTTGACCCCGGGAGCACTCACCGCCCGACGTAGTTTATTAACGAAGTCAGACCTTTCTCCCCGGGACTCCCTACGCAGGCATACTTCGTAGAAGTTATACCTTAGTAACCAAGACCATGCCAAAGCCAACCGACTTCGTAGAAGTCGCATGTTCCCCTTGTAAAGCGGGAAGTCAATGGGAAAAGAATCGACTTTGCTAAACTACGTCGAATGGAAAGTGTGCCCGGTGTTTTCTTATGATGACCAGGCGGTGATTTTGAAATCGGGTCCTGAGGCAAGGTTGTCAGGTCGCGACTCCAAAGGTCGCCACCTGACTTAGAGTAAAAAATACCCCCAAGATACCTTTTTATCACCTCCAAATCCCTATTTTAATCCTCTGAAAAGCAGGCGGGGCAGGAGGTCCCGGAGCAGGTAGGCAGGGCTGAGCCACTGTAGGAGCATACCAACAGGAACCGTCCTCTGCCACAACTAAAAAGTGCAGCTGATCGTGGCACTACAATGACCAAGCTTCCGGCCAGTCATTGAACCTCCGCCCGGGCATACCGTTCCAACATAAAACAACGCCACATGCGTATCTTACTCACCGGCGCGACCGGCTACATCGGAAGAAGGCTACTGCCCGTGCTCCTGGAAGAGGGGCACGAGGTCATCTGCTGCGTCCGTAACGCCACTACCTTTGAAGTGCCGGAAGGGTGGGAGGAGCAGGTGGACGTTTTTCAGGTCGACTTTCTGGAGCCCGTACCCCTGCAGGATGCGCCCCGGGAGTTCGACGTAGCCTACTACCTCATCCATTCCCTGTCTGCGGCCATTGATGATTTTAAATCTCTGGAGGAGCAGGCGGCTACGCATTTTAATGCTTTTGTCGAGCAGACGACCTGTCAGCAGATCATTTACCTCACGGGGATCGTCAACAGCGAGGAACTGTCGAGCCACCTCGAGTCAAGGTTGCGCGTAGAGCAAATACTGGATAGCGGCAAGGTCCCGCTCACCGCACTGCGCGCCGGCATTATCATCGGCTCTGGCAGCGCTTCCTTTGAGATTATCCGCGACCTGGTGGAAAAACTGCCGGTCATGATTGCCCCGCGTTGGGTGAGTACCCGCTGCCAGCCTATTGCGATACGCGATGTAATCAAATTCCTGACTGGCGTAATGCTCCAGGAAAAGTACTACGGCAAAAACTTCGATATTGGTGCCGATGACATTCTGACCTACAAGGAAATGCTGATGGGCTACGCCCGAGCCCGGGGCCTGAAGCGGTCACTCTACGTGGTGCCGGTCATGACGCCCCGCCTGTCTTCCTACTGGCTCTACTTCGTGACCTCCACCACCTATGAACTGGCCGTGAACCTGGTCAACAGTATGAAAATCGACGTCATCTGCCGCCCCAATAACCTGGCGGAAGAGCTGGGCATCACCCCGATCCCCTACGAACAAGCGGTAGCCCTGGCTTTCGATAAGATACAGCAGAATATGGTGGTCAGCAGTTGGAAGGACTCCCTGGTTTCCAGTTCAGACAAAGCGTCGCTCAACCGCTACATCGAAGTGCCCGAGTACGGCTGTTTTGTCGATGAGCAAAAGGTCGCCATTACCCACAATACGCCCGACCGGGTTTGGCAAAACGTAATCAGCATCGGGGGCGAACGCGGCTGGTACTACGCCAATGGTTTGTGGAAGCTGCGGGGCTATCTGGACAAGCTTGTTGGCGGCATAGGGCTGCGCCGGGGGCGTACCCATCCCAACCGCATTCACGATGGCGATGCCCTTGACTTCTGGCGGGTGCTCATTGCCGATGAAAACAAACAACGCCTCCTTCTTTACGCCGAAATGAAACTGCCCGGTGAAGCCTGGCTGGAATTCCGCATCCAGCACAAGGACGGACAAGCCTACCTGCGGCAAAAAGCCACCTTCCGGCCGTTCGGGCTGTTCGGGCGGCTGTACTGGGGAGCGGTGCTGCCATTCCATTACTTTGTTTTCGGCAATATGGCTAAGCGTATCGAGCGCTTTCAGGCTAAGACTATGTTTGGAGCTTGATTCTATTGCAAACCAAGGACTTATGAACCCCGCTGAAATGCGGGGCAGGCTCTGGCGTCATCTTTTTTAGCTTATTTGGCCCGCCAAACGCGCCAAAAAAGATTTAGCCAGAACCCTGCCGGCCATGCTGGCACAGCAGGCGGGCACAATTCCTTGATTTTCATGACGAACCCGCTCCAAACATAGTCTGAAGAACAGCCGCAGGTCAAAGTTTCCTAAAAAAAGATTCATATCAAAAAATCCAATCGGCGTTCAGGCTCGTATGCCTGTTGAAAATCACCCGATTGAATCATTTTTAAATTGAAAAGTAAGCTATGAAAAATTTCATTGCGTTAGTAACCAGTATTTTAATGCTCGCACTCTCCATTTCCCCACTGCAGGCGCAGTACGATGGCAAAGCAAAGATGAAGAAAGAGAAAGCTAAGATGATGGCCGAGCAGGACATCGTCGATGTGGCGGCTTCTTCCAAAATGCATACGACCCTCGTCGCTGCTGTGAAAGCTGCCGATTTGGTGGCCACCCTGCAAAAGCCGGGTCCATTCACCGTATTCGCGCCCACCAACGCGGCTTTTGAGAAGCTGCCGGAAGGTACTGTAGCCACGCTCTTGCTCGAAGAGAACAAGGAGCAGCTACAGGCATTGCTGACCTACCACGTTGTACCTGGCAAAATCACCGCCGATCAGGTCGTGCAAGCCATCAAAGACAACAACGGTACCGCCACCCTGACCACCGTCAATGGCGCAGAGATCAAGGCTATCTCCGAAGGCAACGCCGTCTACCTGATTGATGGGAACGGCAACCGTGCCCAGGTCTTCAAAACAGACCTTGAGGCTTCCAATGGTACCATTCACGTCATTGATACTGTAGTGATGCCGTAGGAAGGCAAGGTGTATCAACCTGCATCAACGTAAAAAACAGGCTTAAAACACCTGTTTTACAGACTTGGCAAGTGCCCGTAGCAGGGCCTTGCCAAGTCTTTTTTTATCAGGCCTGCCTGGTTGTTCGATTGCAATCAAGGCGATGCTGCAGCTCTCCTGAACCCCCCGCCTGCCCATCTGTTACAACAGAAGAACCAACCAACTACTCATGCGATATTTACTGACTTTAACGCTATTGCTCGGGCTTATGGCCTGCGCCAACAATACCAATGTATCTGAGGAGCTGCCGGAAACGACCAATGCAAAATCCAGCCGCTGGTCTGACCCGACGCTCATCCTGCCCGACAATTTTGAAGCCGTAGTGGTGGCTGACTCGGTGGGCAGGGCCCGCCATATTGCGGTGCGCGACAATGGCGACGTTTACATACAATTGCAACAACTCAAAGACGGCAAAGGCATCGCTGCCCTGCGCGATAAAGACGGTGACGGCCGGGCCGATACCCTGGCTTATTTCGGAGCGCATACCGGTACCGGAATGGAGATTTACAAAGGCTACCTTTACTGCTCCTCCACAACGGAGGTCTTCCGCTATCCACTGCCGGAAGATGGTGCACTTGTTCCGGACGAGAGCCGCCGCGAGCTGGTGGTAAGCGGGTTTCCGGAACAAAGTTCCCACGAAGCCAAGTCGGTCACCTTCGACAACGACGGGCACCTGTACGTCAATGTAGGTGCTCCTTCCAATGCCTGCATGAAAGAAGCCCGGACCAAAGGGTCAACCGGGATGGACCCCTGCCCTCAACTGGAATGGCAGGCAGGCATTTGGCAGTTTGATGCCATGCAGACCGGGCAAACGCAGCAGGCAAATGGCGAGCGCTTCGCCACCGGGCTGCGCAACTGCGTCGGCATTCAGTTCAACCACGAGGGCAATCAACTGTACGCCATGCAGCACGGGCGCGATCAGCTCAGCTACCTTTTCCCGGGCATGTACAGCTACGAGCAAAATGCCGAACTCCCTTCCGAGGAATTCCTGAAGCTGGACAAGGGCGATGACTTTGGCTGGCCTTATTGCTACTACGACCACAAGCAGGGCAAAAAGGTCCTGGCACCGGAGTACGGAGGGGATGGCGAAAAGCAGGGGCGCTGTGAAGGCATCGAGGAGCCCGTTGTGGCTTTCCCCGGGCACATGGCGCCAAACGACCTCGTCTTTTACCACAGTGAGCAATACCCTGAAAAGTATAAGGAAGGCGTTTTCATTGCCTTCCATGGCTCCTGGAACCGGGCACCCCTGCCCCAAAAAGGCTATTTCGTAGCATTTGTGCCGATGCGCAACGGCGAAGCCACCGGCGACTGGGAAATCTTTGTGGACAATATCGCTGCTGAGACCACCATCGAAAAACCCAAAGATGCCAAACACCGCCCCACCGGGCTGGCAGTCGGGCCCGATGGCAGCCTCTACATTACCGACTCCGTAGAGGGGAAGGTCTGGAAAGTCCGCTACCTCGGATAAGGGCTTCTCGAAAAATAAAATGCACAACTGGTTTTGTTTCAACGTTGGACAGAACCAATCAGAGGGCGAGTTTTGTGCAACGTTGGGGCAAAAGCTTTTTGAAAGTTGTGCATTTTATTTTTGCCCCACTGCTAAGCTAAAAATTGAATGGTGCCTTTTTCACGAGAGGTACCATTCTCATTTAAGGGAAGTGCCGCCGGTTGCCCTTCGGATTCCCCCCGCATTTTCTTACCTTTGCTAACGAACATTCATTCGTATTTTGAAGTCTGTTTACCAAAAGCATTAACCAAACCATGACAGATAAAACCAAGTTAGGCTCCGTAAGCATGGAAGTCGACGAGAAAGGCATTGCCCGCCT